>DUEN01000022.1 GCA_011176545.1 Caldilineae bacterium | reverse complement strand
GCACCCACATCGAGCTTCTGGAGATGGAGGATCTGCAGAAGCGGGTCCAGGCCGCCACTGAAGCGGAGGTGGAGGCGAAGAAGGCGGAGGCGCGAGAGCTGTTTGAATTCGCTGAGCCGGGAAAGGACCCCATCGCCCGGCCCATTCACGAGGAAGATCTGGACTGGGCCGCGCGCGTGGCTGTTGGGCTGGATAGGCTCGTCGCCGACTTTGATCTGGACGGCCTGACATATTATTACCGCGGGTTGGACGGGAACGAGTTCGAGCGGCTCGCGGCAGGGATGATCATGGGCAACTCCCTGCTGACGGCCCGGGGCATCCCGGCCTCCGGTGAGGGGGATTTGAAGACCTGTATCGCGATGCTGATCATGGACCGGTTTGAGGCGGGTGGCTCCTATACCGAGTTTTACGCGATGGATTTCGTGGATAATTTCATCCTCATGGGGCATGATGGTCCGGGACATATCGCGATCAGCGACTCGAAACCTGTGCTGCGTGGTCTGGGCCTCTATCATGGCAAGCGCGGCTTCGGCGTCTCGGTGGAGTTCAGCGTGAAGACCGGGCCGATCACCATCCTGGGCATGACCCAGACGGCCGATGGCCGCCTCAAGATGGTGGCGGCAGAGGGGGAATCCATCCCGGGCCCGATCCTGCGGATTGGGAACACCAACTCGCGTCTGAAGTTCCCCCTTGATCCGGCGACGTTTATGAACCGGTGGTGTGAGGAGGGCCCAACTCATCATGTGGCGCTAGGCGTGGGGCACCAGGTCAGCAGGATCAAGAAGCTGGCCCGTCTATCCGGTCTGGAGCTCGCTGTTGTGACGTAGGAGGGAGATCGTGGAACGCGTGGCATTCGTCCTCAAAGTCAAGAAGGATCGCATCGAGGAGTACAAAGAGCGCCATAAGCATGTCTGGCCGGAGATGTTGCAGGCCTTGCGGGAAGCGGGATGGCGTAATTACTCGCTGTTCATGCGAGATGATGGCTTATTGTTTGGCTACCTGGAGACGGAGGATTTCGAGAAGGCGCTGGCCGCCATGGCCGAGAAAGAGGTGAACGCGCGCTGGCAGGCCGAGATGGCCCCCTTCTTTGAGGAGCTAGAGGGGCAGCGCCCGGACGAGGGCCTGATCAGGCTGGAGGAGGTCTTCCATCTGGATTAAAGAGACCCCTCCTATCCTCCCAACTTCCTTCCCTCCCCGCTGCGGGGAGGGAAGGAGGTGCCCGCCAACGGCGGGCGGAGGAAGGGAGAGGTCAAGAAATGTCCACCATGTCGCATTCGTTCCCCGAATAATTTCATTCTATGGAAGGCTTTCCTCAATGAAGGCAGGGATTGGTGGCTAGCAAGACCTGGTCCAGTCGTGATCGCGTGCGCGCCGCGCTGAGCCATGAACGGCCCGACCGCGTGCCGTTTAACTTCTGGATGGATCGTCGTCTGATGGCGCGGTACGCGGCTCGATACGGCGAATATTTCCGCATCACCCACTTCGGGGCAGATGTCCTGGAGAGTTTCCCCGGCTGGATGTGGCCGGCCGGTCCCACTATCGAGCGAGATGGCACCGTCTGGCATGTAGCCCCGCTGGTCCAGTCCCTGGCTGAAGTCCTCGACCTGCCGGTCCCCGATCCCACCGACGATGCCGTCTACGATCCCATCCGGGCGGATCGGGCTCGCTTCCCAGACGTGGCCATCTTCGTGGATGTGGTGGGGCCGCTCACCATTCTGCACGGGATGCGGCTGTATCAGAATCTGTTCCTGGATATATATGACAGCCCGGAGGTCTTGGAACAGATCATACGTCGCTGGGCGAGTATCTACGCGGCGCTCGTAGAACGGTTGGTGCGTTTGGACATAGACGCCATTTACCTGATGGATGACATCGCCGGCCGGGATGGGCTCATGCTCTCGCGAGAGCACATCCGTCAGACGGTGTTCGCCTGCTTCGCCGAGCCTATCGCCATCGCGCACGCCGCGGGGCTGCCCGTCTTGTTCCATTCCGATGGTGACCTGACCGCCATCCTGGACGATCTGGTTGAGCTCGGATTTGACGCCGTGAACCCCCTGGAGCCTCCGCTCAATGACCTGGATGCCTTCCGGGCGAGGTACAGGGGACAGTTGGCCGTCTACGGTGGGCTGGACACCTATGGCGTCATCCCCAACGGCACGCCCGCCGATGTGCGACGTCACGTATTGAGGACGTTCGAGACCCTCGGCCCCTCGGGCGGGCTCATCCTCTCCACACACGATATCCCCATCCACACGCCGGAGGCCAACATCGAGGCAATGGTAGAGACGATCCGACAGGAATGCCGCTATCAGCATACCTGAGGACTGCGACGGCCAGCCTACTGCGCACGCGTGGCGGACACTACGAGGAAGGAGAGGCGGACTTCTAGTCAGCCCAAAGAGACTTCACAAACGGTATACGTTCGTGGACGTGATTATACAGCTTTTGATCCCCTGTCCAGAACTCGCCCTGGAGCGACTCCGCCAAAGCGATATAAAAGCTGTCATATGTCGCTTGTAGTCCCAATTCTCGCGATAGTTCCACCGCTCGAGGTACTAGTCCTAGAGGGTCATGATAACGCACGGGGAAATGCACAAAGGCTTGCAATGCTGCAGTTAATTCTCTTTCTGTCAGAACATTCTGCCGGAACGCCTGATGCAATCCGTTCGCGACTTCGTAGATAAGCAGCGTGGGTGCACTCACAATGGCCCGTTGTGTCTTCCATGACTCCCACAAGGCTTGGGCTTCTTCAGATCCCGGCTCATCGATGAGCAAACGTAGGACCAAGCTAGCATCAATCACGATCAAGGGCCTGGCAGATCTGGGCTGTGCGATGCTCACGGCTCTCTCTCACCATGCTTGCAATGTCCAGACCTTCCCACTCCCCACGGCGGGCACGCTGCGCTTCGCGCACCTGTCGAGCCTGCTCCAACGCTACTTCCCATCGAGTCCACTCGTCTCCCTCCGCCAAGTAACGTCGGAAGGCCTCGATAACGATTCGCGTTACTGTGTCTCCTCGCCTGGCTACTTCTGCCTTAACCTCACGATGTAATTCATCAGGCACTAAAACCGTCACTTTCATATTTTCCCTCCAGTATTCCAGGAAGCCATATAACCGTATATATTCTACCATTGGATTGTTCAGAAGGTCCAATCGCTATTTTCTGGGACACGGTCTACCTGTGGGAGAACACGGGGGAGGTGACCGACACTTCCAAAGCGCCAGTCACCTATGTAACAGCCGCGGCAATGCGGTGCAGCCATCGGACGGCCCCGGCCGGATCGCATCCCACCGCTGTCTCGTCGGACAGCACGAATCCCCTATACCCTTGCTCCAATGCCACAACCACATCGGTAACCTCGGCCCGATACGGTGTCTGTCGGCTGACCAGCGAGAACATAACCTCGCCGGCCAGCAAGGCGGGCGTGCCCATTCTCCGCGCGGCAGCGATCACTTGCCGTTGCACGTAAGGCAACCGGGGCAGCGGCACCTCGACGCCCAGGTCGCCCCGGGCCAGACACAATGCATCGGCGGACCGGGCGATCTCTTCGATGTGCTCCAATGCCACCGCGCGCTCGATCTTGGCGACGATCGGGATGTGCAACCCTCGCCTGGCCAATTCCCGGCGCAACAGCGTGATATCGTCTGCTGTCTCGACATAAGACAGATAGACGAAGTCGGGTCGTAATGGCGCCAGCGCGTCCAGATCCCTCCTGTCCTTCATCGTCAGTGCGGGGAGCGTAATATGTCGGCCGGGCACGTTCACGCCGCTGCGCTCCGGCAACACGCCGCCGATCTCAACGGTGCACTGTACCTCTTCGTCCCTCGCGGACTCCACGCGCAGGCGGAGCGCTCCGTCGTCGAGCAGGATCGCATCCCCCTGGAGCACGATCCGTCCTAGCTCCGGGTAGTTGACCGAGACGCGATAGGCGTCACCCATGACCTCATCGCTCGTATCGACCGGGATCAGGCGAAACGGCTGGCCTGGCGCCAACTCGATCTGGCCCCCGGGGAGCGGGCCGATCCGCAGCTTGCGCCCCCGCACGTCCGCGCCGATGCGGAGAGGACGGCCAACCCGGGTCGCGATGGCGCGCACGTGGGAAAACCACGCCGCTATCTGTCCTGGCCGGGTGTGGGATAGATTGATACGACAGGCGGCCACGCCGGCTTCCAGGATAGCCTGCAGGACATGGGAAGGCCAAGATGCCGGCCCCAGCGTGAAATGGATCTCAGGGTTCATGATGTGGCCTTTGTACAGGGCGTTGCACGTAGTATACACGCGGGTTGGCTGGGGACACAACCTGCGTGCTATAATGGGCATAACGGTGAAGGCGGCCGGTCGAGAGATGCCGGTCGTGGCATACCCGCTTGGCATACCTGGTACAAGGAGGCGGAGATGATTGAGCGCGTCGAATATGCCGGATGGCCTAATTGTTATCGCCTGAGCGATGGCCGGATCGAGATCGTGGCCACCAGTGATGTCGGCCCTCGCATCGTACGGCTGAGCTTCGTGGGTGATCGAAACCTGTTCGGTGGGCTCGAAGAGGAGATGGGGCTCACCGGCGGTGATGAGTGGCGATTATATGGTGGTCATCGGCTTTGGCATTCGCCTGAGGCCATGCCTCGCTCTTATTATCCGGATAATGAGCCCGTCGATGTGAAGACGGAGGGAGACGTGCTTACCCTGACGCCGCCGCTGGAGAGGACGACCGGGATCCAGAAGATCATGCGCGTGGCCCTCGTCTCCGGGCACTTCGAGGTGACCCACACGCTGCGCAATGAGGGGCTGTGGACGATTCAGCTCGCGCCCTGGGCGTTGAGCGTGATGGCCTTACGCTCCGTGGCCATCGTCCCTCAACCACAGGCTCCCGATCCTACGGCCCTATTGCCGAATCGCTCCATCACGCTCTGGCCTTATACGGACATGGCCGATCCCCGCTGGCATTGGGGGACGAAGTTCGTGACGCTTTGCCAGGATCCCAGCAGGGGGCCGACCAAGTTCGGCATCAGCGCGACCGATGGGTGGTGCGCCTGCTGGAATGATGGCCAGGTCTTCATTAAACGCTTTGAGTATCAACCCGGGGCTGCCTATCCAGACAATGGCTGTACCGTTGAGTGTTACGCTAACGAGCGGTTCCTGGAGCTGGAGACCTTGGGGCCGCTGGTGTGGTTAGAGCCAGGGGCATCGGTCACGCATGTCGAGCGTTGGTACATCTTCTCCGACGTTGAGTGTGAGGTGACCGATGAAGCCTCGATCGAGGCGGCGTTGACGCCGCTTCTAGAGCAGACAAAGTAGTGAAGCCCTCACCCCACCCTTTGGGTCCCCTTCCCTCTCCCAAACTTGGGAGAGGGAAGGGGAATTTCGTTCTCAGGCTAGCGTAAGAGCGAGCGGGCGGCCTCGGCCACGCGCTCTGGCGTGAAGCCGAACTTCTCCGCCAGCACTTTATACGGAGCCGAGGCTCCGAAGCGATCGAGGCCGATGAAGATCCCCTCTGGCCCGATGTATCGATCCCATCCCTGACGGACGGCCGCCTCTATCGCAACGCGTCGGGTGATGTCAGGCGGCAACACCTCCTCGCGATAGCTCTGCGGCTGCTCCTCGAACAGCTCCCAGCTCGGCATGTTGACGACGCGGGCCTGGATACCGTCGACGGCCAGTAGATCCCGCGCCTGGAGCGCCAGGGCGACCTCGGACCCGGTAGCGATGAGGATCACGTCCGGCCGGCCGTTAGCCGCGTCGGCCAGGACGTAGGCGCCCTTGTGCAGTTCGGAAGCTGGCGCCAGTTGCGATCGATCGAGGATGGGAAGCTTCTGTCGGGTGAGCGCCAGGGCGACTGGGCCGCTTCGAGTCAGCGCCACCTTCCACGCCTCCACCGTCTCGTTCGCGTCGGCCGGTCGGATGACCACCAGGTTGGGGATGGCTCTCAGCGCGGCCAGGTGTTCCACCGGTTGATGGGTTGGGCCGTCCTCGCCGACGAAGATGGAATCATGGGTAAAGACGTAGATGACGTGAACACCCATCATGGCCGCCACGCGAATCGATGGACGCATGTAGTCGGAGAACACCAGGAAGGTGCCGCCGTAGGGGATCAGGCCGCCATGTAGGGCGATCCCGTTCATGATGCCGCCCATGCCGTGCTCGCGCACACCAAAGTGGATATACCGGCCGCTGAAATCGCCGGGTTTGACCTCTTCCATGTCTTTAGCGCGCGTGTTGTTGGAAGGTGTCAGATCGCCGGAGCCGCCGATCAACTCCGGGATGACGGGGACGAGCGCGTTGAGCGTGGCGCCGGAGGCCGCGCGGGTGGCGATGTCGGGATCCCCCGCCTTGAAGACGGGGAGCTGATCCTCCCATCGCTCGGGGAGCCTCCCCGCCATCACCCGCTCGAACTCCGCGGCCAGATCGGGATATTCGGTCTTATAGCGGCTGAACAGCTCGTTCCACTCCTGCTCGCGTTGAGCGCCCTCCTCAATGGCCTGTCGGAAGACGGCCAAGGCCTCCTCTGGCACAAGGAACTGTGCATCCTCAGGCCATCCCAGATTGCGCTTCGTCAGCCGGACCTCCTCCTCCCCCAGCGGCGCACCGTGGGATGCCGCCGTGTCTTGCTTATTGGGGCTCCCGTAGGCGATGTGGGTGCGACAGATGATGATAGACGGGCGCTGAGTCTCGGCCTGGGCCGCGCGGATGGCCTCCGCTACCGCCTGGCGATCATGCCCATCGACCTTTTGCACGTGCCAGTGATACGCCTCGAAGCGTTTCGCGACGTCGTCGCTATAGGTCAGGCTGGTGGGGCCGTCGATGGAGATGCCGTTGTCATCATAGAGATAGATGAGCTTGCCGAGGCCGAGATGACCAGCCAGAGCGGCGGCCTCGTGGGAGATCCCCTCCATCAGATCGCCGTCGCTGACGATGGCATAAGTATAGTGATTGACGATCTCAAAGCCGGGACGGTTGAATCGGGCGGCCAGCATGCGCTCCGCCAGGGCCATGCCCACACCGTTGGCAAACCCCTGCCCGAGTGGGCCCGTGGTGGTCTCCACGCCCGGCGTGAGCCCGTATTCGGGATGGCCGGGAGTCTTGCTCTCCCATTGGCGGAAGCGCTTGATCTCCTCCAGCGAGAGATCATACCCGGTGAGATAGAGCAGGCTGTAAAGGAGCATGGACCCATGTCCCGCGGAGAGGACGAACCGATCACGGTTGACCCATTTGGGGTTCCTGGGATTATGGCGCAGGAAGCGGGTCCACAGCACGAACGCGACGTCGGCCATACCCATGGGCATACCGGGATGACCAGAATTGGCCTTTTGCACCGCATCCATAGTCAGCGTTCGGATCGTGTTTACGCAGAGTTCCTCGAGTTCCGGCGTCAGCTTCTGCATATGTCGAACTCCTTGGTTATAGGTTGGAATGAACGGGATCGATCAGGGCTGTAGGATGTAAACGTCCGTCTTGTGCTTTTAGACTCGTCAGTAGAGAAAACACACCGCGAGGAGGGAATGCGTACTTAACCGCATGATATCATGAGTGACCCTCAAAGACAACTGTGAAGCAGGGTGAGGATCAGCCTGGATCATCAGATGGATAGAAAATTGACAGCCGTTCTCCACTCGGGTAAGATGATCCCCGATCATGGGCCTGAAAGGCCGTTTTTCATATCGGAATGACGATGCATAGGAGGTTTCCATGGCACGCGCGGTGCTGGCCGCTCAGTTATATACGGTGCGGGAGTTCACGCAGACCCCGGAGGGTCTGGCCGAGACCCTGCGGAAGATTCGGGAGATTGGTTATCGGGCCGTGCAGGTGTCCGCTATCGGGCCGATTGAGCCCGCTAGGCTCAAGGAGATGCTTGACAGGGAGGGCCTGACTCTGTGCATCACCCATACGAGCTACGATCGCCTGAAGAATGAATTGCAGGCGGTGATCGAGGAGCATCAGCTATGGGGATGTAAACACGTCGCCCTGGGGAGCATGCCTCCGAAATATCGGGAGATGGGCGAGGAGGGATTCCACCAGTTCGCTAAGGAGGCGAACGAGATCGGCCGCGCCCTGTACGAGGCGGGGCTGACCTTCAGCTATCATAATCACAGCTTCGAGTTCCAGCGCTTTGGCAAGCGGACCGGCCTGGACATCATCTTCGAGGAGACTGATCCCCGTTATGTGCGGGCGGAAATCGACACCTATTGGGTACAGCACGGAGGCGGCGATCCGGCGGCGTGGATCCGGAAGATGAGAGGGCGGATGCCCGTGGTACATCTCAAGGACATGGTCATCATCGATGGGAAGCAGGAGATGGCCGAGGTGGGCGAGGGGAACTTGAACTGGCCTGCCATCCTGGCCGCCTGTCGTGAGGCTGGGGTGGAGTGGTATGCCGTCGAACAGGATCGATGTCTACGCGATCCGTTTGAGAGCCTGGCTATCAGCTACAACAACCTCAGGAGTATGGGGCTGGAGTAATCTCAGCCTCGCTGACATGCCCGGATGTTAGGGTCCCCCCAGGGAACCTCTCTCCCCGGGGGGACTTTTGGGTTCGCTCATCTTCCAAGATGAGCGTCTGGCTTTTGCGAAGCGGGAGGACGAGCCCATCGATGTCGGTAACCACTTCGATCTCCACGTCCACGGTGCGCAAAGGTGCCCTCATCGCCACCGGTTCGGCCATGTGTTACGCTAGCGCGGTCGTCTTCATTCGTAACGCCTATCGCGCCGGGATCACGCCTGGCACGGCTGTGTTCCTGCGCTTCGCCCTCGCCTCGATCGCCCTGGTGGCCTTCCTGCGGTTGACCCGTCACTGGACCCCTTTGCCGCGCCGCCAGACGGTCGCCCTGTTCCTGTTGGGCTTCCTGGCGTACACGCTGCTGGGCGTAACCTGGTTCGAGGCGCTCAACGTGGCGCCAGCCTGGCTGATCTCCCTCTTCGTCGCCCTGTATCCGCTCTCGATCAACCTAGGGAGTTGGCTATTCCTGAAGGAGCCGCTGCGTCGCCAGCAGGTGATGGCGTTGGTGGCCGTGTTGACGGGCGGCGTGATCCTCTTCGCCAGGCCCCTGGAGGCTGTCGCCTGGAAGGGGATCCTGCTGATGACCATCAACATGATCATCCAGACGGCTTATGTGCTGGTGGGACAGCGGTGGACGCGAGGCGCGCCTCCGGTGATGAGCGCGACCTGGCAAATCCTCGGCGCGATGATCGGCACGTTCTTCTACGCATGGCTCTCCGGTCAATTGTCCTTCGCTTTCGAGGCCGAGGGCTGGATATGGGCGAGCCTGTTCGCCGTCTTCTCGACGGCTCTGGCCATCATGATGCTGTGGTGGGGGATCGGCCTGCTCGGCCCTGGACGGGCGGCGATCTTCGGCTCCATCGAGCCGTTCTTCTCTATCCTCCTGGCTGTGACGTTCTTGGGCGAGCGGATGATGCCCTCCCAGGCGGTCGGCGGCGCGCTGATCCTATTGGGTATGTTCCTGGCCCAGTGGGAGCCGATGTCAGACAGATGATGAAGGACGAATGACGAAGGACGGAAGACGAAGGGTGAACAACATGGTCGTGCCTGTGGTTCCGCCTTCCTTAATCGATCCTGAGGCGTTACCGCCGCCATTAATGACGTCGGAACTGGGGTCGTTTGCATACAACACGTTCAAGGTCCGCATCCCGCGCATCATCGATGACATCGTGGCGCATAACGCGTTCTCGGAAGAGATCCGCCAAGCCATGGCTGAGTTGCGCTCAGAAATCACGGAGGGAACGATCCGGCCGCTCCGGGAATCTACCCCCGATAAGCCGTTTTGGGATCAGGTCTCGCGTCCTTACTTCGGTCGCTCGTGGCTCGAGGTGCCGTGGTATTGGGCGGAGGCATATTTCTATCGCCGCGTCTTGGAGGCAACCCGTTACTTCCAGCCGGGGCCGTGGCATGGCGTCGATCCCTATGCCACGATCAAGGGGACGGAATGGAGGCCCGATGCCGCGCCGCGGATGATCGATCGGCTGCTGCGTTCGCTCTCGGACGATCCCGAGACGCGATTTCGGCAGTTGCTCTACGCCAGTCTGTGGGGGAATCGCGTCGATCTGAGTTATAACGTGGCGGCGCATCTGGCTGGTACTGAAGCTGAAGATGAGCTTTCCAACATTTTAGTGGATGATGGGGAGGCGGCCTGGCGGTATCTGCAGGACAGGTCATGTGGCCGGATCATCCTGATCCATGACAACGCGGGCACGGAGTTGTTGGCGGATCTGGCCCTGGTGGACTTTCTGCTGTGTGAAGAGCTGGCGAGCCAGGTGGATTTGCACTTGAAGGCCCAGCCCTTCTTCGTATCCGACGCGATGCTGGCCGATGTGGAGGTGGGCATTGAGGCGCTGGCGCGGGGGGATGAGGCCGCGCGTCAGCTCGGCGAGCGCTTACGAGGGCATCTCGCGGGGGGACGCCTGCGTCTATATACACACTGGTTCTATACCACCAGCCTCTTTTATTTCCAGTTGCCCGATGATCTGCGGGCGATATTGGCATCGGCCGATTGGGTGATCCTCAAGGGGGATGTGAATTATCGGCGGCTGTTGGGGGACGCGCACTGGCCTCCTACGAGCTCGTTTGAACGGGCGACGGCGTACTTCCCGGCGCCTCTGTTGACATTGCGCACCCTCAAGTCCGAGCTCATCGTGGGCCTGGCCCCGGGGGAGGCGGAGCGCTTGAGCCAGGAGGACCCGACGTGGATGGTCAACGGGCGGCGCGGCGTGATCCAGGGCCGCTTAACGTAGCTGTATCTCCCGTAGCGGGATCGCGTTGTTCGGGAGGGGGGTCCCTTTCGCGTCCGTGGCGGGCAGGCGCCGCCCGGTGACGGGATCATACATCCCGACGGCCAGACGATAGGTCGCGGCAGGGAGATCAGCGGGCAGGTGTAGCGTGTAGCGATCGATGAGGACTTCTCCTGGCAACCAGCTCTCCGTGGGCGCATCGCCGTGCAAGGGGAAGTCATCCACTTGCGTCCTCAGCTGTCCCGTTTCGTCATACAGATGAACGAACACTTTGTAGTGCCCATCCACGCGTGCGAGCGCCTGCCAGTATAGCGTGACCTTCATTGAGGCGCCCGCGGTGGGGCGTTTAGGGGCCAGCTTGTATCCTCGCAGGATGATGCCCTCTCCCAGATAGGCTCCTACCTTGTTGGGTACATGCCATAGTCGATAGCGGCGCGGCCGCGCCTGCACGCGGATATCCCCGATGCTCAGAAGGACAGGCTCGCGACCCGCCTCATCGATCAGGGCGAGCTCCAGACGATAGCGGCCTGTCTTCACGGCGGGGTCCAGGCGCAGAAGATAGCGCTCGCGGGTGATCTGTCCTGGTCGCCACCATTCCTGAATCCCCAGGGTCAGAGGGTATGTCCCCTCGGCCCAGATCGCGCCTCCAGCATCGAGGAGACGAATACGGAGCTGAGGCCCGCCCTCGAGGGGATGGAGGATCTGCCACCATAGGCTCAGTTCCCCGGGGTGGCTTGGTCGAAGCGGATCAGGCGAGACGCCGTAGCCGCGCAGGATGAGGCTCTTGCCTGCGGGTTGGTTCACCGGCGAGGGGATGAAGATAGCTTCTGCGGGGGGAGGGGAGGCTGCGGGATATACTTGGATCTCCGCCAGCGGCACGTCAATACCCTCTTCCGTCTCGATCGGTTGCTCAGTCGTCACATCGTATAGCCGCATGGTGATGCGATAGGGACCGGGAGGCAGATCCCAGGGCAGCAGAAGGCCATGACGATCGGTGGCTGGTTGCCCGGGGATCCAGGCGCTGGTCGGCGCCAGCCAGTTTTGGGGCACATAATCTTCAGATAGCCATAGCCGCCCTGGGAGATCGTAGAGGCGCAGGCTGAACTTGTAATCCGGAAGTTTCGCCTCGACCTGCCAGCGCGTCGTGATCCGCAACAACTCGCCAACCTCGACCTTCAAATCTCCTGTTGGGCTCGTCTCGCCGCCGATCTCTACTTCCGTCAACCTCAGTGATGGCCCGAAGCGCAGATCGAGTTCACGCGATCGCGATGGGATACCCGGCAGGCCATATAGCGTCACGCGGATGCCATTATGCATCGTCTCGGCCGCGGGCCATGCGTGGGTCGCCAGCCAGACCTGGATTGGCCCCGGCTGGTGGAAATACAGTAGCTCCCAGGCCCGGTGTGCCCTTCGCGTAGCCTCTATTAGGGTTGCGTTGATCTCATCGGCCTCGGCGTCCTGCAGATCCCGAAGATCATATACGGGGGCGTTGCCGTGATAATAGTGCAGGAACACCTTTCGCGGATCGGGGCCATCGACCAGGATTACGTCCCCGGGCTTTTCCAGCGTCTGAATCCGGGCCGCCGCGGCGCGGAAGTTCGGCTTGTGCAGGGTCTCGTCCGTATAGAGGTGGAACAGGGCTAGGCCGCTGGCGGTGATCAGGCCGGCAAGCAGCAAAGCGGCCATCCCCAGGCGAACGCGGCGAAGCCCATCGATGCCTCCCGCTGCCAGGATTACCAGGGGGCCGCTGATGATGATGGCATAACGTTCGTGGAAGTCGGCCTTCCGCAGGGCCAGGGCCAGGACGACGATGAGGGGGAGTAGAGTGCTCGCCAGAAGCAGCGCCCCGGCTGCGGGCTTATGTCGCCACCAAGTGAGGGCCCCGATTACGATTAAGATCAGATACACGGGGGGCAACCAGGCTTGCCAGGGAGCGGGCATGGGATCGCCGACGGTGTACGCGGTAAGATAGCGCCAGGGGATCTGCCATGGATCGCCTGGAGATCGCCAGCCTGGGAAGCTAAAGACGCGGATGGCCCTGGGAAGCCAGGGAAGATATAGGAGGAGGATGACGATACTGACCACGACCCAGCGTCGTACGGCCGCGAGGTCCCGACAGCGCCATAGCCTCCAAGCCATGAAGCCCGCGTGGACGATAGGTACCAGGAACCCGTAGTGATGCAGATAGATAGCGCCGGCCGTGGCGATGATGTACCCGATCATGGGGAGACGCGGAGAGGCCGAGCTCGTCAGGCGCCATAGGAACCAGGTTGAGGCGAGGCCGGCGGCCAGGAGCCAGCTATACATGCGCGCCTCTTGCGCGTACCACACCTGGAAGGGATTGCAAGCCAGGAGCGCGGCCGTGATCAGGCCGGCCCGCTGGCGACCCAGATCGGCCGCCAGGCGGTAAGCCAGGGCGACGGCCAGCACGCTGGGCCATAGGGAGAGGAAGCGCAAGGAGAAGTCGCTGGTCCCGACGAGTTGAATCCAGAGGTGCAGGAGGACGAAGTAGCCGGGCGCGTGCTCGACGGGCATCTCTCGGAGCATTTGTGGGAGCGGCAGGGATGCCCGTAGCAGGCTGATGCCCTCATCACTCCAAAGGCTCTGGAAGTCCAGGTGATAAGCACGCAGGGCTATGGCGCTCAGGAGCAGGAGGATGAGAACGGTGGACGGCCGAGAACATAAGCGCGGACGCATAAATCGCATGGACATTTACTGACTTGGCCCTCACCCCCCCGTTGAACGGACCTCAATCTTTCCTTCAATTCGGCCTTTCTCTTTCATGCCCTATATATAGGCCCTCTTTTGCAATACCACCCCTATATCTTGGTATGGTAATGTATCCTTTTGGCGGAAATACTATCGCTCATATTGGAATAGGCAACACCTGCTTCCTTAAAGACGTGCTTTGTAGGAGCGCACGGCCGTACGCCCCTACAGTTCGCCCATTCTGATAGGGCGAGGCATGCCTCGCCCCTATATGTGTCGTGTATGCTAATATGAGCGAATACTATAGAGAGACCTTGAAGGACGCAGCTTTTGTGGAGGCGACCGACCGGTCGCCCCTACATCTTATCTCTGTCGTGTATGCCAATATGAGCGAACGGTATAAGCGAGGCTCCTGCCTGCGGTTTCTCACCCTTGACTCATCTGATGGGAATGTGAACTAAGGGTAGGGGGCCAGCATGCTGGCCCCTTACGATCCCTTCTGATGATGTGCGTTATCTTTTTGGGAACCAAGACCCCTTGGGTGGTGTGGAGGGAGATCCCCTCCACGACCAATATGTCCTACGGACACTACAGGTGACATTTAGAAGACGAGAGCGCCATGGCTCACGGTGTGAAGTGCAGCCGCAATAGGTAATCTCGGAACCGAATCTCCATGTGCTCGGCGGGAAGATCGACCTCACAGTACGGGTTTTCATAATGTTTGAAGCCGGTGATCGGCTGTTCCTTGCCGTTGAGGAGGAGCGGACCTTCCCAGCCGAAGGCGAGATGATCACCGCGCAGCGTGATGCAACGCACAGACAGCCCCTCGAAAGTCACGTCCAGGTTCAGGATCTTCTCCTTGAACTCTTCGAAGCTGCCATCCAGGGCGGCGCGGCCCATATGGCATAGCCAGACGTTATGCTGTCCGTAAGAGCGCAGCTCCCGATAGGCGTTATCGCCACGAGTGGCCAGTGCCACGCCCTGTGAGGCGGTGATGGCCAAATAACCCTCGCCTACGCGGGCGAAGGCCCAGTTATCCCGTATCTCATGTTCGTCGAAGGTGGCGATGGGGAAGTAGGCATGGGTAAACCCAAGCCAGTCGTTATCCGGCAGCTTGTAGATGGCGATCAGCACGTCCTTCCATTGCGCCACGCGCGGCAGGGAGACGTTCCCGTGCCAGTAATTCGGTCGATGAGAGCCCTCCTCGCTCATGAGAGGAGGATGGGTGACGAACACCACCGCGTCCTGGCTTAAGGTCGCCTGCCAGATGTGCTGCTGATAGCCGATCTCGCCCGGATGATAGTCCTGGGCCGAGGCGAGCATGTAATCCGGCGTCTTGTAGGTGACCTTGTTGACCTCCCATGAGCCGTTCCTTCGGTCGCACCACTCCTCGAATTCGCCCGCGTGACGCTCCCTGTTCCAGAACTCCTCCGGAAGCGTGGCGGCGATCTCCGGGATGATCGGCGGCAGCTCGTACTCCTCGGCGCAGGCCAGGCTGACCGTGCCCATGATCCTCTCGTTGAAGACGCCCATGCCCCACATGAGGCGGGAGATGCCCGAAGTGGCCTCTAGCCGGGCGCCCTTGATAAGCGGTGCGTAGGTGCGTCCGTGGGTGGAGCCAAAGGCCCCTTTATAGGAGTTGATGGCCATGGTGAAGAACATCTTATCCAGCACCACCGCGGCCAACTCGGCGATCTGGTCATTCTCCGCTAGGCTGGCCAGGTGCGATAGCGCCAGGATGTCCTCCTCGAAGTAGCAGTTGGAGTCCCACTCTTGGAAGCCGCCCCTGCCCCGCTTCAGCAGCCATGACAATGCCATGCGCTCGCCTTTCTCCCGGTGCCATTGGCCGGTCTGTCCTG
Organism: Caldilineae bacterium; assembly: GCA_011176545.1. Lineage (GTDB taxonomy): Bacteria > Chloroflexota > Anaerolineae > DUEN01 > DUEN01 > DUEN01. The sequence goes on along the minus strand of DUEN01000022.1, from coordinate 48,395 downwards.
TGTTGGAGAAGGTGCGATCGGGGTATAGTTGCCCAGCTAGGATCTCGCACGTATGGAACAGGATCTGATGATTCTCCGACCAGAAGCACATGGCATCCTCGCCCGGCTCGTCCATCCAATACCGGAAGTTGAGGACGCACTCCTCAAGCGGCTGCTTTAGGTCCTCGGGGAAGTTGGGATCGTTCATGTACCGGTACATCATCCCCAGCAGGCCGGTCAGATAGAAGTCGCTACAGTCCTCGCGGCGGTTGATCTTCTGAATCGTGTCCATGATGACGCCGGTCTGGACCTTATCCCAGCGTCCCAAGGCCATCCTGGCGATCTCCGAGAAGACGTTGAGCTCACGGCGAGCGGCGTCTTCCAACGCCTCCCGGCGTCGCTCCTCGTAAGTGCCGTAAGGAGCCTGTGAATAGGCGTTCCGCAGCACCCAGAAGGGGATCTCCCGGTTGACACGCAGTAAGTGTTCGTAGTACTCCCTGGGAGTCGCCATCAAGCGGATGCGGAACGGGCCATCTGGAACCTGGTACCCCTTCAACATCTCTTGTGAATATCCGGCTTTAACCGTCGGCCAGGCCTCTGCATAGATAGGCCCTTTGGCCTCCTGGAGGCGGATGGCCAGGGTACATGTGTCGGCCATATCCTGTGGCCACTTCACCTCGATTTCGTCATTATATCGGTAGACATCGCGTTCAAGATAGGCCAGGTCGAAGGCTCTCTCCAGCCGATGCCGCCGCGCGATGGCCTCGTTCTGCGTGGGGATGAAGACCAGGGTCTCGTCGGCCGGGACATTGGGCACGCGAAGCGCCATGACGTATGGGCACTCGCGCATCGCCACCGCCTCGAAGCGCACCAGGATCTCATTCTCTCCTTCCTGAAGCTGGGCCTGGAAGGAGACGCTCTGAGGAAGCTGATGATGGAAGTGCTCCTGGCGATGGACATGTTGCCCATTCACCCACACGTCCGCGGGCCCGTTGGTGGTCAGGATCATGGTGGCTTCCTGCGCGGCCGGGACCCGCAGCTTGGCGTATGCCCAGCTCCTCAGATAGTGGCACGTGTGATAAAAGGCGGTCCGATTGACGAAATGATCCTCCTGGCAACGATAGTAGTTCCAGGTGAGCTGTTGGCCTTCCACCCAGAACTTCGTCCAGTCTACCGGGGGATCCTGGATGCCCGAGTCTTCCTCATAGTAACGTCGGGCGATTTGAAGCTTGAAGTCGTCTCCCTTGAACGGCTCCAGATCCGTGATCTCAATGGCGAGGGGGCCAGCCACAAGCCAGTTGTGAATGTAGCCGTCTTGGAGTGGGTACTCTGCGTTGAACACCTTCATGGGCCTCGCTCCTTGGTGGTCTGAGGGATTTGGTATGGATTATACCTCAATCATGTAGAGGTTCACACGGCCGCTACAATCCGAGGCGTACAGGATGCGTTTGCCATCCCAGCTCCAGGTCGGATGGCAATGGCTGGACTGTGTATGCCAGGAGGTCTTATGAGTGCATAGCACCTCCAGCCTGGCTTCATCCCCTGAGATGTCGATGAGCACCAAGTCGTCCACGTCGTCGCCGACCAGGAGGGTGTGATCCGGGTTGGCGTGGTAGTGATTACAATAATACGGCATATTGATCCGTTTGACCAGATTGCCGTTGCGGTCTGCAAGTCCGACGAAGGGGATCATCGTCCGCTCCTTAACCGGCACCTCGGTAGCGACAGCCTGCGTGCGTGATGAGGTGATCGTGCCATCGTGTCCGGGGCCGCGGTCGTCGAAGAAGATGTAGCCGTCCTGGGTCCAAAACTCGTGGCCAACGGAATCCTGTTCGCCCTGGCGGAAGCAGGGCCTCGCCTCCCGGGCCACCAGATCCAGAAGCCAGATGCGCTGTGTGACCAGATGCCACGGCCCTTCGTGGCAGTACATGGCGATGGTGCTATCATCCGGGCAGAACTGGAAGTGCCCCACCTGATGCGTGTCTTTGAAGACATCGAACCCGCCGGATCCGTCCAGGTACGCCAGCGTGATACGACCGTCCTTCACCAGGTAGTAGCGCTCCTTGAAGCCGGTGTAGTTGGGGCCGCTCGGTACATTCACTTTCTCATTCCGGCAGAAGCCGATGTAGCGACGGTTGGGGGCGATGGACGGTGCGCCCAGGTTGTAGTTGCCGACCTCCTCGTAGATCACCGTCGTCTCGCCCGTCTCCATGTCCAGCTTTTTGATCTTGTTCCCCACGATGTAGACGACGATGCGACTATCGGGTGTCTTGGTGACGCTATGCACCGATTCGGCCTCGTCGGTGAGCTGGACGATCTCGCCTGTGTCCAGGTCCATGCGGAAGATGTTGTACAAAGGGTCCTCATGAGGGGCCCTATCCTCTCCGGAGGCCCGATCGGAACGAAAGATGATCTCGTTTTTGTGGGCGTCGAACGAGTTCTCGGTGAAGTACAGATGGACGTTATTGCCCGTGCTGGTCAGTTGCTTGATCGTGCGTCCGGTCTTCTCGTCTTTGAATTCGCGTATCTCTGAAGGCCACCTTTGTCCGATCATGTTGATCTCCTCAGCGATGTGTTGAGGAACGAGTATGGTACGGTAGACGCTGCTTGACCTCTCCCTTCCTCCGCCCGCTGTTGGCGGGCACCTCCTTCCCTCCCCGCATCGGGGAGGGAAGGAGGTCGGCAGGATAGGAGGGGTCCCTTGTCCATAGCGACCAGATCCAAGGGCGAGGGACTTCTGTCGTCTTTAAGGGGAAGGGAGATCCCAGTTTGGCGGGAACCGATAATGCTCGGCCATCTCCTCATGTCCCTCCATGTTCATCACATCCTCCAGGACGGCTACTGCCTGCTCGTACGAGCGGGTTTGGTGACTCTCCAATACCTGCCACAACAGGATGGATCGGTCTCCCGTCTTGAACGCCAGCAGCGTGCGTTCCATCTGCAACCACTCCGGCAGGATGCATTCCAGCATGATCTTAGGCGGCAGCGCGCCCACATGAATGGGCTGGATGCCCTTCTTGTTCACGATGGCCGGGACCTCCACGACGACATCGTCTGGAACACCTTCCAGCGCGCCGCGGTTGGGGACGTTGACCTGGAACTGCCCCTCGTTGTCGTTAACCAGGGCGTCGATGATCGGAATGTGCTGTTCCCGGGTCCTGGTGGTGCCTAGTGCATCCGCCACGCTGGCTTTCGGGTTATTAGCCAGCTCCGCCATGCTGGCCATACGCTCTTCCTGATTCTTCACGTATAATGGGCGTGCCAGATGGGTATCCGGACCGCCCCAGGGCTCCCCGTACCAGTACTTTTTCGTATCGATGTCCGTGTGATACCACCAGCCGCCGCGCCGGACCGTATCGCCGATGGGGAATAGCCCATACATGCGGTATTGATGCACAGCCGAGCGTGACATCTGGACATCGTGTGTACTCGTGGCGACATGGGTTCGCCAATATTCCTCCGCCTTCGTCTCGATCCACTCATCGATCAAAGGATAGGCATCTTTCCCTTCGTAGTAAAAGTGGGTGAGCCAGATGTTGTGGTTCAGGCCGGGCGCCTGCCAGGTGATCCGATCCTCCTGTTCCAGCCCGATCGTGCGGGCGATTTCGTAGACGCCGTAATGGCCATGGCAGAGGCCGCAGACCTTGATGCCCGTCTCCCGAGTCAGGAGCGTGCAGCCGGTGGAGACGGGGTTCCCCGCCTGGATCAGCCACGCGTCCGGGCAGAACTTCTCCATATCCCGGGCGACATCCAGCATCAGACGGAGTTGGTAGTAGCTTCCCAGATTGATGCGCCCGCCGTAGTAATACCCGTGGCTGTCGATCAGCTCGCGCACGGCCCGCTCGTGATGGTGGCCTTTCACATACGCCGTGTTGATCACGAAGTCGGCGTCGCGCAGAGAAGTCTGGCGGTCGGTCGTCTTTTCGAATCGAAGGTCAGCGCCCAGCTCCTGCGCGTAGCGGGACGCCAGTTTGTAGACCGTGTCCAGCCGTTCGGTGTTGACGTCCATGAAGCTGACCAGGCTGCCGGCCAGTCCTTCCGTCAGGCATAGATCCTTAACGAGGGCCAGCGAGAACGCCGCGCTTCCGGCTCCGATGACGCTGATCTTAACGGGGGATGCCATCTTTAGTCCTCCTGGGATGTGACTTGAGTAGATTCCCGGTTTCTCTGAGAGCGTATCTGAAAAAACACCGCGAAGTCACCAAGGCGCTAAGGAAAGCATCTAAAGAAGGAGCCGGAGTCTCTCCTTGTTAGCTTGGCAGGCTCTCTAGAGAATTTTTCTCCTCCTTAGCGCCTTGGTGGTTCCTTTTCGTGCTGCTCAGACACACTCTGAGAAACCGAGGATCTATATAATCCGTGGCTCGCGTAGAGCCAGGTATCATCCCTTACGGGATGCGAGTTCCTCGATCTTCGCGTAGACAATAGGATCGTCTTCGTGTCCCTTGAAGGTAAAGGGGAAATACTGGTTCACTTCCGCCGCCATGAAGCCCCAGGACGCGCCGCTCATCACGCTTGCCTCGGCCGCTCGCGCGCCTTCCTCGCTGACCTTATCATCCTCGTTGCACACCACCGGCTTGCCGAACCGCTTCATGGCCGCGGTACACTCGGGTATCTTCTCCACCGGCGTCTCGTTGAAGTGGATGAGGATGAAGTCGCTGGCCTCGGCGACTTCATCGGGCACGATCCCGTTGCCTACGCCGCTGGTGGAGACCAGCAGGTCGGGAGCCGTTCGCTTAGCCAGCCGAATGAGCTCGACCTGTCCCTCGGGTGTCTTAAGCAGGGGATGTTTGAACCCGGGATGGTTAAACTCGTTCGCGATCTCTAGCAGCACGTTGGTGAAGCCACTCTCCTGGATCCATCGGGCCGCGTTGGCGACGCCTGCCCGGATGGCATCGGCATCGCGCAGGATGTGGGCCTGTCGTTGATAGTAGCATCCCAGGATCACGACGACGCCCCGCTGGTCACAGGCCTCGATGACCCGTCTTACACGCTGCAGGTACGGTTCGCGCAGGGTGCCATCCGGGTTGAACGCCGAATTCACGGCGCCCTCGTAGCCGGGGAAGCCACCCTGTAGATTCAGGGTGAACGCGCGCACGCCATAGGCGACGTAATCCGGGATCTGCTCGATGAATTGGTCCGTGTTCGCCTCGGGATTGAACTCCGGGCGGTTGGCGTCCTCGAACACAGAGTTCACCATGCGCACGTTCATCAGCAGGCCCTCGGCCGGGGCGCCCGGGTAGGTGATCTCGCCGTTGATGTACCACTTGTCGCCCTGGATCGACACATGGGTGTTGCACCGCGGTCGTGTATCATTTTCCATCTTGCACGGCCTCCTTCATCAGGCGAGCTGCTCGATTGCAAAGGGTGTTCGGGTTGCCTGGACTGGCGTCGTGGTCCTCCACCCGGGTGTCGTTCCAGCAGACGATCAGGTCCAGGCTGGGGATGATCCACAACGCGCGCTTGCCGCCATGCCCGCTGGCCACATAGGTATCCGGCGGCGCATCAACGTACAGCCGCCGCTCCTCGCGATCCAGGCCATTGAGCCACCAGTTGAAGCTGTAATAGCCAGGGCCGATGGGGGTGATGGTCTTTCCGCCGCCCAGTGACCGTTGACCGGGCAGCATGTCCGCGTCGATGCCGCTGCTCTGCGGCGTATCCGGCGGCACCACGCTGGTAAGGGCCATGCGGATGAGGTCGGGGGCCAGGACCTGCCGGTCCTGCCACCTCCCGCCGCGCAGGTAAAAAAGCCCGAAGCGGGCGAAGTCACGGGGCGAGATGGCCAGCCGGCCCGGGCGGTCGTGCGGCCCGAACGCCTCAAACGTGTACGGGTCCTCGAACTGCAGCACGTCCCCCAGGCGCGTCTTGAGGACGTGTGTGCCATGATCTTGAAACACCTTTTGCATCAGCACATCGTAGTACAGGGCGAGTGCGTAGTCATTGTACGCCCACGCCTCGCCGGGCGCCTCGGTCAGGCCATAGCCCGAGGTTTGGGAAGCCAGATGTCGCCAGGTGATGCCCGCGTCTTTGCCGTTGTTCAGTGTCTTCAGGCGCGGCTCGAACTCGGCCACCGGATCGTCCACGCTTCCGATCTTGCCCTCTTGCACGGCGAAGAGCAGCAGCGTGCTGATGACCGGCTTGACGGCCGAGGCCACGTCCATGCTCCTCGTAGCATCGCCCCAGGTGTAGACCAGGTAGCCATGCCGAACCACGCAGCCGAAGCCGCCGACGAGCTCGCTCAGCGCGTCCAGTTTCTCTTGCAGGAGCCCGACCTCTTCCGGCGATCGGGTTTCCCATGTCTGGCCTGGATACACTGCTTCACTCTGTGACATAGTCCTTCTCCTCGTCAGAGAGGCACCAATCTAGGGCGACTTTGCATCGTCGCCCGAGATATGGGTAAATGTGCGCTTAACCGTGGTCTTGGGAAGCAGGTGCGCTCTGCCAGGAACAGGGGAGGTGCGGAGGGCCCTCCCTCCGCTGTAAGGGCGAAGCATCGCTTCGCCCCTTCTGCCTTTGGCCTGCCATTCCCAGTTTTCACGGACATCACAGGCTGGGCCTAGGCAGGCTTGAAGCAGAAAAAGGGATGCTCTGGAGAGGCGTCAGCCCCTCCAGTCCTCCCCCTTCACCACGGTTAAGCGCGCCGCTACCGAGATGGGGGGCAGGGCAGGTATGGAAACCTGTCCCCTCCCCTTTGCGTTCTTTGCGCTCTCTGCGGTGGATGCACTAGCCTCACTGATTGAACCAGATCTCATACACCTCGTCGCCGTAGCGGATGGTCAGTTCCCCTGAGCCGAAATCGGAGTGCGCCCAGGGGCTGTCCACCAGCGGATAGCCGTGGAGTTGGATCGGCTCGCCGTTCACGGTGGGAGTCACATCCCAGCCGGTGACGAAACGGCCAATGGAAGGGGATGTATACGTGATGGCCTCGTCTGTTACCTCGATAGGCGCGCGCTTCAGGGCGTCCACGAACGCATCGAAGGAGCCCCAGTCCGCCTCCCGGCCGCACTCCACCAGCCAGGTGTTCTCCGGCGCGCGACAGATCAGCTCTCGACCCGCATATTGGCCATAATCGCCGATCTCCATGCCGTGTTGGGAGTAGATCCCCACATATCCATGCCCGACCCGGGCGAAGGCCCATTTCCCTTCGAATCGCACTTCGTCCATCCGCTCCTGTTCAAAGAAGCAGTGGGTCATCCAGTTGAACGGGCTCAGTCGCCAGGTCAGCGACATCACGTTGCGGTATTGGATCACCCGGGGCAGCGTAGTGTTACCCGACCAGTAGTCGGGCCGCAAACCGGAGCCCTCGCCGGTGGTGTGAGGACAGGACCAGAAGATGACCACCTTGTTGCCCAGGGTGACCTGTGCCACGTGGGTCGAGGGCTCGAACTCGCCTTTGCGATGGTCCTGCAGTCCGGAGATCATGTAGTCCGGTGTGCGATACACGCAGAAATCGGCGTGGCGAGCAGATCCACGCAGGATGCCCTGGCGCTGTTTGGACTCGACCACCGCCTGATCATCCAGCGCGATGTCGCTGAAGAGGCGAGGCGGTCGGTAAATGCTCGTGGCGAGGGAGACGGGGGCCATGCCGCTCGTCCCGCGTACCAGGGAACCGGTCCCGTACAGCAACCAGCAGGTTGCCGCCGTGCCTTCCAAGTCGGGATACTTGACGTAGATGCCATAGCTGCGGCCGTGTGTCGTGCCGAACACGCCATGCAGGCTATCCGCGGCCAGGTTGAAACACATGTAGTCGAGCACCGCGCCGGCCATCTGGCGCAGCTTATCGTCCTCGTAGATGGCGAAGTCGTAAACGTTGACCAGCGGCGCGATACACACGGGGTAGTACGAGTTCGAGTGCCACTCGTCGAAGCCGAAGCGCCCCCGCTGGCGCAGCCATTCCGTGATGTACATGCGCCCCTTGGTGGCATGATACAGCCCGCGCTGCCGGCTGTTGGTGAACTCCTCCGTTGGGAAGAGCTGGCCCGCCATCCATTCCGCCACGTGGAAGAGCAGGCGGTGGTTCTCCGAGCCCATGTACATGACCGTGTCGCCCGGCTCATCGACCCAATACTTGAAGCCCAGCACGGTGTCTTTCATGAGCGCGTTGATCTCCGGGCTGAGCCTGGGGTTTTCCCGTTCCCAGTACATCAGCCGCAGGAGACCCTGGATGACGAAATCGGCGCAGTCCTTACGCGCGGCGATGAAGGCGCAGGTGTCGCGGATGACCGCCTCATCCACTTCATCGTATCGGCCCAGCGCATACCGGGCGACCTCTCGCCAGATATTCGGGCGGTGACCTCGGTCATGATCCCGTTCGGTGGCGTGCAGCTCCAGCACCTGCCGTCTCCGTTCCTCGAACCGATCGTAGCCGATGATCGGTGGCGCGGGCGTCACCTTGCGGATCTCGTATCGGGTTGACGTGATGGGTTTTCCATCATGAGTCTCCCAGGTGCAGACGATTCGGTAGACGCCATCATCGAGCTCGTCGCCCCGACATAGCCTCACGATGCCCGCCGTCGTCGGGGTGGCCTGGCGGATGACGTTGCCGCTCTGTGATGTCAGTCGTACGATCAATCTCGTATCCGGCCCGGGTGCGGTGTTCAGGCGGATACCCACGTCGTGTTCGGGGTAAAAGATGTCGCGGGCCAGTCGGATGCTGGCGACTTCCTCTTCCAGGCGAGCACGTGTGTCCAGCGACATTCCCTCGGCGAGAGGCACGCGAACCTCGACGTCGTCGTCCATCACCTCCAGGCGGAAGCCAACCTGCGCCATGCGGGCAATCCGGAAGAGCGCTACGGTGACGGTGTTCTCCCCCTCCCGCAGATCGGCTTCGAATTCATACTCGTGCATCAGATCCGATCGCCGCGCCGGGCGAGTATCGGTGTCGTAGATAACCGTTCGGTTGACGGCCACGATGACACGAGAAGGGAGTCCTACGCGCAATCGCCACCGCCTGACTCCAGGCTTGCCGGGCGTGACGATCGTGGACAGGAATGCGGCTACCAGGTGGTTTGAGATGTGGTACTCGCCCCAGGAGAGGTATTTCTCGGGCCCACGGACCAGGCTCCATCGGGCTGTCTGGCCGCGGAAGCTTCCCACGTCACCCTCTCGGGGCATGGCGGTGAGGAGGCTCATGGCCTCTTGGACGACCTCCGTCATCTCGGCGCGGCCGGCGGTAGCTCCTGGCCGCTCAAAAAACGAGAGCCCCCGTATTTTGTCGGAGAGATCCTCATAGAAGGGGCCTAGAATCAGCCAGGGTTTGACGATTTCACCTGCCTGGATGATCTGTGCCAGACCGTCCTTGTCGGTCATGTGAGTCCTCCCGTCACATCGGGTAGCGCAGGAAATCCCATTCTTGCATTTGCCGCCCGCCATCGTTGTTTAACGGCGTAGGAATCCCTATTCCTGCGCCGTTGCCCTGGAATAGGGATTCCTGGGCTGCTATCGTCAATGAGCTACCTCGGCCAGCCACGGGGGCAGCGGCATCCTTTGCCGGCTCAGCCGGCTGGCATAGAGAAATCGGTAAATATCGTTGACGTAAAAATGTGGAAAAGGCTTATCGGGCAACGCGTCCAGAAAGCGAGAAGCCACCAGCTCGGCCATCTCCTCATCCATCCCCGACTCGACCTCGTAGTCGAAGTAGATCGCCAGGTCCTTTGTCGGATCTTCGATGATCCGCTTGATCCCATAGGCCCCCGGGAATCGATGGGCTGGCGCGTATCGCTCCAGGAGGAAGGTTCCGAACGCGGCCGAGTGGATGTAGGGCTTATGCTCGTATAGGAAATTGACCGTCTCCTGCGCGTCATCCAGGGTTTCGCCGGGGAAGCCGAAGAAGAAGAATGTGTGGTTCCATATCCCGGCTTCTGCACTCTCGCGGAGAATACGGCTCATGTGTTCCAGTCGTGTGCCTTTGCCGATGCGGTTGATGATCGGCTCCGACGCGCTCTCCAGGCCGAAGAGGAGCATTCGGCAGCCGCCTCGGTACATGCTCTCCAGCAGCTCCTTCGTGATCACCCGCTCGAAGCGCACGCAGCCACCCCAGTAAATCGGGTCGCCCTGTGTCGCCAGGATCGAAGAGAGGCGCCTTAAGGTGCGAGGGGAGATCGCCTCATCCGAGAAGAAGATATGACGCACATGAAATCTCCGCTGGAGTTGACGCATCTGTTCGGCGACCTGCTCGGCGGGGAGCTGGCTATAGAAGCTGTGCTCTCCATAGCCGACGTTACAGAAGGCGCACTGGCCGAAGTAGCAGCCACGGGCGGTGAGGAGCGGTAGCACCAGTTGGGGCGCCAGATAGCGATTCAGGGGCATCCCCTCGAAGTCAGGCATAGGGAGGTCCGCTATCCTCTGAGGTCTCTCGCGCGGATTCTGGCGGACCTGAGAGCCATCTCGGTAAATCAGATTAGGCACCCGGGAGAGATCTCCTGTGCCATCCAGGGCTTCCGCCAGCCGGAGCAGTGGGACCTCCCCGTCAAACACGATGGCGCTGTCAAATAGACGAAAGATGGAAGGCACTTTGGGGATCTGCTCGCGCAGCATCGTGATATGTGGGCCGCCGACGGCCACGTGACAGGGGAGACCTCTCTCCTTGATTAGATGTCCCAACGTCATGCCCGCCAGCATCTGCTCTATGGAGAGCACGGCGATGCCCACGATGTCCGGCTGTTCCCGTTCAATATCGTGAAGGATGCTCTGTCGATAGATATCGATGAAGATGTTATGTTGTGGATCGCTCACGGCGCGAAGCAAGGCCTCGCTGCTGTCAACGGGGAAGGCGGACGCGTAGCCCTCCAGGTCGAGGGAGGCCGGATAGAAGGGCAGGGACGCGATCTGCAGGGCGTGTTCGATGATCTGAAAGGCGCGTGAGCCGGTGGAGCCGTCGAAGAAGGCTTCGCCCCGGATGGTGGCCTTCGCCTCCTCGACCTGAGCCGCCAGCTCGGGGCCGCGCGTCAGCGCCCATTGGACGACCCGTCGCTCGGGAAGAGCCGGGCGGTGAGGGCGCCGTTGTGCGTGAGGGCCATAGTCCTCGCGCAGGCGTGCGAGGACCTGTTCGATATGCTCGCGGGTCAGGATCGCCTCGAAGACCTCCAGGTTCAGGTCGCGTTGGATCACCTCGACCCCATGTGATCTCAGGTACGCCGTGAGGGTGGGCAGCGCGAGATGGGGCATGGTTGGCGTCCAGCTTGGTGGGAACACCAGCATGATCTTCATCTCGCCACCCCTGCCTGGATCTCACGGCGAAACGGTCCTGTGAAGCTGAGGGGGCCGATGAAGAGAATGAGCCCGGCCATCGGCCGGGCGGTTGATATAGCTGAAGGAATGGAGATCATTGTACGGGGTTGAGGGACCAGCATCTGGCTCATCTGGCATATAGATGGCACCGCACCTGGTGTCCCGGCTCGACCTCGACGTAGGGAGGTTCGACCTCCTCGCATACCCCACGGATGACCTGGTCACACCGTGGATGGAAGGGGCATCCTTCCGGGACGGAGTAGGGATCCGGCACCCAGCCCGGGATAACGTGCAGGCGTTCCCGCGACTTCCGACCCACCCGCGGGATGGACCGTAGCAGGGCTTGCGTATACGGATGCTTGGGATTGTAGAACAGCGTATCGACGTCCGTGGCCTCCACCACTTTGCCCAGGTACATGACAATGACGTCCTCGGTCATTTGCGCGATGACGCCCAGGTTATGGGTGATGAACATGATGGCCATGCCAAGATCACGCTGGAGCTCGCGCATCAGCTTGAGGATCTGCGCCTCGGTCGTCACGTCGAGGGCGGTGGTAGGCTCATCCGCGATGAGTAGGGCCGGGTGACAAGAGAGCGCCATAGCGATCATGGCGCGCTGGCGCATGCCGCCGGAGAGCTGGTGAGGGTAGCGATCGACCGTGCGTTGGGGTTGGGGCATGCCCACACGATCGAGCATCTCGATGGCCTTCTCCCTCGCCTCCTCCTTGGTCACGTTCTGGTGCAACATGATGGCTTCCATGATCTGATTGCCGATCGTATGCACCGGCGAGAGGGAGGTCATAGGTTCCTGGAAGACCATCGAGATCTCCGCCCCCCGGATCCTCCGGATCTCACGGCCTCTTGGATCCAGAGCGGTCAGATCGATCGTCTCGGCGACCTGACTACCGCCGTTCTTGGACACGCGGTGGTAGAGGATCTTCCCCTCAACGATGCGCCCCGGCGGTGGGACGATACGCAAGATGGAACGCGCGGTGACCGACTTGCCACATCCTGACTCACCGACCACACCTAGCGTCTGACCCCGATAGACGACGAAGTCCGCGCCATCTACCGCTCGTACCGTGCCTTCGTCAAGGAAGAAGTAGGTCCTGAGATTATGAACTTCTAACAAGAGGGGCCGGTCTTGATTGCTCATCCGCACGAACTCCTCTTTATGAAGTGTGCTCTAGCGAGCATAGGGATCCGCCGCGTCTCTGAGCCCGTCGCCCAGGAAGTTGAAGGCTAACACGGCTGTCACGACGGCCAACGCTGGCGACAGCACCCACGGCGCCAACACGACCGATCGCAGGTTCTGGGCCTCCTGCAGCAACACACCCCAACTGATGGCCGGCGCTCGTAGCCCCAACCCGATGAAGCTGAGGCCGGTCTCGGATAGGATCATGTTGGGGATGGCGAGCGTCAGGGCCGCGATGATGTAGCTGAGGAAGGATGGCACCATGTGGCGCAGGATGATGCGCATCTCGCTGGAGCCTGCTAGCCGCGCGGCCATGATGAAGTCCTCCTCGCGCAGGGAGAGGAAGCGACCCCGGACGACTCGCGCCATACCAGTCCAGTGAACCAGCGACAGAATCACGGTGATACCGAAATAGATGCGGACGATCGGCCAGTCTGGCGGCAGGGCGGCACTTAACCCCATCCACAATGGGATCTGGGGAATCGATCGCACGAACTCGATGACGCGCTGGATGAGGTTATCGATGCGGCCGCCATAGTAGCCCGAGATGCCGCCGATCACGATGCCCAAGGCCAGGCTGATGAAGACGCCCACCAGCCCGATGGAGAGCGAAATGCGCGCACCATAGCACAATCGGGAAAACAGATCACGTCCCAGGCGATCAGCGCCGAACAGGAAGATGCGCTGCTCATCCAGGGGGGCGTCGATGCCGAACAGATGGATATCGGTCTCAATGATCCCCCATAGTTTGTACGGCGTACCGTGTACAAAGAGCTTAATGGGATAGCGGGTTGACGTATCTTCGACGTAAATCCGGCGCAGCGTTTCCTTATCCCGCTCCACCTTCATCTGATATACAAAGGGAAAATGGAACTTTCCCTCCGCATCGCGGATGTGAATCTTCGTAGGTGGTGAGAGCTTATACTGTGGGAAGAACTCCTCTGGGTTGTATGGCGCCACGAACTCGGCGAAGATGGCCACAAAATAGAAGAGAATCAAAATGACCCCGCTGATGAGGGCCATCCGATGCTTCTTAAAGCGCCACCACATCAACTGCCAATATCCAGCGACGTATATTTTCTCTTCTTCGCCGGTAATAGCCTCCCCTGGACCGGCGATTTCCCCTCGTTTGCCTTCGAGTTGAGCTTCCAGTTCTGTGGCCATGCACTAACCCTCCAGCCGAATGCGCGGGTCTGCCCACGCCAGGATGAGGTCTGAGATCAGGGTGCCGATGACGGTCAGGGCGCTCAAGAGCAGGATGAAGCTGCCGGCGAGATACATGTCCTGTGACATCAAAGCGCGCAACAGCAGAGGGCCGGTCGTCTGTAGGCTGAGTACCATAGCAACCAGTGTGGTCCCAGAGATCAGGCTGGCCAGGGACCAGCCGACGGTGCTGAAGAAGGGGTTCAGAGCGACGCGCACCGGGTATTTCCAGATGACCTTCCACTCGGGCAGACCCTTCGCCCGGGCTGTCTCGACGTAAGGTTTACTAAGCTCATCGAGCAGGTTGGCGCGTGTGGTACGGATGCTCCCTGCCGTACTCTCGATGGCGATGATGAAGATGGGGATCCAGATGTGCTTCAACATGTCCATGACCTTCTCCCAGCTCCATGGCGCCAGGATGTATTCCTGGGAGAAGAGTCCACCCACGTTAATCCCCAGCAGCGACATGGCGAGCCACATGACGACGAGGGCGACCAGGAAGCCAGGAAGGCCCACGCCGACGAAGCTGATGAAAGTCATCGCATAGTCCAGGAACGAGTACTGGTGCGTGGCCGAATATACGCCTATCGGGATGCCGATACACCAGCTGACGATGATCGAGGTGCCTGAGAGCACCATGGTCAGTGCGATGCGTTCCCAGATCAGCTCCTTCACCGGCTTCTGCCATTCTAGCGACTGCCCCCAGTCACCGCGCAGGATGATGCCGGAGATCCATTTGAAATACTGCACGTAGATGGGTTGACCCAGCCCGTATCGCTGGCGCAGAGCCTCGATCTGGGCCTCATCAATATAGTCGCCTTCTTGACGCAATTGGGCCACATATGACGTGAGGAAGTCTCCAGGTGGTAATTGAATGATGACAAAGGAAATGATCGAGATCACGAATAAGGTAATCACCATGAAGATAAGACGCTTTGCGAGGTAAGCCAGCATCCTCTTCCTCCAGTTGGGAGTACGGAACTTTAAATCGAGTCTTGGGGGCAGGGATAATACCCTGCCCCCAAGGTGTTGCTATTACACGTGCTTCTCAGGCTCCTCCCAGAAGTAGATCTGCGTGTTGAGCAGATGTTCGTCTTCCGTCGTGTCATCCATGGGATAGCCGGGCAGATAGTTACGGAACCCATTCTTGACGATGACCGGCGCCGGCATCTCGCCCAGGAACCCGATCATGGGCAGCTCCTCGGCCCAGATGTCCAGGATCTGGAAGAAGAGCTCATTGCGCTTCTGCTCGTCCGGCTCCACTTCGACCTTGGACCAGATGTCCCAGATCTTCCAGATCCAGTGGCCCTCGGGCGGCTTCTCGCCGTTGGGATTATCCGGGTTGTTCTTCCACAGGCCCCAAGCACAGGCCCACGGGCGATCGATCATCGTGCCCAGGAAGATCCACGGCGCCACGATAGGCAGGACCGTGCGGTCGCCGCCCCACCAGGCCGCCTCGATCTCGTTGGCCGCCCAATGCTCCTCGTACAGCGAGCGCTCCACCGGCTTGTAGGTGGCCTTGATGCCCACGTCGGCGAAGTACTTGATGACGAGCTGCACGGCATCCTCTCCTGGCGTGCCAGGCTCTGCAGTCCCCTCGATGATGAAGCTGAGGGTTTCGCCGGAGCCGTCCTTCCAGAGGCGGAAGCCCTCGCTGTCGCGCTCGGTGTAGCCGGCCTTGTCCAGGAGCTGGTTGGCCATGTCGGGGTCGTACTGGATGTAGGCGTTGGAGAGCTTGGGATAGTACTGTGGCGACTCCTCCAACGGACTGTACTGACGCGGGGTGAGGAGCCCATCGTAGACCAACTCGTTCATCGCCTCGCGGTCAACGGCGACGGAGAGGGCGATGCGGACGTCGCGGTTCTGGAAGAACTCCCGCAGCCGCATGTTCTTCGTCGTGTGGTTGGGCTGCATCGCGACATGGCTGGCTTTGATGCCCAGGACGACCTTGTAGTCGCCCTTCTCCTCATTCTCCTTGAAGAGCGTGTAATCGCCGATCCCCACGTGGCGCCCCTGGAAGTCGATCTCGCCGTTGATGATCCAGAGGTTGAAGACGTCAGGTGTCTGGAACAGACGGTGAGTTACCTTGTCAACGTATGGTAACTGGTTGCCCTCTGGATCGATCTGCCAGAAGTAGGGGTTGCGCTCCATGACGAAGAGCTCTTCGGAGAGCGGGTTCTTGGACACCCAGGGGCCGATGTTGGGACGATCGGGGTTCATGTACCACCAATTGCGATCGACATAGTACTGGTCCCAGGTCTCGAAGCCCGCCTCCTTGACCTTGGCCTCCAACGCCGCCGGGTCGTCGGTCGTGTCGATATGGAACTGCTTCATGTAGTGGCTGGGCACGAAAGGCTGCTGACGGGTCATCTTGTAAATGAGCAGAGGGTTGGGATGGGCGAACTTCATCTTAATAGTGTACTTGTCCGGGAACTCCATCTGTACCAGAACGCGAGGGCTCCCGGTGGAGTAGTTGTACGGCGGCGACGGCGTCAGCACCTCATTGGTCAGGACGTGTTCATACCACCACTTGGAGTCGTCGCTTGTGAGCTCCGTTCCATCCGACCACTTCATCCCCTTGCGCAGGTGCCAGGTCCACTCCGTTGCGTCCTCGTTCATCTCCCACGACTCGACGATGTTGGCCCTTACGCTGAGGTCAGCGTTGTACCACGTTAAGCCCTCGTTCTGCATCTTGGTGGGCCCCCAGCGGTCGGAGACGCCCTTGAAGCCGCGGCGGATGGTGCCACCGTACTTCCCGATAACCTGCCCCTCCGCCAATGGACAAACGCATGGATTCACTGGAAGACGTTCATCCACTGGCGGCAGCTTGCCCTGCTTGACCAGCTCGGCCAGCATGGGCGCCTCGTTGTACTTGGACGGCGGTGCGGCCTCGGCCGGCGCTGGTGTGGGTGTAGGAGCCTCCGCAGGAGCAGGCGTCGGCTCCGGCGTCCCACCCGGCGCGCAGGCGGCGGATACCGCTCCGGCCGTCACGATAGCCGAAAGGCGCAGGAACTCTCGACGGGAAAGCTGCCGCTTGCTCATTTTTTCCTCCTTTCATGAGCACAAAACGGAACGACACTTTACCCAACTGGACCGCCCTGACGGTCCAGTGACTCCGCTGAGAGTAGCGGCATCCCTAGCTTTGCGTTCGCGGGAGGCCCACCTGCATTCTGAGAGGCGGGGGGCAGGGGCCATACCCTGCCCCCCAACGCGTCACTATGACACGTGCTTCTCCGGCTCCTCCCAGAAGTAGAGCTCTGTGTTGAGCAGATGCTCGTCGCCCGTGGTGTCGTCCACGGGATAGCCCTCGAGGTAGTTGCGGAACCCATTCTTGACGATGACCAGCTGAGGCAGCTCGCCCAGGTACCCGATCATGGGCAGCTCTTCAGCCCAGATGTCCAGGATCTGCTTGAAGAGCTCGTTGCGCTTATCGGGATCGAGCTCCACGGAGATTTGATCCCACAGATCCCAGATCTTCCAGATCCAGTGGCCCTCGGGTGGCTTCTCGCCGTTGGGATCATCCGGGTTGTTCTTCCACAGGCCCCAGGCGCAGGCCCACGGGCGATCGATCATCGTGCCCAGGAAGATCCACGGCGCCAGGAGTGGTACGACCGTGCGGTCGCCGCCCCACCAGGCCGCCTCGATCTCGTTGGCCGCCCAATGCTCCTCGTACAGCGAGCGCTCCACCGGCTTGTAGGTGGCCTTGATGCCCACGTCGGCGAAGTACTTGATGACCATCTGGACGGCGTCCTCATCGGGCGACCCGGGTTCCGCAGTTCCCTCGATGACGAAGCTGAGGGTTTCGCCGGAGCCGTCCTTCCAGAGGCGGAAGCCCTCGCTGTCGCGCTCGGTGTAGCCGGCCTTGTCCAGGAGCTGGTTGGCCATATCGGGGTCATACTGGATGTAGGCGTTGGAGAGCTTGGGATAGTATTGCGGCGACTCCTCCAACGGGCTGTATTGACGCGGCGTCGCCAGCCCGTTGTAGACCAGATCGTTGATCTCCTCACGATTGACGGCGACGGAGAGGGCGATGCGGACGTCGCGGTTCTGGAAGAACTCCCGCAGCCGCATGTTCTTCGTCGTATGGTTGGGCTGGAGCGCCACGTGGTTGGCCCAGATGCCCCGGTAGACCTTGTAGTCGCCGTTCTCCTCGTTCTCCTTGAGGAGCGTGTAATCACCGAGGCTCACGTGGCGGGCCTGGAAGTCGATCTCGCCGTTGACGATCCAGAGGTTGAAGACGTCAGGTGTCTGGAAGAGACGGTGCGTGATCTTATCCAGATACGGCAGCTGATTGCCCTCCGGATCGACGGCGAAGAAGTAGGGGTTGCGCTCCATGATGAAGAGCTCTTCGGAGAGCGGGTTCTTGGACACCCAGGGCCCCACGCTGGGCTTTTCGGGGTTCATGTACCACCAGTTGCGGTCGGTGTAGTACTGATCCCAGGTTTCGAAGCCCGCCTCCTTGACCTTGGCCTCCAGCGCCGCCTTATCGTCGGTGAGGTCGATGTGGAACTGCTTCATGTAGTGCCCAGGCTCGTATGGGGCAGAGCGTCCGATCTTCTGGACGAACATCGGATTCGGATGGGCGAACTTGAACTTGACCGTGTACTTATCGGGGAACTCCATCTCCATCGGGACCTTGGGCGAGCCCGTTGACCACAAGCTCGGCGGCGTGGGCGTCAGGGTCTCATTCTTGAAGACGTACTCATACCAGTACTTGAAGCTGTCGCTGTCGAAGGGATGCCCGTCGGACCACTTCATGCCCTTGCGGAGGTAGAAGGTCCATTCGGTCGCATCCTCGTTCACGTCCCACGACTTAGCGATGCGGGCCCACATCTTGGAGAGATCGGCCTCGAACCAGACCAGACCATGGTCCTGCATCTTGGTGGGCCCCCAGCGATCGGAGACGCCCTTGAAACCGCGCCGCATAGTGCCGCCGTACTTACCGATGACCTGGCCCTCTGCCAGCGGGAACACGCCTGGTTCCTCAGGCAGGCGCTCATCTACCGGCGGCAGCTCACCCTTCTTGACCAGCTCGGCCAGCATGGGTGCCTCGTTATACTTGGTGGGCGGTGCAGCCTCGGCCGGTGCCGCGGGCGCTGGAGTAGGCGTGGGTGCCTCCGTGGGCACAGGTGTCGGTTCCGGTGTCTTGCCCGGCGCGCAGGCGGTGACCACCGCCCCAGCGGTCACGATGGCTGAAAGCCGCAGAAACTCTCGACGAGAAAACTCCCTCTTCGCCATGTTCACCCTCCTCTCTTCAGTGTATTGATTGCTATGTGGGATGAGGCGAACAGAATGCTTGAGATCTTAAGATCACTAAACCGAATCCGCTGGGCCAAGCACCCCTAGCAGACGCAGCTCGTCCGCTCGATGACAGCTCACGAAGTGATCAGGCGAGATCTCTCGCAGCGTTGGTTCTTCCTGTTCACAGAGATCGACCTTATACCGGCATCGAGGATGGAAGTAGCAACCGCTTGGCGGGTTGGCCGGATCAGCGACATCGCCTGGCAGCACGATGGGCTCGGTGCGCATGCGTGGGTCGGGCTTGGGCACGGCGGAGAGCAACGCCTCCGTGTAGGGATGTCGCGGGTTGATGAACAGTTCTTCGGTGAGGGCGCTTTCCACAAGTTTGCCCACGTACATCACCGCCACGCGGTCGCTGATATGTTCGATGACGCTGAGGTCATGAGCGATGAACAGATAAGTCAGCCCGAATTGCTCCTGTAGGTCCTGAAGCAGGTTGAGGATCTGCGCCTGCACGGAGACATCCAACGCGGACACGGGCTCATCGCATACGATGAACTTAGGATGGAGAGCCAGGGCTCGGGCGATGCCGATGCGCTGACGTTGCCCGCCGCTGAACGCGTGGGGATAGCGAGACATGTATTCCGGCCTCAACCCGACCACCCTGAGTAGATCCGCCACACGATCTTCCAACTCCTTCCCCTTGGCGACGTTGTTGACGAGCAGCGGCTCCCCCACGATCTGAAGCAGCGTCATGCGGGGATTCAGCGATGAATACGGGTCCTGGAAGATCATTTGCAGGTTACGTCGTAGGGCCTTCAACTGCTGCTTGTCGAGCTCTGGCACGTTCACGCGGCCGAGTTCGGGGTCGTTGAACCAGATCTCGCCGGATGTGGGATCCAGTGCCCGGAGGATGCAACGGCCGGTGGTGGTCTTACCACAGCCGGATTCACCTACGAGCCCCAGAGTCTCTCCCTCACGCACGTAGAAGCTCACGCCATCAACGGCTTTGACATAGCCTACGGTACGTGAGAAGAAACCGCGCTGGATAGGGAAGTGTTTCTTCAGGTCCTTGACCTCTAGCAGGAGTTGGTCACTCTTGCCGTTGCTGGTCATCTCTACCTCACTGTGCGGGATGTCAAGTCATGAGAAGATGGGCCCCATGTGCCACGCCCAGCACGCCCAATTCGATGATGAAGATTCGGGCTAAACGAGCGCCTCTTCGTCGGTGTCGCAGTACGTCGTCAAAGTAACCCTCGGATGCCATCACGAAGATCAACCAAAGCAACCCTAATATCACCGTCCCAAACCGGTCGATGGCTCGCAGGGTCCATGGGGAGACACGAAGCCTGAAGGCCAAATCGATCAGAGCTGCTCGTAGTCCCACTAAAGCTCCAAAGGTTATAGCAGCTGAGATCAACCATAATCCATATTTCAAAACAGTGTGGGAAAGGCTTTGGACCATGTTGGACAGGAATCCCGATGATGTCTGTTCATCCATGCGGACTTTGAATTCATCTCCTAGGGTGGCCCATCCGCGGTGATGAGCATATGGCATGTAACGAAGGCGTCCCAACGGGGATGGCATCTTCTGACCATGTCAGGAACGCCTCGGATAGCCCGTAGATATATTATATGCTAAAAGACGATTCCATGCAAAGCCATTTCTCCTTCATAGGCGTTGTCTGGAAACGTGCTCCTCTGTACTCACGGGGGCGACCTATCAGGTCGCCCCCTATCTTGTCGTAGCCTTCCTTAGAATGTCTGCGCCACCGAATGCCAGGGATCCTCACGATAGCTCCCTCTTGAGAGGCCGTCGTAGTTTTTCTCAGCGGGCGTAAGGATCCGCGGCATCCCGCAGTCCATCGCCGACGAAGTTGAAGGCTAGGACTGTGACTACGACGAACAGCCCGGGGATGAGGAGCCAGGGCGCCATGGCCACGGCGCGTAGATTCTGGGCCTCTTGTAGCAGCACGCCCCAACTGATGGCTGGCGGCCGGATCCCCAGCCCTAGGAAGCTGAGGCTGGTCTCCGATAGGATCATGTTTGGGATGGCCAGCGTGATGGCGGCGATGATGTAGCTCAGGAAGGAAGGCACCATGTGGCGCCAGATGATGCGCATCTCGCTAGATCCCGCCAGCCGCGCGGCCATCACGAAGTCCTCTTCTCGTAACGCCAGGAATCGGCCGCGCACCGTGCGGGCTAGCCATGTCCACCCGATCAAGGAGAGGATGACGGTGATGGCGAAGTAGACCCTGACCGGCGGCCATTCCTTGGGCACGGCCGCGCTCAGGGCCAGCCAGAGCGGGATGGTGGGCATGGAGCGGATGAACTCGATGATGCGCTGGATAACGGTGTCCACCGTACCGCCGTAGTATCCGGAGATGCCACCGATGAGGATGCCGAGTAAGAAGCTGACCGTTACGCCCACTAAGCCGATGGTCGTAGAGATCCGCGTCCCGGCCAGGATCCGGGAGAGCACATCGCGGCCTAGTCGATCCGCCCCCAGGATGAATACCACCTGATCATTGTTCTCCAATCCGAAGAGATGCAGATCCGTCTCCCAGATACCCCAGAATTTGTAGGGATCACCATGAACGAAGAAATAGAGGGGGAGCCTTTTGCTCTTATCGATCTCAAACACCATGCGCAGCGTCTCGGGATCGCGGCTGGGCTTCAGCCCATAGACGAAGGGGCGCAGGTGGAATCCCTCCTCATCGAAGAAGTGAGGGAGCTGAGGCGGCGCATAGGCGTATTTGACATCGTAGCGATGTGGGTCGTACGGCGCCAGGAACTCCCACGTCAGGGTGATGAAGTACAGGATAACAAGCACAACCACACCTACCAGGGCCATCTTGTGCTTGCGGAACCGCCACCACATCAACTGCCACTGGGAGGCGACGTAGATGCGCTCTTCTTCCCTTACCCCTACGCCATGCTCCGGGGCGGCGCTCAGCGTCTCTCGTTCCGGTACCGCTGCTTCCATGATCACTCTCCTCCGAAGCGGATGCGAGGATCTAACCAGGCAAGCAGGATGTCAGAGATCAACGTGCCGATCACGGTAAGCACACTGAGCATCATGACGAAGGTAGCGGCCAGGAACATGTCCTGATTCATCAGGGCACGCAGGAGTAGTGGCCCGGTGGTTGGCAGGCTGAGTACGACGGAGATAATGGTGGCGCCGGAGATCAGGCCAGGGAGGGCCCAGCCCGCCGTGCTGATGAAGGGGTTCAGCGCCACGCGTACAGGGTACTTAAGGATCACCTTCGTCTCCGGCAGCCCCTTCGCTCGGGCTGTCTCTACATATGGCTTCTGTAGCTCATCCAGCAAGTTGGCCCGCATGGTGCGGATCATGCCCGCCGTGCCGCTGGTGCCCAGGATGATGATGGGCACCCATAAGTGCTTGAGCAGGTCGAGCACCTTAGCCATGCTCCAGGGGGCAGACTGAAACTCGCGAGAGAAGAGCCCGCTCAGATTGACGTTGAACACGGAGAACGCGAACCAGAGGAGCACCAGGGCGATCATGAAGTTGGGGATGCCCAGCCCGATGAATCCCAAGGCTGTGAAAATATAATCGCCGATGGAGTATTGGTGAGTGGCGGAGTAGACGCCGATGATAAACCCGACGACCCAGGTGAAGATCAACGTGCTGGTCGTGATCACTAGCGTCAGGGCCAGGCGTTCCCAGATCAGATCCTTGACGGGTTTGTTCCACTCGAAGGAGATACCGAAGTCGCCTTTGAGCACGCCTTTCGCCCAATGAAGATAGCGCATGTGTAATGGCAGGTCCAGCCCATACTGCTTCTTAAGGGCGTCCAACACGTCCTGATCGACCGTGTCCCCACCAGCCGCAAGGTTAGCCATGTAGGCCGTCAGATAGTCGCCTGGGGGCAGCTCGATGATCAGGAAGGTGACGATGGAGATGCCTATCAGTGTAGGGATCAACAACAAGATCCTACGCAGGATATACGACCACATGTACGCCTCCTCTGAGGGGATAACCGTTTAACTGGGAGACCAGCCTTCGAAGGCGATCTTCCTTTCGCGCTCTCGCAGGTCCTGTAGAACCTCAGGCGGGATGCCGGTGAGGATGAGCCCTCCCCGACGGGCTTCCTCGATCGTCCGCCTCAATGACTTCTCATAGCTATCGGCGGGGATAAGTCCTCCATACGTCACGATAACCTTGCCCTCCAGGATTTCCCGCGCCTTGTCATAGTTCACCAACCGGAGATTTAGTTCAACACCGGTGGCCGGGAGCTTGGCGTATTCCTCCAGCAGGTGTTCGCAGGCCCCGCACGTGTGGATCAGGCCACCGCCGAACTCCTCCAGCAACCGGCGGTTGTAGGGAGCCACGAATTCAGCGAACAACTCGGGCGACAGGTTCACCGATCCATCGTCGCTGAACATGACCAGCCCCTTGCATTCGGCATGAACCATCGTGTCGAAGTGAACCTCATCGGGTGTGAACGACCAGCGGGCGGCCTCATGCGATGCGTGCAGGAGCTGGATATGGGCCTCGGTGACCACGGAGAACATCCGATGCACCGCGTCGGGATGATCGAACATGTCGATGAAGAGCGGGTTGGCCCCTCGAAGCCAATAGATGTGATCGATGGGACCAAGCAGGATGCGATTCCCCACGGTGACTTCGGGAGGGAGGACATCTCTCAGGATGGCGATGTCCTCCAAATACTCCGGCAGCAGCCCGTCGTGGGATAGATCGGGCACTTTCAGAGAGGCCACCTGATCGATATCTTGAATGACGGGCTCAGCCCAGTCCTGGCCGTTCTCCATGATGCGGATGTGGCATCCAAAGGCAGAGGCCAGGAGCGTGGTGTTGAAGTTCCTGACGACCCCTGCGAGCCGGTCGTAACCATTGCGCAGATCCTGCAGGATGCCGAGGAGCTGGGGCTTGACGTTTTCCACCAGATCATGTCGCCGCCGGAGAGGATCTTCCGCGCCGTTCACCTGGCTCCAGGCCGTGACGGGCGTCCGATCCACGGGCTGGAGATCCCATGCCTGCTGGAGCAGACGCCGATTATCCTCCAGCTTCCGGCGCATGGCATCGTCGATCTCGAAGCCGATGTCTGCCAGCATCCGCTGGAGCCGTAGGCGTTTCTCCTGGCGAGGCTGTCCAGGCGGTGACATGTCGTATTCCTCTTATCGAATGTAGGGGCGCACGGCCGTGCGCCCCTACACTGAACCTATTTTCGCAGGATATCTGAATCCTTATCCTTGCTTGATGAAGTACTGCTCCGGCATCGTGGCGCCGGGCGTCAGCAGGTGCCAGTCGCTGACCGCCTCCTCGGGCACGTTGCGGAAGTTGTTCTTGACGATGACCACTTCCGGCGGCGCCGTGCAGATGCCGATGACCCACAGGTTCTCCTTGTTCAGCTCCAGGATCTGGCGGAAGAGCTCGATCTGCTTATCCCGATCAGGTGTTGCCTTGATCTGCTCGAACAGATCGATAACCTTCCGCAGATCTCCCGTCGGTTCCTCGCCTTGCGTTCCTCCTGACATGTACCATTGTGCGTACGGGACGGCGAAGATGGACTCCTCAGTGTATGGCAGGAACCAACGTGGATCGATGAGCGGGTTGAACTCGGCGCTGCCGGTCCAGACGCCCATGTCGTGCTCGTTGGCGGCCTTGCGCTGATAGAACAGCGGCCGGGCCTCTTCCTTGACGATCAGCTCAATGCCCAGCTTCTTCCACTGCTCCGCCAGCAGCTCGCCGATATCGCCCCAGGAACCGAAGATGGGCGCGTACTCATAGGTGATGGTGAGCCGCTTGCCATCCGGGCGCAGCCGGTAGCCTTCCGCATCTCGCTCGGTGAGCCCCATCTCGTCCAGGAGCTGGTTGGCCCGATCGGGGTCGTATTCGATCAGGTTCTTGGCCTGCTCCTCCCAGTAGAAGGGCGAGGTGGGCAGCGGTGAGACCTGGTTGGGCTCGGCCATGCCCAGGTAGACGGACTCGATGATCTCCTGGCGGTTGATGCCCAGGGACAGCGCCCAGCGGAACCGCTTGTCGCCCAGGATCTGCCGCATCACCGGATCCTTGTGGGCCACGTTCGGCGCGATGACGGCGTCCGTGATGTAGCCGCGAGTCCACAGTAGGATCCGGTAATCGCCCTGCTCCTTGTTCTCCTGGAAGAGTGGGTAGTTGCTGAAGAGGATGTGGCGCAGCTGCATGTCTATTTCGCCAGCTACCGCCTTCAGGTTTAAGACCTCCGCGTTCTCGACCACGTCTACGGAGATGGTGTCAATGTAGGGTAGCTGGTTGCCGGCGGGATCCACTTTCCAGTAGTACGGGTTGCGCTCCAGGACGACGGGGACCTCCGGTGGTATCTGCTTGAACCGCCAGGCGAAGATGACGGGCAATTCCGTATTGGCGATCTCATTTCGGCGGTCCTGGAAGAGCTGATACCAGAACTCGAACCCTTCCTCTTTCGCCAAGGCGTCAAGCTTATCCGGATCCGTGTACTTGGGGTGGAATTGCTTAAGGTAGTGCTTGGGGTACCCCGTCATCGTCGTGCCGTACGCTGAAGCCAGGTAGGTGAGGAACAGACCGTGTGGTTTGGGGAATACGAAACGTATCGTGTAATCGTCCACCTTCTCCACTTTACCTTGTTCCCCACCCGCCTTCAGCCAGGTCGGGAATGTGGGGCTCAGCTCTTCATTCAAAAGGACGTCCTCATACCAGAACAGGAGGTCGTCGGCCGTGAAGAGCTCCCCATCGGACCATCTCATCCCCTCTCGTAGCTGGAAGGTATAGGTGGTCCCATCCTCGGAGGCTTCCCATGATTTGGCGACGTTGGGAACGAAGTCCGTCCCGTCCTTGTTCCAGCGGATCAGGTTCCCATACATCAGCCGGTATTCGAAGATGCCGACATCCTGGGGGCCGACGGCTACACGATGCCAGGTGCCGCCGTACTGTCCGATTTCCTCGAAGGGGGTAATGACCATGGGCTCCTTGGGCAGTCGCTCATCCACAGAGGGAAGTTCGCCCTTCTTCACCAGCTCGGCCAACATGGGGGCTTCATTGTATTTAGTGGGTGGCGCTTCGGGGGCGGCAGGCGCCTCGGGTGCAGGCGTCGGTGTAGGGGTCGGCTCTGGTGGAGCCCCTGGCGCACAGGCCGCGGACACGACTCCTGCTGTCAGGATGGCGGAGAGACGCAGGAACTCTCGACGGGTGATCTCTCGTCTACTCATTTCAATCCCTCCTTGTTTAACTTACCATGCGGAAAGTTGGGCCTCGTTTGGTTCTGCGCCTGCCTCATCCGATGGCGATCCCATGGGAGTGGGGGAAAGACTTCCCAAGGGGTACTTCAGATAGCGGCCGCTGAGCCAACTCAGTCGATCCTCTACCTGCCGGTGCAGGGACTCACTGCGGGTCCTGAACACAGCAGCATCCTGCCACCGGAATATATTCTACATTAAGCCGTGGGTTTACGCAAGGCCCAATTTGTGAGGAAGATGACATGCCGGCCTTGACAGCCTATCCCGCCCTGAAGTACGATCCTCTCAGCATGAGGAAGTGGAGGATGACTTATGGGAAATTGGGTCGTCGGCATCGATCTGGGTGCGACCAAGATCGCGTTGGGGTTGATCGATCCGGCTGATCGGGTGGTGGCGCGACGTCGCATACCGACCCTAGCGGAGGACGGCCCCGAGTCGGCCGTGGAGCGGATTGCTCAGCAGATATCGGACTTGCAGCGGGAAGTGCCCGACGGCTCCCGAATCGCTGCCGTGGGCATCTGCACTCCAGGACCTGTCGATCACGCGACAGGGACGATCGTCGATCCTCCCAACCTGGGATGGCGGAACGTGCCCTTCCGCGGGATGCTGTCCGATCGCCTGGGGGTTCCCGTGGCTTTGGAACATGATGCCAAGGCGGCCGCGTTGGGCGAGTTTCACTATGGGGCCGGGCGCGGCGAGCGGAGCATGGTCTTCATCGTGGTCGGCACGGGCGTGGGGGCGGCCATCATCGCCGATGGGCGGCTCTATCGTGGCCTCCACAACTCGGCGGGCGAGGTGGGGCACATCACTCTGGATCCCGATGGCGAGCTCTGCACCTGTGGCAACCGGGGATGCGTCGAGACGTATATCTCCGGCCCCTGGCTGGCCCGGCGCTATCAGAGGATGCTGCAACGGAAGGGCAAGCCTTCTCCCTCGTTAGAGGAGCCAATCACAGGGGAGACGGTGGCCGCTCAGGCCCGGGCGGGCGATCCCGTGGCGATGCAGGTGCTCACCGAGGCGGGGGAGGCGCTAGGCGCCGCCGTGGCCACGATGGCCATGATCTTGAGCATCGACCTGTACGTCATCGGGAGCAGCGTGGCCCGGTGTGGCGATCTGCTGTTGGAACCCGCGCGTCGGGCCGTGCCACGCCATTGTTATCAATCCGTCGCTTCACACGTGCGCATCGTCTGCACTGAGCTGTGGGATGATGCCCCGCTGTTGGGATGCGGCTGGCTGGCTCGACAGACGTTGGCCGCTCCTCCTGCTCCATGATGGAGCTGTTACCTATATATCTCACCGCGGAGGCGCAGAGGGCGCAGAGGAGGTGCAGAAAAATTGAGAGGACCTCTGCGTTCTCGGCGTCTCCGCGGTGAGAAAAAGCGTGGTCAAACTCCTATTAGCGCTTGTGGGTAATCATCGTGTGATGGAGTCTTTACAAGTGCCTGGTATCTCATATGCCGGCGAACTCCGTGCGCTGGATGATCTCGTCTTGTAGCTCTCGGTCCAGCTCGACGAAGTAAGCGCTGTAGCCGGCCACCCGGACGACGAGGTGCCGGTATTCCTCCGGCTTGGCCTGAGCCTCACGCAGCGTCTCGCTGGAGACCACGTTGAACTGCACGTGCGGGATCTTCAACGCGCAAAAGGCGCGGAGGAAGGTGACGAACTTTCGTAGCGCCTCCTCGCCCCGGAAGAAGGAGGGGAGGAACTTCATGTTGAGCAGGGTGCCGTTAGAGGCCAGCTCCAGGTTCAACTTGCCGACGGAGCGGAGCACGGCTGTGGGGCCCTGACGATCCCGCCCGGCCATAGGGGAGAGCCCTCCGTCAGCCAGCGGCGTCCCAGCATGTCGGCCGTCGGGGGTGGCGCCCACGTTAGCCCCCATGGGCACATGGGCGGAGACGGTGTAGAAGCCGGGCTGGTAGGTGCCGCCTCGGATGGTCGGATACCGGGCCACCAGCTCGCAATAGCGATCCGCCCATTTTCTCGCCAACTCATCCACCCGGTCGTCGTCGTTGCCGTACTTGGGCACCCGATGGATGAGACGCTGCCGCAGTGGCTCCCGTCCGGCGAAGTCCTCCCGAAGCGCCGTCAGCAGCTCATCCGCCGTGAGCCATTTCTCCTCGAAGACAGCCTGACGCACCGCGATCAGGCTATCGGCCACGTTGGCGATCTGTACGCCCTGCACGCCCGAGAAATTGTAGTGCGCCCCTCCAGCGGTCACGTCTACGCCGCGCTCGATGCAGTCCTGAACGACCAGCGAGAGGAAGGGGGAGGGATACACGTCCGCGTGGGCCTGATCGACGACGTTGCATCCCTTCACCATCAAGTCGATGAAGCGGGCTATCTGCCGGTCGTACGCGACCTCTAGCTCGACGAAGGAGCGCATCGCGGTCAGGGGCGGGGTCTCCAGCCCGATCTGCTCTCCCGTCTGCGGGTCCCTACCGCCGAACAGCGTGAGCTCCAGGACGCGCGTCATGTTGAACATGGCCGCGTCGCTCCAACCCAGCGCCTTGCCCGGCGTAGAGAGTTCCACGCACCCGACCACGGCGTAGTTCATTGCGTCCTCGGGAGTGACTCCTCGGCGGATCTGGCCAGGGATAATGACCTCGTCGTTGAAGACCTGGGGCATGCCGGTGCCCAGGCTGATGACGTACGAGGCGGCCATCAGGAAGTCATCCGGACTGTCCCGATGGATGCGGATGGAGAGGTTGGGCTGGGTGAGCCGGATGTCCGCCTGGGCCCGCAGACACATGTAGCTGAGAAAGTTGGTCGCGTCCCGCCCATCCGGCAGTTGCCCGCCCAGGATGACGTTGAAGCCGATGGGGAAGCCAGCGAAGTATCGGGCGCTGGTGCTGCTGCGCAGCAGGACGACCTCGTTGAACTTGAGCCACAGGGCCTCCAGGAGCTCCTGGGCCTGTGGCAGGGTCAGTCGGCCGTCCGCCAAGTCCCGCTCCAAATAGGGCAGCAGGTATTGATCGAGGCGTCCGGGCGAGAAACTGCTAGCGTTCGACTCGATCTGGAGCAGCACGAAGAGGAACCAGGTGAGTTGCAGCGCCTCCCAGAAATCCCGCGGCGGATGTTCCGAGACCCAACGGCATGCGTCGGCGATGCGTATCAGCTCCCAGCGACGCTGGCGATCGGCCTCTTGATCGGCCAGCTTCTGGGCCAGGTCGGCATAGCGGAGCATAAACTCGTGGGCGGCCTGCAGGGCGATGGAGGCCGCCTCGTAGAAGATCTGTTGCTCCACCGTCTGGGCTTCTGGGCGGCGTCGGGCGGCTTCCACCTTCTCGCGCAGACCGCTCACGCCAAGCCGTAGCCAGCCCTCCACATCGGGAAGGATGTGCCCCTGGGCGTGGTCGGTCTGATTTAGGCTGAAGACCTTCCCTTTGATGGCGTGTTTCACGTCCTCCGGTAGCCGGGCGGCGACGATGTCCTCCAGCGTCTTGCCACGCCAGTAGGGGAAGATCTCCTCTCGCAGCTCACGGATCTGTTCGGGACGGATCTGGAACGGGTCCTGGGGGCGGGTGGGTAGGGTCTCCAGCTCTCTGTCCAGCCAATCCACGGCGCCCTCGGGAGAGATGACGCCCATGCGGGGGAGCAATGATCGGTTGCCCACGATCAACTCGTCCGGATGGATGGCGATACTCATATGGCGCACCAGGTCCAGCAGCATGTGAGCGCGCCGGATAGGCATCGGCAGCCCCTCGGTGCGCCTGTAGCTTTCCGTGACGTAGCGGGCCCGCTCGATGTCGACTTGGCGCTCCGTCTCCATGATCCGCCGTTTCAGGCGGACGATGCGTTCCGTAGGGCGGGTGGCCTCCCAGGCATCGGGCGGGAAGGCCAGCACTGGGTTCTCTTTAAGTTGATCCAGTGTAATCGTCCTATCCATCCGAAGCTTTCCTTAGACCGGATACGGCCAAGCTCACCTGCGCTGCCGGAGCACCAGCGGATGCGGCGTCAGGTAGGGAAAACCTCATCGAGCGGCAACGTATCCTCGGCCGCGATTTCTCGTCGAACCATCTCCGCCATACGGTCCCATTGGGCAGCAGCTCAATTATATGCTTAAGAGCGGGGCGGGGCAACTCATCGCGGGCTATGCCTGGTGGCCTGCCTTTGATACGCCCGCGGGCAGGTTGGGCGTGCTCATCTGTGCCGACTCGTGGTATCCGCAGGCGTGTGAGGCCATGCGGGATCATAGCGTGGAGATGATCGCTGTACCTTGGGCGGGCGATTGAGGCGAGGCATGTCTCCGGGGCTGCTCTGATCAATTTGTGGCTCTCGTGAGGATCGGGGCGTCTCCTGCACTTACTGCTCTGACAAGAAAACCCCGGCTTCCCCGAGAAGCCAGGGTTCTCCATGTCGCGGTGGAGATCATGGTGCCTGCTGGTCTGGCGTCTCCTCAAGCGGCGTCAGCGTCAGTTCCAGAGGGTGGTGAGTAGGGACTCGGTTGGTCTCCCTGTCATCGTGCATGGCGCATCCCTGAACCTGGAGGCGGTCGCCCAGCCTTACTCCTACCGCGCTCAAAGGGATGGCCATCTCCAGGATGCGATCTCCCAGCGCCGTGTGGAGCCTCTGTTCGCCCAGGAGCGCGGCCTCCGAGCCCGGCGTCCACACGATCCGATGCTCATGTCCCTCCTTGCCACGGATTCGGACCTCCAGTCGCAGTG
The DNA here is from genome assembly GCA_011176545.1 of Caldilineae bacterium. Classification (GTDB taxonomy): domain Bacteria; phylum Chloroflexota; class Anaerolineae; order DUEN01; family DUEN01; genus DUEN01. The sequence goes on along the minus strand of DUEN01000022.1, from coordinate 17,651 downwards.
CTTGTAGCGGCTCGATGGTCTCCAGCCGGATGTAGACGTGATCGGCGTCATAGGCGACGCGCATCGCTCGCAGCCCGTGTCCGGCCTGTTGCATAGCGCCGCTGGAAGCCATCGCCTGCACGTGAAGTGCCTCACGCCACTCCCGGGTGGGATCCGGATCCGCCTGAAGCTTCGGCGTCAGATACCGGTGTTGGACGCGAATCTGATCCAGGCGTTTCCCCCGGGCCACGATGGGCTCCATTAAGCTCTCCGGGGTGGGTTGATCCAGCGCCCGATAGACGTTAGCCAGGTGGTTGCGGAATAGCTCGTCGAACAGGGCGTCCTGATCTGATGTGTTCCTCTGAGAGTACCACCAGAACCAATCGCTCCCCTCGGCCGCGTAGATCGATTGCCAGGCGCGCTCACGGGCGTCCGCGGGCAGGTCAGGATGCGACGCCTCGTAATCGACGAGGAAGGCGCGCGTATCGCGCAGGAGCGACCAGGCCCGGATGTGTTCGGGATCGCCCATCCAGGTGGTCAGGTCACCGTTGATCCATGAACCGGTGGTGACCCGGGCCAGCGCGTTGTGCGGCGGATTCATCTCCAGATATTCGCTGACCGTGACCGCGCGCAGGTCCTGGCTCTCGCTCAGGCGGCGATAGAGGCTATGCAGGAAGATGTCCCCGTTGTGTTCGTATCCCTCCCAGCAGTTCTCCCCATCCAGGATGATGGGGACCAGATGGGGGCGGGAGTCGGGCAGGCGCCGTCGGATGATCTGCAGCCGCACGATCAAGTCCTCAGCCGCCTGCTCGCCAGGGATATGCTGATAGGTGAAACCGATACGATCCGATAGGGCGTGATCTCGGAAGATGATAGCCGGCCCCGGCTGGTTATCGATCATGACGATGTATGGCTGGTAAAGCAGATCGGGTGTGGTGACCGCCTCCTGGAGATCGCGCTCGAACCATCGTCCCAAGCATCGCCCCAGGATGGCCTCATCGGAGGCCAGCCAGCGGAACCCCGCGGCCGCGATCTGCTCCACCGCCTCCTGGGAGACGGCGCCCTCCGAGGGCCACAACCCGGCTGGGTGATGGCCGAAGACGCGCTCATGCTTCTCCTGAGCCATCTGCAAGTGGGCCAGCGCGTCCTCCGGCGCCCGGAACGGAGGCTCCGGGACGGGGAGCCCAGGGGTGGCCCGCTGGGCATGGGTGGTATCGATCAGAAGCGGCAGGATGGGGTGCGCGTAGGGTGATGTGGTCAGCTCGATCTGGCCGCGGTCCGCCAGCTTACGATAAAGCGGGATCACCTGGGCGCACATCTCCCGATGCCGGTCGATGATCTGCGCCAGGTCTTCGATAGTGAACCCGCGGCCTTTTTCCACCAACCGTCGCAGCGCCTCATCCCCTTGCAGGCGATTGGGATCCGTCCACGCCAATTGGAACCAAGCGAGGATATCCCTATACTCCTGATCCGTGAAGACGTCCAGATCGTCAGGGGCCGCTTCATGGCGCTGGAGAAGATCCCAGTAGGGCGGGTGGGGCCGGATCATATTCTCACGGTGGGCGCTGAATCCCAGGTTGCGGATGTAGGCGCGCTCCTCCTCCGTCCAGGCGGTCTGGCGGCTGAGGTACATGATGTAGTCCTCCGCCCGTCCGGAGGTGTAGGCCATCAACTGTTCGACGAGGATGGGCGCGAAGTTCACCGTGGCATGAACGTCGGGGTACTGGCTCAGCACCTCCGCCATGTGTAGATAGTCTTTGGCCGCGTGGAGACGCACCCATGGCAGCCGTAATAGCCCCGTGACGGGGTCCCGGTAATCCGGCTGATGCATGTGCCAGATGAACGCTACGTAAAGTGGATGCTCCACTTCTTAATCCTTACTGCGTAGATGTGGGAAGAGGATCACCTCCCGGATGGAGGGCTTGTCGGTGAGCAACATGGTGAAACGATCGATCCCCATCCCGAAACCCCCGTTGGGAGGCATGCCATAGCGCTGGGCCAGCAGGTAATCCTCATCCAGGGGATGGGCCTCCTCGTCCTCCGGCGCGTACAGCCGACGCATCTCCAGGAACCGTTGCTCCTGATCTAATGGGTCGTTGAGCTCCGTGAAGGCGTTGCCCATCTCCATACCACCGACGAAGAACTCGAACCGCTCCACGTGGGTGGGATCGTCCGGCTTCTTCTTCGCCAGGGGGGAGATATCTCGAGGATAATCCAATACGAAGGTGGGCTGGATGAGGTGAGGCTCCACCTCACTTCCTAACAGATAATCCACGAGCTTACCCCACGTCGCCTTGGGTTGGGGCTCATAGCCACGCTCCCGCATGACGGCCGCCAGCTTCTCCGCCGTAGGATACTCGACATAATCAATGCCCGTGCGCTCTCGGATGGCCTCGCGCAGCGTCACCCGCCGCCACGGCGGCGTGAGATCGATCTCATGTCCCTGATAATGGAGATGCGTGCTGCCCAACACATCCTGGACCACGTAGACGACCATCTCTTCGACCAGGTCCATGACCTTCTCGTAATCGGCGTAGGCCCAATAAAATTCCAGCTGGGTGAACTCAGGATTGTGCTTGAAGGAGATGCCCTCGTTGCGGAAGTCCCGACCGATCTCGTAGACCTTCTCGTAGCCGCCTACGAGAAGACGCTTCAGGTAGAGCTCGAAGGAGATGCGCAGGTAAAGGTCCTGGTCGAGTTGGTTGTGATGGGTGATGAAAGGGCGCGCGGCCGCGCCGCCGTATACCGGCTGGAGGATGGGGGTCTCCACCTCCAGGAAGCCGCGCTCATCCAGGAAGCGCCGGATCGCTTGGATGATGCGCGCCCGGGTGATGAACACCTGGCGCACCTGGGGGTTGACCATCAGATCGACATAACGATGTCGATATCGGGTCTCCACGTCCCGCAGCCCGTGCCACTTATCGGGTAGGGGAAGCAGCGCCTTGGCCAGCAGGCGGATCTTCTCGACCTTGAGCGTCACTTCGCCGGTGCGGGTGCGGAAGATGGGACCGGTGACCTCGACGAAATCGCCTAAATCCAGATCGCGGCGGAAGAATTCGTAGACCTCATCTCCCACCACGTCTCGACGGATGTAGAACTGGATGCGGCCACTTCCATCCTCGATGTGGGCGAAGGACGCCTTGCCCATGATGCGGATGGCCATCAGGCGTCCGACCAGCGTGAGCGCCTGATCCTCGCTTAGCTGCCCGGCTTCGAAGGCGGCGATGGCCTCAGCCGCCGTGTGGGTGCGGTGAGCTCGCGGCGGATATGGATCGATACCGGCCGCCCGAAGGCGTTCCAGTTTCTGTCTCCGTACGATCTCCTGTTCCGTCAGTGGTTCGCTCATCGCGCTCTCCTGCGTGATCGAAGGCATCATACACATGGCATACTGCTTTTCATCATCTCAGGGGCGCAGCATACTGCGTCCTATCGGTGGGGCGCGTCTCTATTCGGGCGACCGGCCGGTCGCCCTTACGGGGCCAGCGCTCCTCCGAGTCTTCCAGGGATGTGGGAGCATACCAGCTTAGCTTGATGCCGATGAGGCATGGCATCGCTGCGCCCCTGTAAGTGCGGCTTATAGGCATGACAACGCGACCCGAGGCCGGGTCGCGTGCAAGGATCTGGCTGGCTGGGCTATAGGCTATGAGATCTCCACGATCTCGAAGCGGAGGACGCCGTCTGGCGTCTGCACCGTCACTTGATCGCCGACACGACGGCCGAGCAGAGCCTTCCCCAGCGGTGAAACGTTGCTGATCTTGCCCTGGGCGGGATCGACCTCGGCCGAACCCACGATTTGGTAGGTCTCCAGCTCGTCCCCGTCCACCTCCCGGATCGTCACGGATGAGCCTAAGCGGACCTCCTGGGTATCCTCGGATTTCTCGATAATGATGGCCTTGCGGAGCAGCGCCTCGATGGTTTTGATGCGACCCTCGACGAAAGCCTGTTCGTTTTTGGCCTCATCATAGCCGGCGTTTTCGGAGATGTCGCCGTCGGCCTTAGCGTCGTGGATATGCTTGGCGATTTGGGGGCGACGGACATTACGCAGGTATTCCAGCTCCTCCTGGAGCTTCTTCAGCCCTTCCGCCGTTAGATAGACTTCCTGTTCCTCGGCCATGGTGCCTCGCCTTTCTCCCGTTCGAGATCTCGCGCAGTCGGGGATAAAAAAGGGTACCTGAAGCGCCTTATATGATAGCCTTCAGGCCCCTGTATCGAGTTTGGGGATTTTCGGTAAAACAAAAGGGCTGGAAGATCGCCCCTCCGTGGGGATCACCAGCTTAGTCTCATTATAGCGCAGATAGGGGGATTTGTAAAGCAAGCCCGTGTCGAGCCGGATCACGCCGTCGCAGGCTGACGGCCGCGCAGCCGAGCCCACAGCCGTGATATGTCCCCTTTCTCCCATACCACCAACAGCGGCACCGCGTTGAAGATGGACGAATACGTGCCGCTGATCAGGCCCACCAGCATCGTGGCGATGAATTGCTTGATGGTCGCGCCGCCGAAGAGCAGGATGGCGATCATCACGAAGATGGCGTTGAGCTGGGTGGCCAGGGAGCGGTGCAGCGTCTCCAGCAGACTCCGATTCACGATCGTCTCAAACGGCTCCCCACGTCGCTTGGGGACATTCTCTCGGATACGGTCGAAGACGACGATGGTATCCTGCACGGAGAAGCCGATCACCGTCAGCAGCGCGGTGAGGAAGAGCGCATCGACCTCCCAGCCCAGGAAGATCCCGGCGATGGAGAAGAGCCCGGCCGTAACCAGGATGTCGTGGATCATCGCGATGATCGCGCAGATGCCAAAGCGGAAGGGGTGAGGCACCTTGCGGAACGCGAAGATGATGAATCCCAGGATGGCCACCGCCGCCGCGAAGACAGCCACCGTGGCCGCTCGCGTCACCTCCTGGCCAATCGCCGGTCCCACGGAGCGGAATTGCCGCTCCTCGATCGGGCCGAATCGCTCCTCCAATACCTGACGCAGCTCGACCTTCATCTCGTTGTCGATTGGTTTCAATCGGATGACCACCGTGCGCCCATCGCCCACGGTCTGTACCACAGTGTCAGTAAACCCCCGATCGACGAAGATGTCCCGGACCTCAGTCGGCTGTACCGGCTCCTGAAAACGGATCTCCCAGAAGGAGCCTCCGGTGAAGTCGATGCTGAGACGCAGGGGGGTGCCATACGTGATGGTCGAATAGATCATGGCGATGAGCCCTGGCGTGATGATCAGGGCCGAGAGCAGAAAGTACCAGCCACGTTTCTCGACGATGTTAAACAATGGGACGCCTCCTCACCTCTAACCGTTCATTCAGGATCAGATCCCCAGCAGCCATCGGCGCTCGCGAAGGCGGTCGCCAGCCCGGCTGAGAGTCGCCCGCATGAAGGTCCGGGTGGCCACCACCGCGGTGAACATGCTGATCGTCACACCCAGGCCCAGGTTGACTGCGAACCCTTTGACGGTGCTGGCCCCGAAGTTCGACCCGAACCAGGCCAGGATAATACAGGTGATAATGGTGGACAGGTTGGAATCCCATATCGAGGTCCACGCCCGGCTGAACCCGGCCTCCACCGCCATGGGCAGCGGACGCCCTGCGCGCAGCTCCTCCTTCATCCGCTCGAAGATCAGGATGTTCGCGTCCACTGCCATGCCCGTGGACAGGAGGAAGCCCGCGATGCCCGGGAGTGTGAGCGTGATGGGGACGAGTTTATAGATCGCCAGGTTGAGCACGGCGTACGTGAGCAAGGCGATATCGGCCAGCGCCCCCGGCAGACGATAGTACGTCAACATGAAGAGCAAGACCACCGACACGCCGATCAGGCCGGCCGTGATACTCTTTTGGATAGAATCCTGTCCCAGGGTGGGCCCCACGGTGCGCACATCGACGACCTTCAGCGGCACTGGCAGGGCACCATAGCGCATCTGGATGGCCAGGTTGCGCGCCTCTGCCAACTCAAATCCCTTCTGCCCGCCCTCGATAACGCCGCGCTTCCCGATCCTGGCCCGGATCTCGGGGCAGGAGATGACGACCTTGTCCATCGTGATGCATAAGAACCGCCCAATGTTGGCGCCGGTGAACTCCTCAAACTTCTTGGCGCCCTCATCGGTCAGCTCAAAAGCGATGTACGGCCGGCCCAGGTTGTCCAGTTCGACGCGGGCGTCCTTCAGGTCCGCTCCCGTCATGACCGTATGGAACACCCGATCGGCGAAGGGAGACGTCTCCGTGGGAGTGATCTCCTCCGTGGCGGTGACTTCCTCGGTGGAGGTGATCGTCCCCGTGGCGGTCACCGTCGCCGTCGCCGAGATCTCCTCGCCAGCCGACTCCCCGCCAGCGAAGTCGGTCCGGATCTTGACGCCGCGCGGCACCGGCCTCGCGCCGGCTTCCACGAACTCGAGCAATCCGGTTCCCTTGATGGTGGCGATGGCCTGCTCCGGCTCTTCGATCCCCGGCAACTGCACGATGATGCGGCGGTCCCCCTGGAGCTGGACCAGAGGCTCCGTGACGCCCAGCCCGTTCACGCGCTGCTCCACGATGACCCGCGCCGCATCGATGGCATCCTTATCAATCTTCTGGTCAGGCGGAAGGTCGGCTTCCAGCAACACCTCCAGCCCGCCCTGCAGGTCCAGGCCGAGTTTCAACTCCAGACTGCGCAGATCGCGGGGTTGCCAGAACAGCAGATTTACCAACCAATCGGGGTGATCGATGGGGAGCGCGATGTATAAAGCTACCAGGGCTAACAGGATAATAGCGACAAGTGCGGTCAGGTTACGGTCTCGCATGTGGTGAGTCCCTTCGCCTTTGGGATGCTGATGGCAGGATGAGCCCGCCCTGGAGAGACTTCGGGCGGGCAAACACAGCGATTATATCAGCCTAAGGCAGATTCTGTCAAATATTGGGGGATTTCTCACCGTTCAGCTCCGCCTGAGTGGTTCCTCGACGGCTCTCCAGGAACGCCCGGGCCCTCTCGCAGACCTGATCCGGCGTCAGGTCATCCGTGGCAAGATAGAGGTCACAATGCTCCCGCGCATGGGCCAATCGGCGCCGCTGTTCCGCAAAGATCTCCGGCGACCAGTCAGAGCGCGGCCGGCGGCGCATGGCCGTCTCCAGTCGGGCGTCCACGAAGATCAACACATCGGGAGGGTTCACACGTCGCCACATGTCCGGCACATAGGAGTGTTCCTGCAGGCACTGGTGCGCGTCGTAGCCCGCCGCACGCAGCCGCTCTACCAGCGTTGATTTGCCGGAGGCGCACGGCCCCACGACCTTGACGCGCATCGCTCCCCGCCGTTTCGTATAGGGGCTGATCTCAGGTCCGTTCCTACCTACTTGATGATGGGCGGCAGAGGGAAACTTACCTCCAGCCGCCGCGCGTGATCCGGCGACTCGCCCTGAAGGACGGAGACCACCAGCACGCTGATATCATCATGCGGGCGGCCATCATCCAGGGCCAACGTCTCCGCCAGGATGGCATCTGCCATGGCTCGCGGATCCCCCGCGTACTTCTGGTACAGTTGGGCGACGAGCTGAGGCACATCCAGCCTCCGGTGAGCCCGCGAGCCCGCCGACCACACCCCATCCGTGGCCGCTACCACCGTCGTACCCGCTTGGATGGGCAGCTCGACGATGACGGGTTTCATCTTGGCCCGTACCCCGACGGGCTCGCTGGGGGCGTCCAGTAGGCGCGTTTCGCTTCCCCTCACCACCACCACCGGGCACTCGGTGTTGCGCGAGACGACCAGTGTCTGGCTGACGAGATCGACTGAGACGATGATGAGGGAGGCCAGGACCTGGGCGCGACGCAACGTGCGCAGATAATCGTGAGCTGCCCGGGCGGCCGCGCCATCCCTCACGCCCTCCGCCAGCAGCGAGATCGCCTTCCGGGCTACCAAGTTACTGATGGCCTTGGCGCCGCGGCCGCTGCGCTGTCCATCCGCGAGCACGAAGGAGAGCCCGCCGTGCGGCCGCTCGATCATCTCCAGGGTATCGCCGCTCTCGCTAGTGGCGTACTTAGCCACCTTCGCCGCCGCTGCTCGAATCTGCATCGCCTTCTGCCCTCTGTCGTTGGTGTTCTTCGTGCAGGCGACGCGCCAGGGCCAGCGCCTCCTCTCTATCCCGCACCTCCCCCGCCGCCTGGGCCTCGCGGATCGCTTCCAACAACTGCCCGATCTCCGGCCCCGGCGAGAGCCCCAGCGCCTCGATGAGCGTGTCCCCGTCCACGAGGGGAGGGGGGACCACCTGTTCACGCCGATCCAGCCAATCGCCGATCAACTTCACCGTGCGTTCCACGTGATCTCGCCAATCCTCCAGGTGAAGCTCGGGCCCATAGGTGGCTCGATGGTCCGCTATCCCTAACAGCAGGAGCTCCAATCCTGTGTCTCCCACATCTCTGAAGAAGCGATATATCGCCCGAGGTGTAGGCGTCCGATCCTTCCGGGTGAGAAACAGCGGACGCATGTGATATCGCACCATGCGGCTCAGATGCCGCGCCTCATCGCGGCTGAAGCGCAGCGCGATCAGCCGCTCCCATACGAGATGGCTGCCCTCCCGATCGTGTCTCAGGAAGCGGACGCGGCCGTCCTCCTCTTCCGTCCGCGTGACGGCTTTCCCCCAGTCATGGGTCAGGGCCAGCCAGCGTAGCCACCCAGCGCGATTGCGCCCGCCGCGGATCGTCTGTAACAGGTGTTCGCGTAGCGGCCTCTCATAGGGGGAGAGGTGTTCCCACATCACGGCCTCGACGGTGTCCCGCGTCCGATCGCGGCCGATGAGTAACGCCAACAATCGGTCCGTCGCCTGCATCGTCTGCACCGTGTGTTCGAACACGTTCCAGTGATGTGGTGGCCCCTGTTCTAACCCGACCAGCGCGCCCGCCTCCGGCAGGGCGACGGCCAGCAGCCCCAGGCGTTCCAGGACCCGTATCGCCCGCGCGCATCCCGGTCGCCCCAACATGCGCCACAGTTCGTCGCGCACGCGCTCGGCGGAGGCTTCGGCCAATAACCCGGCTGATTCGCGAATCGCTCGTATGGTCTCCGGGGCGATGCGAAAGTCCAGCTCCCCGGCCAGGCGGGGGGCCCGCAGCAGGCGAATGGGATCCGCCTGCAGCGCCTCGTTAGATACCAAGCGGAGCACACCCTGTCGCAGGTCGTCCATGCCCCCCAGGGGATCCACTAGGTCGCCGGAGCCGTCGAAGCGGAGGCGGACCGCCAAGGCATTGATCGTGAAATCCCGGTGGCGCAGATCCTCCTCCAGGGTCTGCCCCTGGATTGGTGTCACATCCACGATCAGTGGACGAGCGCCTCCGGCCTCATGGAGTAGGGCGCGACCATAGTCCCGATCGGCGTCCAGCAGGTAAAACGCGCCGTTAAACCGGTCAGCGATGGACCGGGCCAGCGCGGCGGCCTCCTTTTCGACCACCAGATCCAGATCGTTCGTCTTACGTCGGAGCAGGCGATCCCGCACCGCGCCGCCCACCAGCCAGACGTGGTGACGTTGCGACGCGGCGAAGCTCAGCACCTCGTATGCCAGCGTATCGCGATCAGCCCAGCGATCCGGGATAACGACGGCTTTGTTCATCTACACCTGTTCCGCTACGATCTCCGCGATCTCGATGGGGTGACGCGCGACCCGGACGCCCGCGGCCTCCAGTGCCTTGATCTTCTCCTCCGCCGTGCCGGTGCCGCCGGAGATGATGGCGCCGGCGTGGCCCATCCGCTTGCCGGGTGGTGCCGTCCGCCCGGCGATGAACGCGGTCACCGGCTTGCTCATGTACTCCGCGATGAACTTGGCCGCGCGCTCCTCATCGGTACCTCCGATCTCGCCGATCAACACGACCTGCTCCGTGCCGGGGTCCTCCTCGAACAGCCGCAGGACATCGACGAAATCCGTGCCGATGATGGGATCGCCGCCGATGCCGATCGCCGTCGACTGGCCCAGCCCGCGCTCCGTCAGCGCGTAGACCACCTCGTACGTCAGGGTTCCCGAGCGGGAGACAACTCCTATGGAACCCGGGATGTGGATATGGCCCGGCATGATGCCCACCTTGGCCTCGCCCGGCGTGATCAGGCCGGGACAGTTGGGGCCGATCAGGCGCACGTTCAACTGGTCTAGATAGGCTTTGACCCTGACCATATCCAGGATGGGGATCCCCTCGGTGATGCAGACGATGAGCTGGATCCCGGCGTCCGCTGCCTCCAGGATGGCGTCGGGGGCGAAGCGCGCCGGCACATAGATGATCGACGTGTTGGCGTCCGTGGCCTCCACAGCGTCCTGCACCGTGTCGAAGACGGGGACGCCATCAACCCACTCGCCACCTTTGCCAGGGGTGACGCCAGCGACGACCTTCGTCCCGTATTCGATCATCTGTCGGGTGTGAAATCGCCCTTCCCTTCCCGTGATCCCCTGAACCAGCAATCGTGTCTCTTGATCCACCAGGATGCTCATACCACTACCTCCCCCTGGGCCGCTGCGACGGCTTTCTGAGCCGCCTCAGGCAGGGACGTCGCCGTGATCAGCTGCGCGTCGGACAGGATGCGTCGCCCTTCCTCTTCATTGGTGCCGACCAGCCGCACCACCATGGGGACCTTGATGCCACCGATCTCCTCGATCGCCTCCAGGATCCCGTGAGCGACCTCGTCACACCGGGTGATGCCTCCGAAGATGTTGACGAGCACGGCCTTAACGTTGGGGTCGGATAGGATGATGCGCAAGGCCGCGGCGACCTTATCCGCCTGGGCTCCCCCGCCGATATCCAGGAAGTTGGCCGGGGACCCACCATACAACTCCGTGAGATCCATCGTCGCCATGGCCAGCCCGGCGCCGTTCACCATACAGCCGATCTCCCCGTCGAGCTTCACGTAGCTCAGCCCATACAGTCGAGCCTCTCGCTCCTCGGGCGTCTCATCGTCCGGATCGCGCAGTTCCGCCAGGTCGGGATGTCGAAAGAGCGCGTTATCATCGATGACCATCTTGCCATCCACGGCGATCAATCTCCCCCCTTCCGTGATGGCCAGGGGGTTGATCTCCGCCAGCGAGGCATCGCACGTGATGTAGGTTTGATAGAGAGCCATCGCGATGCTCGCGAAGTCACGGACCATCTCTCGCTGCAATCCGATGCTATAGGCCAGGGAGCGGGCCTGGTACTCCCTCAGCCCCAGGAAGGGATCGATCACTGCACGCACGATCTTTTCGGGGGTCTCGCGGGCGACCTCTTCGATATCGATGCCCCCGGCCGCGGAGGCGATCATGACGACGCGTCGTCGGGCTCGATCCAGCGTGATCCCTAGATATATTTCATCCTGTACGTGAATAGCTTCTTCCACCAACACCCTTCGGACGAGCAACCCTTTCAGAAAGGTACATAAAATCCGCGCGGCCGCCAGCTCGGCGTCGTTGGGGGTGTCGGCCGGGATGATGCCCCCTGCCTTCCCGCGTCCTCCCACCAGGACCTGGGCCTTGATGATGACGGGGGTGCCCAGCCGGGCGGCGATATCGCGCGCCTCAGCCGGGGTTACCGCCACCTCGCCGCGCGGGATAGGGATCCCGTGCTGAGCGAAGATGCGCTTTGACTGATACTCATGCAGCTTCAACACCCGCCTCCTTCAATAAAATACACCACGAGAACGGACGACCTCTCGGGGGAAAATTTGATCCGCCTTCGTTCATAAGACTTTGGACGACTTACTATCTCTAACTGCAAAGAGCACAAAGGACGCAAAGGGAATCAAAAAAGATCCCATCTGACATCAGAAGGTCTCCCTCATGCGTGTTGATGCTTCTGCCGACATGCAGTCGGCGGCGGATAAATCCCGCCGCCTAGGAAAAGGCTCCCGGGTGCCGTCATTCATGCGGCGCCGAGCCGCAAACGTAAGCAACGCATCCTCTCGCAGGGCACACGGCCGTGCGCTCCTACATTCTTTTTTAAAACCTTGGCGCTCTTTGCGTCCTTCGCGGTTCCTTCATGTTCCTTTGCCGCTGGATCATTGTAGCACGGCTATCCGGGACCGCCAAAGGGCGGGACGTGTTGGTGGTGAACCCTAGGATATCTCCCTCGCGATGGTCGTGTGGTAAAATGTCTTCACTTCGCCTCTCCGGGAGGTACAAGAGGATTGTATTGGCTATTCCAACGAAGGGAGGAGGAGAAACATGAACGCCAGAGAACGGGTTCTGGCAGCGATCGCTCACAAGGAGCCGGATCGCGTCCCCATCGACCAGGGATCCATGCGCTCCACCGGCCTCATGGCCATCGCCTACAACCGGCTTAAGCAGTATCTTGGCGTCGATGAGGGGCCGACCTTCATGTATGATCTGATCCAGCAGCTGGCCCAGCCCGAGGACTGGTTCCTGGACCGCTTTCACGTGGACGTGATCGATCTGGGGCGGGCGTTTACCGGCCCGGAGCACTGGAGGTCATGGACGCTGCCCGATGGTTCGCCCGCGGCCGTGCCCAAGTGGTTCCAACCGGAACATCAAGATGGCGATCTGATCATCCGAGATGCCTCGGGCACGATCATCGGCAGGCAGCCTAAGGGCTCGCTGTACATCGACCAGGCGTACTGGCCATTGGCTGGCCCCGACGGCCTCAACAACTACGAGCCGCTGGAAGAGAAGATGAACCAGGTGATCTGGGCCGCGTTGCCCGCCCCGCCGTTCGATCAGCCCCTCACCGACGAACGGCTGGAGGAGATCGGCCGGATAGCCCGCCGTCTCTACGAGACGACGGACTATGCCATCTCCCTCTCCGTCGGCTGCAACCTGTTCGAGTGGTGCCAGTGGCTCTTCGGCATGGAGAACACCTATATCTATATGGCGGCCGAGAAACGCAAGCTGGCGCGGTTCCTGGACCGCCTCACGGAAGTGCACATGGAGATGTTGAGCCACCTGCTGCCCAAAGTGCGGGGGTACGTGCAGATCCTGGTCGTCGGCGACGATCTGGGCATGCAGATCGGGCCGCAGATGTCGCCGGAGACATATCGTGAACTGTTCCTGCCGCGCCACAAGCGGCTGTATGAGTATGCCAAGCAGCTAAGCGGGGCTCACATCTTTCTCCACTCCTGCGGCGGCATCTACGAGCTGATCCCGGATCTGATCGAGGCCGGGGTGGAGATCCTCAACCCGGTTCAGACTAGTGCCCAGGGCATGGAACCCGAGAAGCTCAAGCGGGAGTTCGGGCGGGACCTCACCTTTTGGGGCGGAGGCTGCGACACGCAACATATCCTGCCCCACGGCACGCCCCAAGAGGTGCGGGACGACGTGCGTCGCCGGCTGGAGATCTTCATGCCCGGTGGAGGATACGTGTGGAACCAGGTGCATAACGTGATGGCGGACGTGCCGCCAGAGAACGTCGTGGCCATGCTAGAGGCTGCGTACGAATTCGGGCGGTATTGAGGGGGGATGCGCCCATCGGGTTTATTTGACAAACCGGCAGTGGTACAGTATCATGCCGCGCGTATGAAACGTCAAAAGAAGGTCCCTATACGGCGCAAGTGGGTTTTCCTGGCCGCCGTAGCTTTGCTGATCGTAGGGTGCCAGTCCGATGTCCAGGTAACTTCGCGCCCTACCATCACGAACGCATGGCAGGCCACCGCAACGCGACAGGCCACGCCTCACGACCTCACCCTCGTGGCCATTGACTTCGACCCCCCACTGGATCACCTGGAATGGGCCATTGGGCGAGGTGTGACCTTAATTGTGGCCGTGCAGAATAACGGCCACAATGTGGAGCGGCAGGTCCCGATCGTGGCGCGCTTGTTCGATGGCGACGCGCCCCCCGGTGACCGCATCCTTCTCGCCGAGTCCACCGCGCTCCTCGACACGATCTCTCCGGGTGAGATCGTTGTCGTGCCCTTTGATCGGATGACGGCCGTTCCCTTACGCATGCGTTATATCCTGGAGGTCCAGATTCAGAGCGTCCCGGGGGAGGCGGGCCTGATCGACAACGGGCAGGTGTTCGAGATCACGATCAGGCCGACACCTACGGTGGACCAGGTGACATCGGACTGAGTGCATGGCGGCTCGCGGTGGGCTTTAAGGTAGAAAACAAGACGGTCACGGGAGCGCTCCCGTGACCGTCTCTCTTGCTAACGGAGGCCAACCCTGTATGGAGGGGCTGTCAGCGAACACCGCATGTGCTGCAGGCATGTGAGCTGCACGCGCTGCAGCCGTTACTTGACCCGGCGATCATTCGAGTTCCCCCTCCATCCTGGCTGATCGCAGCGAATCGAGAGATAAGTCGCTGTGTTGTAACTCCATGACATGAAGGACACTCGACAGGTTCATCGGCCTGGCTGAACGGCCGTAACATTTCAAACGTTGCTTGACACTCCGTGCAGTAATACTCATACATCGGCATGAGCCAATCCTCCCGTTCGCGCTTTCAGATGCATTTTACCGCCGCTGGGGTGCGGCGTCAAGGCAGCCGCCTGCTGGTCTGGCTGATCCTTTGCTTAGCGTGGGCCCTGGTCGGCTTTGGGCCACCTGTCCTGACCAGCGGGGGGACCCCTCCGGCCTGGCGGCTGTATCCCGATCAGGTGCGCCTGTTGGCGGCCACCTGGAGAATGCCGCCCCTGTCCGCCCGGGCGGCGTTGTTGGCCGACGGGGAGACGGGCGAGATCCTGCTTCAGCATAATGCCGACCAGCCGCTGCCTCCGGCGAGCACGACCAAGATGATGACCGCGTTGGTCACGCTGGAACGGGCGCGGCCAGACGAGATAGTGATCGTGCCCGCCGAGGCCCTCATAGGCAACGCGAGCATGGGGCTGCGCGCTGGCGAGCAGCTCACGGTGCAGGATCTGCTGTATGGCTTGCTGATGGTCTCGGGCAACGACGCCGCCATGGCCCTGGCCTATCACGTGGCGGGATCGCCGGAGGCCTTCGTGGAGCTGATGAATCGCCGGGCGGCCGAGATGGGCCTGAAACATACCCATTTCGTCAATCCCCATGGGTTGGACGCCCCTGGACATGTGGCCAGCGCGGCCGATCTGCTAGCCATCGCGCGAGAAGGGCTGGCCCAGCCCCTGTTTGCCCGCATCGTGGCGACGCCCCGGAAGGAGGTCGCAGGCCGCCTCCTGATCAATCGTAACGAGCTGCTGACCACCTATCCGGGCGCTGATGGGGTGAAGACAGGGACGACGGACGCGGCCGGACAGTGTCTGGTGGCCTCGGCCACGCGCGAAGGACACCGGGCGATCTCGGTGGTCTTGGGGAGTAACGACCGTTACGCGGACAGTCGGGCTTTGCTCGATCACTACTTCACGTATTTTGGCTGGCGTCGGCTTGAGCTCCCTCGTAACGACCTGAGCCGGGTGCGATGGCCCGATGGCAGGGTGAGGGAGTTGGCTGCCGCATCGGCGCCCGAGGTGTTCCTTCCTCGCTGGCAATGGCCCCTGATTCGCATGGTGTACGTGATCGAGGGGGATGGGACGCCGGGGAGCCCGGCCGGCCGGGCGATCTTCCGAGTCGGCCCTCAAGTGATCGCTGAAGTTCCTTTGACATGGCGGGAGCCGTGAAATGAGTGTAACACCGTCTCGGCGGTTTTTCAGGGGGCCGTGAAATGGTTCAGGAACGTTTACAGAAAGTGCTGGCGAGCGCGGGGATTGGCTCTCGCCGGGCCTGTGAGGAGTTGATTCGACAGGGCCGGGTTTCCGTGAACGGGAAGGTGGTCACGGAGCTGGGGGTGAAGGTCGATCCGGCCCGCGATCGGATCGAGGTCGATGGGGAGCGGATCCGTCCGAGTGAGCCGTATCGCTACATCTTATTGCACAAGCCGGCGGGGTATTTGAGCGTCATGAAGGATCCCCGCGGCCGCCCCGACCTGGGTGATCTGGTACAGGAGGACGTGCGGCTGTTCCCCGTCGGCCGTCTGGATATGGCCAGCGAGGGGTTAATCCTTCTCACCAACGATGGCGAGCTGGCTAACCAGTTGATGCATCCCCGGTATGAGCAGTCCAAGACCTATCTGGTCCTCGTCAGGGGGCAGCCGAAGCAGCGGACGCTGACGAGGTTGCGGCGCGGGGTGAAGCTGGAGGAGGGACGTACCGCACCCGCCCAGGTGGAAGTCGTACAGGGATGGCCCAGGGAGCTGAAGGCGCGATGGTGGCGCGAGGCGATGCCTCAGGAGAAAGGACCGACGACATGGCTGCGCATGACCCTGCGGGAGGGAAAGAAGCGGGAGATCCGCCGCATGTTGAGCGCGGTCGGCCATCCGGTGTTGCGGCTGATCCGCATCGGCCTGGGACCGTTGCGCCTGGGGAACCTGCCTCCCGGCGAATCACGCCCGCTGACCGCCAGGGAGTTGCGGCTGCTGCAGGCAGCATCTCGAGGACGCAAGGTGGGCTCCGCCGCCAGATCCGGCGGCGAGCGGTCGCGCCCTCGCTCATCGACCACTCGACGGAGGAAGAAGTAGACGATGGCGCGTCCATCCGTGATCGCGATCGACGGCCCAGCCGCCTCGGGCAAGAGCACGCTGGGGCAACGGCTGGCCGAGGCGTTGGGGTATCTGTATTTCGATACCGGGGTGATGTACCGGGCGGTGACGTTGGCGGCCTTGCGTCGCGGCGTGGACCCAAACGATGAGGCCGCGGTCACCAGGCTGGCCGAGGTGGTGCATATCGACGTGGTACCGCCCACGGTGGCGGACGGCCGACAGTACACCGTGCTGCTAGATGGCGAGGACGTGACGTGGGACCTGCGTCAGCCGGAGGTGGACGCCTGGGTTTCCCCCGTGTCGGCCTATCCAGGTGTGCGGGCTGCTCTGCTCTCCCAACAGCGGCGCATCGCGGCCGGGGGACGTGTGGTCATGGTGGGGCGGGACATCGGCACCGTCGTGTTGCCCAACGCGGACCTTAAGATCTACCTGGATGCCTCCTTGGAGGAACGGGCCCGGCGGCGCTATAAGGAGATGATGGCCCGCGGTCAGTCCGCGTCGTATGAGGAGGTGTTGCAGTCGATGCGTCGCCGGGACGAGATCGATTCCAGGCGGGCCACTGCACCCCTGCGTCCTGCCCCAGATGCGGTCGTGATCGATTCCACGACGATGGATGCGGATGCTGTGTTAAAGCATGTGTTAAAGCTGGTGGAGGGGGCGGATGACCACGACGGTAAGTAATGAGCGGGTTAAGGGAAGGGCTGAGCGATCGACCTTCCGAATTCCTCTAGGGCGCCGCATCTGGGATCCTGTGCTGCATTTCCTCCTATGGCTGTTCGTCCGGGTGGAGGTGGAGGGGAAGGAGAACATCCCGCCGGAGGGGCCTCTGATCCTGATTCTGAATCACGTCCACTGGCTTGATCCGGTGGTGCTGGTGGCGAACATCCCGAGATATGCGGTGCCTCTCAGCAAGGCGGAGGCGTTCGAGTGGCCCGTGGTGGGACAGCTCATGAAGTGGTACAAGGTCATCCCTATCCATCGCGGCGCACTGGATATGGCAGCCGTGCGCTGGGCGGATCAGCTCCTGGCGGCGGGACAGGCGCTGATCATCGCGCCGGAGGGGACGCGTAGCCGCACGGGTGGCTTACAGCGAGGAAAAGAAGGCGTGGTCTTCTTCGCCCGCCGGCATGATCCCATCATCGTGCCCGTGGCGGTGACCGGGACCCTGGCCTTTGATGAGAATTTCAAACGACGTCGCCTCACGCCCATACACATCAAGATAGGACGTCCGTTTAAGTTCCGCTGGCCGGCTTCCAAGCG
>DUEN01000219.1 GCA_011176545.1 Caldilineae bacterium | reverse complement strand
CTGCCCGGTATCGCCATAAGGGGCGTTACGATGGACAAGGCCGTTGACCCATACCTTGTCAGCCTGGTTGTAGTTCGCGACGAAGGCGTCCAGATCCCCATCACCGTCCAGATCTCCCAGTGCCGCGGCCCAACTATCGGATGTGCCCAAAGGTTGCTCGCTGGTGAAGGTACCGCCATTATTGAGCCATACCCGGTTGGGTTGGCCATAGTTCGCCACAAAGGCGTCCAGATCGCCGTCACCATCCAGATCTTCCAGCGCCACATCCCGGCTGGCGGAGCTTCCTAGGGTTTGCCCGTTATCAGTGAAAACGCCGCTGCCGTTATTGAGCCATACTTTATCGGCTTGGCCATCATTTGCGACGAAGGCATCCAGATCGCCATCGCCGTCTATGTCTCCTAGCGCCACGCCTGCGCTTTTGGCACTCCCCAGACTTTGCCCGCTGTCAGTAAAGACGCCACTGGCGTTGATCCACACCCGGTTGATCTGACCATAGTTCGCGATAAAGGCGTCCAGATCGCCATCCCCATCCAGGTCTCCTAATGCTACAGCCCGGCTCTTGGAGCCTCCCAGAGCCTGTCCGCTGCTGGTGAAAGCGCCGTTGCCATCATTGAGCCATATCTTGTTGGCTTGGCCGATATTCGCGACGAAGGCGTCCAGATCGCCGTCTCCGTCTATGTCCCCCAGCGCCACATCCCGGCTCTTGGAGCTTCCCAGGCTCTGCCCGCTATTGGAAAAAGTGCCGTCGCCGTTATTAAGCCATACTCTGTTGGCCTGGCTGAAATTCGCGACGAAGGCGTCCAGGTCGCCATCCCTGTCCAGGTCTCCCAGCGCCATCCCCCGGCTATCGGAGCTTCCTATCTCCTGCCGGTCGGTGAAGGTACCGCTGCCATCGTTATGCCACACTATGTTGACCTGGTTACTACGATCCGCGACGAAGGCGTCCAGATCACCATCCCCATCCAAGTCTCCCAATGCTACGGCGAGACTGGCGGAGATCCCCAGGCTCTGCCCGCTGTCGGTGAACTCCACGGTGTTGCCGCTGATGGGCGGCGTAGCCTGTGCCCCAACGGGCAACAACCATGTGATAATGATGGCCCAAAGCACACAGATCGTCAGCTTACGACTGAAGTTCACGAGATATCCTCCCTTCTCTTATCGGCCGGATCCGCGCAGCCAGGATCTAGGGGTCCTCCGGCTCGTGTGAGGACCGCATCTGAGCAGGATCAGACGGATCGCCGGACCGCGTCCGGCGACGGGGGAGGCAACCCGTCCTCTCCTCCAGAAAGGCGAACAGTGCCTGGAGATCCGCGAAGCCATGGCGCTCCCCGGTGTGGGGGCTCTCCAAGGAGGCCCGCCAGGTCTGTTCACTGCCGATGCGGACTTCCCAAAGGCGTAACATGTAGGCCAGATAGCGTGAGCGTTGGTCCGTCATGAGAACTCCTGTCACCTTGTTAAGGCACTGCTCTTCTAGAGTGCGACGCACCTTGGAAGTGCGCTGCACCGGCTTAAGCACCGGGAATGGTATACCAGGCTAACGTGGATAGAACGTGGAATAAAGGTGACATGTGAAATGGATTTTGTCTGGCCTTCGTAGCTTGAGCCCGACTGTGTCTCCTCGCGGTCGAATAAGAGGGTGATTTGATTATTTGTATGTATCAAAGTATAATGAACGCGGTTTCAGTTGCGCCTCGTTTTCCCGAAGAGGATCATCATGCCCCATCTCTCAATACATTTATTGGGGGCCTTCCATGTGACGCTGGACGGGGAGCTGGTCACCCGCTTCAAGTACGATCATGTTCGGGCCTTGCTGGCCTACCTGGCTACGGAAACGGATCGGCCGCATCGCCGGGAGAAGCTGGCTGGCTTTTTGTGGCCTGAGCAGTCTCACTCCCAAGCTCTTAACAACCTGCGCTATGCCCTCTACCACCTGCGCCAGGCCATCCACGATCACCAAGCGACGCCCCCCTTCTTGCTCATCACCCGCGAGACCCTCCAATTCAACGCCGCCAGCGATCACTGGCTGGATATCAGAGCCTTTGAACAACTTCTCGCGAAGTGCGCATCGACGAACCAACGGGTGGACGAATTAACAATCCATGATCTGCAGTCCGCGATCGCCCTGTATCAGGGCCGCTTTATGGAGGGATTCTCCCTCAAAGAGAGCGCGCCCTTCGACGAGTGGTTGCTTTTCAAGCAGGAATATCTCGATCGCCTGGCAGCATCCGCACTCCATCGCCTGATCCACATCCACATGGCGCGCGGCGAGTACGAAGATGCCGAACCATACGCCCGACAGCTATTGGCCCTGGTACCCTGGGATGAAGAAGTCCATCGACGGCTGATGTACCTGCTGGCAGCGAGCGGCCGCCGGAACGCGGCCCTGTCTCAGTATCAAACCTGTCGTGACCTGCTGGCCGAAGAGCTGGGGGTAGACCCAGCGGACGAGACCATCGCTCTATACGAGCGCATTCGCGACGGCCTCCTGAGCGGGAGAGCGGAGGAGCCACGGCGTAGGGAAGCGACGTCTACATCCACTTCCGTACATCCCAGCACCCGCGTACGAGTCGTCGCTCGGGCACGGGAATTGGCGCAACTGGATGGTTTTCTCGACCTGGCGCTGGCCGGTCAGGGCCGGGTGGCCTTCGTCACCGGCGACGCGGGCAGCGGTAAGACCGTGTTGATCGGCGAATTCGCCCGGCGGGCTATGGCGACGCATCCAGATCTGATCGTGGCCAGCGGACAATGCAACGCTCATGCCGGCATCGGCGACCCATATCTGCCCTTCCGGGAGATCCTGCAGATGCTCACCGGCGATATCGAGGCCAGGCGAGCCAGTGGGGCCATCACACCTGAACACGCCCGCCGTCTCTGGGCCGTCTTCCCCGACGCCGTGCAGACCCTGATCAACGAGGGACCCCACCTGATCGGCCGCATCCTGCCGGGGGAGGCTCTGGCACTACGGGCCGAGGCCTTTGCCCCCAGAAACGCCGCCTGGCGAGCCCAGTTGGAGGGGCTGACACAACGCCAGGAAGCCGAGGCCGATCTGATGGACCCATCACAGACGGACCTGTTCGAACAGGTCACCCGGGTGCTCCAGGTCCTGGCGCGCCAGTACCCATTGATCCTGGTGCTGGATGACCTGCAGTGGGCCGATGGTGGCACCCTCGGCCTGCTCTTTCACCTGGGACGGCGGCTGGCCGGCCATCGGATCCTGATCGTCACCGCCTATCGGCCGGTAGATCCAGCCCTCGGACGAGAGGAAGGACGGCATTCCCTGGTACCGATTCGCAACGAATTGCAACGTGAGTTCGGAGACGTCCAGGTGGATCTGAACCAGGCCGACGGCCGCCAGTTCGTGGAGGCTTTCCTGGACACGGAACCCAATCGGCTGGGAACGGGTTTTCGCGAGACCCTCCACGAACACACCGCAGGGAACCCGCTGTTCACCATCGAATTATTACAGGGACTGCAGGACCGGGGAGACCTGGTACAGGATGAGGCGGGCTGCTGGGTCCAGGCACCGACGCTGGACTGGGACGAGTTGCCCGCGCGGGTGGAAGCGGTCATTGCTGAGCGCATCGGCCGGTTGCCAGCCGACTGGCGACAGATGCTGGCCATAGCCAGCGTGGAAGGGGAGACGTTCACCGCTGAGGTGGTGGCCCGCGTGCAGGGCGTCGATGAGGGGGAGGTCATCCGACGCCTGAGCGGCCCCTTGAGCAAGCAGCTTCACCTGGTGACGGCCCATCGCGTCCGGCGGATCGCTGATCGGCGCCTGTCCTGCTATCGCTTTCGGCACATCCTGTTCCAGCACTACCTGTACCGGGGTCTGGACGAGGTGGAGCGGGCGCGGTTGCATGAGGCAGTGGGAACAGAGTTGGAGGCCCTGTACGGCCAGCAGGCGGCCGAGGTCAGCGGACAGCTGGCACGGCACTTCGAGGCCGCGGGGATGCTCTCCAAGGCGGTGGACTATCTGTTGCAGGCAGGGAACCGGGCGGTCCGACTCTCCGCTTATGAGGAGGCCATCGCCCTCTTCACCCGGGGGCTAGCCCTGCTTCAGAGCCTACCGGACACCCCCGCACGAGGCGAACAGGAGCTGGCCCTGCAACTGGCCCTGGGTGGCCCCCTGCTGGCCGCGCGAGGTTGGGGCGCGTCGGAGCGGGCCCACATCTGTGACCGGGCCTTCGAGCTGTGCCAGCAGATCGGCACCGCCGATCAACTCGTGCAGGCCCTCTTCCTGCTGGCAGACCTGAGCAGGGCCCAGGGGGAGCACCGCAAATCCGTCGAGCTGGGGGAGCAGATGTTCAGCCTGGTCCAACGTGCCCAGGATCCAGGGCAGATAGCGCTGGCCCACTGGACCTTGGGGGAAACCCACTTCTTCCGCGGGGAGCTCATCGCGGCCCGAGAGCATCTGGAGCAAGCGATCGCCCTGCACGATCGCCAAGGACACCGTTCATTAGCTGCCCTCACCGGACCCGATATGAGCGGGGCCTGCCTGAGCTGGCTGTCCTGGACCCTGTGGGCCCTGGGCTACCCGGATCAGGCCCTGGAGCGAAGCCGGGAGGCGATGACGCTGGCGCGGGAGCTGGATCACCCCTTTACCCTGGGCTTTGCTCTGGCCTTCGCCGATTGCGGCCTGCGATTATTGCGTCGCGAGGCGTCGGCCGCCCAGGAATCCGTGGAGCTGCTGTGGCAGCTCACGGGTGGCGAGGAGATCACGGCGATGCAGGCGTGGGCGATGGTCTTCCGAGGATGGGGACACGCCGCGCAGGGGTGGATCCATCCTGAGGGTAGCCGCATGGTCGAGGAGGGGATCGCGCTGATGAGCCAGGGGATGGCCGCCTGGGAGGCGATGGGCGCGGTGAGCGGCTGTTCGTTTCAGGTCATCCCCCTGGCCGAGGCATACGGGCGGGCTGGACAGCCGGATCAGGGATTGCGCGTGCTGAATGAGGCCCTGGCATTGATCGAGAGGACCGAGGAGCGCCTCTGTAAGGCGGAACTGCGCCGACTTCAGGGGGACCTGCTCCTCAAAGCCGGCGCCGATGAGGCCCAGGCTGAAGGTTGCTACCGCCAGGCCATCGCCGTGGCCCATCAGCAGCAGGCCAGGTCGTGGGAATTGCGGGCGGCCATGAGTCTGAGCCGGCTGTGGCAGCGGCAAGGGAAACGGGTCGAGGCACGACAGGTGTTGGCCGATGTCTACGGCTGGTTTACAGAGGGGTTCGACACGCCGGATCTCCAAGAGGCCCGGGCGTTGCTCGAGGAGTAGGACGAAAAGCATATCCAGACGCATCCCGAGCATAAAGGGCGGGACGTAGCAGCGCTGCGTCCCGTTGTTTGCAACGTAGAGGCAGCAACGCATGCGTTGTTGCCTCTACGCTTTTGTTGTGTATGTCGACATGAGCGAAATGAAGGCGACGCCTTGATATTCTCATCGACCTGGGCTACCATACCTCCAAGGGCGACGAGGCTGGCGTATCCTCTGTCAGCCTCAGTGCAGATAACGTGGATGCAGCAATCTACGGATGGGAGGAGATCATGCCCGCGAAGATCACCATCATCGGCGGTGGGAGCAGCACTTTCGTTCCCCAGCTCATGCGCCTGTTCATCGGCTCCGAGGTGCTGGCAGGCAGCACCATCACGCTCATGGACATCGATTCGCATCGGCTGGAGGTGATGGACCGGCTGTGCCGCATCTTAGTCGAGAGGGAGGAAGCCGATCTCACCATCGAGAGCACGACGAACCAACGGGAATCGCTGGTCGGCGCCGACTTCGTGATCACGGCCATCTCCGTGGGCGGGATGGACGCCTGGGAGAAGGACATCGAGATCCCAGCCAAATACGGGGTCTACATGGCCATCGCCGACTCCATCGGGCCGGGCGGGATCATGCGCGCCTTCCGCCACATCCCCGTGCTGGCCAGCGTGGCCGACGACGTCAGCCAGGTGGCACCCAGAGCGTGGATATTCAACTACACGAACCCGGTGAGCGCCATCATCACCGCCCTGCG
>DUEN01000218.1 GCA_011176545.1 Caldilineae bacterium | reverse complement strand
TGTTTTGATTGTAAGGAGGCATCATGTCTGATCGCCCTAACATCCTCATCTTCATGACCGACCAGGAGCAGGGAGCTGTGGTCGATCCCGGTCACCCCTGCAGGACCCCCAACGCAGATCGTCTGGCGCGCGAGGGCCTCCTCTTTCGTCAGACGTATGCCCCTTACGCGCATTGCTGTCCCTCTCGCGCCACCTTCATGACTGGCCTTTACCCCAGCCGACACGGCGTCTACAACAACGTCTGCACGCCCACGGCCATCCATTTCGGATTGAACCCGGGCGTGGTCACCTTCTCCGAGCTGCTGCGTCAGTCCGGCTACCGCCTGGTCTACAGCGGGAAGTGGCACGTCAGCAACGAGGAAGGCCCCGCCGATCGCGGCTGGGACGAGCTGATCGTGACGGCGGGCAAGGGCTGCGCCTATCAGCATCACCGCAGGCTAGAGGAATGGCGCAGACAGGCGCAGGAGCCTGAAGAGGCCGGCCCCCGCCGCCGCGGCCAGATCCTGCGCCCCGGCTGGGGGCATTATCAGCTCTACGGCACCATCCCTGACGGCGGCCCCAAAGGCTACGAAGGATTGCAGGATTACGCCGTGGTCAAGGCCGCGGTGGACGCGCTGCCGGAGCTTGCCCAAGGAAGCGAGCCATGGGTGCTCTTCGTGGGCCCCGTCGGCCCTCACGATCCCTTTATCGTGCCCGAACGTTTCGCCCGCATGTACAACCCGGCTGAGGTCCCCCTCCCGTCGAGCTATCACGACTCGCTGGAGGACAAGCCGCGGGTGTACCAGCGCATGCGCCGCCAGTACTGGAGCCAGCTCACCGAGGACGAGGTGCGGGAGTCCATCGCCCATTACTGGGCCTACTGCACCATGATGGACGCCCTTCTGGGCGAGGTGCTGGACGCGCTGGAGGCGACGGGCCAGGCCGAGGACACGCTGGTCATCTTCCTCTCCGACCACGGCGACTACTGCGGCGCCCACGGCCTTTATATGAAGGGCGTGCCCGCGTTCCGCGAGGCGTACCACGTCCCCTGCGTCATGCGCTGGCCCAAAGGCATCCGCAACCCCGGCCGCGAGATCGATGCCTTCGTCACGCTGGCCGACTTCGCGCCTACCTTCCTGGAGCTGGCTGGCGTCCCCGTGCCGGATGGGCTCACTGGCCGCAGCCTCGTCCCGTTCCTGCGGGGAGAGATACCTGCCGATTGGCGGGATACTCTCTACACCCAGTTCAACGGCGTGGAGTTGTACTACACCCAACGTGTCGTCATGACGCGGGAGTTCAAATACGTCTACAACGGCTTCGACTTCGACGAGTTGTACGATCTGCGCAGCGACCCGCATGAGATGGTCAACGTGGCCGACCGTCCAGAGTACCAGGAGATCAAGCGCGAACTGGTGCGGCGGATGTGGCGCTTCGCGGCCGAGCAAGGGGACGAGCTCATCTTCAACCCCTACGGCACCGTAGCTCTGGCCCCCTGGGGCCCCATGGAAGGGCTGCGGGAGACGTCATGATGAGACGGGCGAGGCATCGCCCCATCATCACTTCGGTTGACGAGGGGAGACCATGAACTTCATCTTCTTCATGCCCGACGAACTGCGCGCGGAGAGCGTCGGATGCTACGGTCATCCGAACGCTATCACGCCCAACATGGACGCGCTGGCGGCAGAAGGCGTGCGCTTCGATCAATGCCACGTGCAGCATCCCGTCTGCTCGCCCTCTCGGTGTAGCCTGATGACCGGCTGGTATCCCCATGTGCGCGGCCATCGCACGCTCTGGCATCTGCTCCGCCCGGACGAGCCCAACCTGCTGCGCTACCTGCGCCAGGCGGGTTATGACGTCATATGGTATGGCAAGAACGACCTCCTGGCAGTCGATACGTTCGTCGATTGCGTGACCGAGGCCACATCCCATGGCAGCCGACTGTGGGAACCCATCCCCTTCGATCTCGACGACCCGCTGTACTACAGCTTCCTGACGAGCCCATACCAGGGCCCCCTGGAGGAGCATGTCGATTACGCGAACGTGCAGGCGGCTATCCACTTCCTGCGCGGCAAGCCTCAGCGGCCGTTTCTGCTCTACCTGCCGCTAGTGTTCCCGCATCCACCTTACGGCGCGCCGGAGCCATGGCACGATCAGGTCGATCCGGAATCGCTGCCGCCGTTGCGACCCGCCGGACTTCCCGATAAGCCGGATTACTTCGAGCACATCCGGCGAAGCCGACGGCTGAACGAGCTGGACGAAGCCGACTTCCGACGTATCAACGCCATCTATCTAGGCATGACCAGCTTCATCGATCATCTGTTGGGGCAACTGCTGGACGCCCTGGCGGATAGCGGCCTAGAGGATGAGACCACTGTCTTCGTGTTCTCCGATCACGGCGATTACGCGGGCGACTACGGATTGGTGGAGAAGTGGCCCAACGCCATGGAGGACGTCATCACCCGGGTGCCGCTCATCGTGCGGATGCCCGGCGGCGCGGCCGGCCATATTGTGTTTGAACCCGTTGAACTGTTCGACATCATGGCGACGGTCATGGAGCTGGCTGGCATCGAGCCGCGACATACCCATTTCGCCCGCAGCCTCGTGCCGCAGCTCCACGGTGCTGCGGGCGACCCCGATCGCGCCGTCTTCTGCGAGGGTGGCTACGCGCGCCATGAGCCTCACTGCTTCGAGGGCGACCCGCGGCGGGACACCTTCGCCCGCCATGAGGCTCACATCTATTACCCTAAAGGGAAGGTGCAGCAGGACTCCCCCGATAGCGTGGGACGCACGGTGATGATACGGACGACGACGCATAAGCTGGTTTACCGCCCAACGGGCGTCTGCGAGTTATACGATCTGGAAGTGGATCCGCAGGAGCTTTATAATTGCTACGACGAACCGGCTTACGCGGCCGTGCGGGACGAGATGGAATCGCGACTTCTAGCGTGGCTGGTGCAGACCAGCGACGTCACCCCATTCGACGAGGATCCACGGGGATTGCCCGCCAGAGGATGAAGAGAGAACCCCGGCTTCTTGGAGAAGCCGGGGTTCGAGTTCGAGGTTCTCTTTCGCACTTTTGGCGGTTTGCCCGAGAGGGCGGTACAATAGCCTCCATGAGCACGAGATCGGGAAAGATCCGAGATAAAGCACGCCAGGTAGTAGAAGCCCTCTCCGATTATTGGGACTTCTACATCCGCTCCACCCTCACTCAGCAACGGAAACGCTATACTGTCGTGCAGGCCGTGGTCATGCGAGATGGCCAGGTCCTGTTGGTCAAACGCACGGATCCGAGGGTATGGGAGCTGCCTGGTGGCGGGATCGAAGAGGGGGAAACGCCTTCTGAAGCGATCATACGAGAGGTCGTCGAGGAGACGGGGCTCCAGGTGCGGATCGAGCGCGAGCTGGGGACATATCAGCGGCTAGGGTTTCGCCCCCACGACAGCATCGTCTTTGTATGCACGCCCATCGGAGGCACCCTGGCCCACGGGGACGAGGCGGTGGATGCCCAGTTCTTCCCCACCGATCGGCTGCCATGGGGGTTACTTCCCTGGTATCGCGAGGTGATCCGAGACGCAGTTCAGCCTCCTGAGTCCCCCAGGGTCCGCCGCCAGTGGCTGGGGCTGGGCACCCTTCTCATCAGCCTCCTCATCGTCCTGGGCGAACGGCTGCGCCTGCTGAAATGATCGACGCAGCGATCAATCGTGGACGGTTCCATCCGGCATCGTGGCACCCTGGAGATTTGCGCCCTCTAGGTCCGCGTGTTCCAGATTAGCCCCTCGGAGATCCGCTCCCCGCAGGTCAGCCTGACGGAGGTTCGCATACTCTAAGTTCGCATCGACCAACCTGGTCTCGACCAGCCGGGTCCCCTCCAGGTTCGCATCCCGCAGGATCGCCCCTTGTAGATCCGCCCCGCTCAAGTCCACGCCCGCTAGATCAGCCCAGCTCAGGTTCGCTTGGCGTAGGTCTCGTCCGGCCCCCCCTTGATTGACGAGTTCCCAGACGAGGCGCCATTTATCAGAGATGAGGGTCGCATCATCCAACACGACCTGACGCAAGTCCGCGCTGCGTAGCTCCGTCCCGGTCAGATTGGCCCCGCGCAGATCCGCGCCGCGAAGGCTGGCCTGATACAGGCTGGCCCCCCTCAGATCGGCCCCGCGCAGATCCGCGCCGCTCAGGTCCGCGCGGCGCAGATCAGCCTCGACCAGGATGGTCTGACGCAGATTCGCGCCCTGTAGGTTCGCTTCTCGGAGGTAGACCTCCCGCAGGTACGCGCCGCTGAGATCCGTCCCGGCCAGATCCCTGCCCAGCGTCACCTGGTTGACGACCTGCCACACGAGGCGCCATTTCTCATCGATACGCGTCGCATCATCGAGGATCGCCCCCTTCAATTTGGCGCTCCAAAGATCAGCCCCGGTCAGATCAGCCCCGGATAGATCCGCATCTCGAAGATCAGCTCCGCGTAAATTCGCTCCGCTCAGGTCCACACCGCGCAGCCCGGCCCCGCGCAGGTTCGCATCAGACAGATCGCGTCCCCTCCCTCCCCTGTTGACCACATCCCAGATAACGCGCCATTTGGGATCGATCTGTGTATTCTCATCGAGCACTGTGTCGCGCAGGATCGCCCGTGTCAGGTCGGCATACATCAGATTAGCCCCGCGCAGATCCGCGCTGGACAGATCGGCCTCAAGCAACCGGGCGCCGCTCAAGTCTGCCTCGCGCAGATCCGCGCCCCGGAGATTGGCTCGATGCAACAGGGCGCCGCGCAGATATGCCCCCCTCAGATCCGCCTCCTCGAGGCGCGCGCTCTGAAGCTCGGCGAAGAACAGGTTGGCTTTCTGCAGGTTCGCCTCTTTGAGATTGGCCCTAGACATGTGGGCCATCTGCAGATCCGCGCCCTGGAAATCGGCTCCCTGCAAATTGGCCTCCTGTAGATCGGCCTCCTTGCAATCCGGCGGGCACGAGGCCAACACGCCGCGCAGATGCAGGGCGAGCCCCAACACCGCGAAGATGAGGAAGAGAGGCACTACAAGCATAAGAACCAGACGAAGGAAATCACGCATGACCGGACACCAGACCCTAAAAATGTTGTGATGAACCTGGTGCCATTATCACCGAAGGTTCGCTAGGAGCCAAATGGAGATGTGGCGCGGTAGCGCAGATTTCCATACCTGCCTGTTGTCTGTGGCGCGTATACGAAAAGGCAGAAGCCTGGGATTGCCAGACCATAGCGGCTCATCTACTCACTGGCTGGCCACGCTGGGCATGAAGTTCCGATGCAGAGGATAAGCCACCAGGGCGAAATCGGTGAACTGATCCGCCCAAACGGTCACTCGGTGATTGAGGGGATCGATCCGGCCATCAGGCTGGGGCAATAATCGTACCCAGCGCTCCTGCGAACGATAGGCCAGGTTCGGGTCGGGGAGCCCCTGTCCCAGGGCGGAGAGTTGCTGAGGATCATACGTTACCGAGATCCGGTATGGAGTCGGGAGGGTGGTGATCGAGTCCCCCTCAGCGGTGTACAGGCTCAATCGAAAGCTGACCCCCAGATAGGTACCCGCTTCCGTCACGCCTGGATCGGGCAGGATAGGCTCATATTGCAGGAGCGCAGGCCCGGTCACGGTCTGTGAAGGGATGACGACCTCAACACTCCCATCGGGTGAGATCAACTGCCCACCCTGATCGGAGACAGATACGATCACGGGTTGTGGTGTCGCGGTAGGGGTTGGTGTGGGGGTAGGGGTCGCCGATGGCGTGGACGTGGGGGGCTCCGTCGGCGTCGGCGTAGGGGTCGCGCTGGGCGTCGGCACAGGCGTCGCCGTGGATGTGGGCGTGGGCGTCTCGGTGGGCGTCGCCGTAGGCGTCCACGTCGGCGTGGGCGTGGGGGTCACCGGTTGGGGATAGATGCTGCAGATGCCAGCGATGTCATCTGGATGCAAGGTGCGCTTCTTCACCTCACCCAGGGCCGCGTAGCCGTACATCGTCTTCTCCGTATCATTGGGCCCATACAGATCATCCAACACCAGGGTATGGCCTGCCTCGTGGGTCGCGATGTTTCGCACATCGAAGCGGTTAGGCTCGCCATGGGTACCCCACAGCCAGAAGTCATCGAACACGATATCAAATTCGATCATCTCCTTGGTCTGGGTGAAAGACCAGTAATAGGTGACTGCCAGGGCTCCTCCGGTGCGTCCCCAGGAGACGACATTGTATCCGTCAAGCGCGGGGCCCGTTCGCCAGGTCTTGCCCCGATATACATAGCGCATATACGCGCAGGGGACGTTCTCCCACGTGGCGAAGGCCGCTAGGACGGCCGTCTCCTCGTCAACCACGTCCGGCGTGTTGGGATTGATGTAAAACGGCACGGGTATCTGTTCCCGCAGCCAGTGATACCCGCTGTAGCTATATTCCGGCACGGCAGGCGGCTGGAAACTCTCGGCGTCGATCACCTCCACGCCTTGATCTCCACCTGCCACCCGGTAGGCGTCAACCCCCTCACGATGTAAACGGAGGCGCACCCGTTGTCCCGCCTCGAGGTGGACACCGTGGCTGAGCCGCAGCTCGATCCCATCGACTTCTCCCCCCTCGAAGATCACGAAGAGGTTTGGCTCATGCACCTCCCCCTGTATCACCTCCTCCACGGCGATCTCCGCGCGGCTGAGGATGAGCGTCCTCTCCTCGTTCCAATAGCTGACGACGCGCGTCACCGTCCCCTGGACGATCGCATCGATGGAAGGATAAGGGAGCCGTGAGGGCGGAAGATCTGTCCCGGAAGGGGTCTCGCTATGAGCAGATGGACCGAGGGACAACGCCAGGATAAGTAGAAAGATGTAAAAGGTTTGTCGCATATCTTAATGCCCCGTAAGCTGTGAAGTGATGTGAAGGCGCTTCTCAGCCTGTACGGCCAAGGTACGGGGTACCTTTGGAACGCACTTGCCCATTTCACAACCCGGGCCAGGGGCGATCCAATGAGCCGCCGAAGACTTCGAGAACTTGATCGCCGTACCTTCAGCGAGTGTCTACCTTTGCCATCGAACACGCTCTTGAACGAAAAGCCCTAGCCGGGAGGAACCGTTCTGCGGCCAAACAGGGAAATGCTCTTCTCCAGTCAGTATAGCCATAAAGCTCGCGATCTACAATGACGAAAGCGTACCAAAAGGACGAGAAGAGATCTACCACGCAGGAGAGGCCGACTGGGAAAGAATACTCGCTTTATCCATAAAAGGCAAATTCAGACAACTGTGCCACATCTCCCACATAACCACGTAGAGCGGGTTTCCATAGCCGCCCACAGCCGATCCACATGACAAGGGCAGGTATAGAAACCTGCCCTACAACGCCGCCTGTGCCATAGCGCGATACCTGGGTTGCGATCCAAGGAGAGAGATCAGGCCACATCGGCCATCAGCACATCCTCGACGTCACCATCGGCATCGCCTCCAACGTCATGGGACCCGATGGGGACCAGTATGGAGCTCACCTGAGCATCTTGACGTATGGCCTCCTCGATGGCTCGGCAGACATCGGGATGCTCGCACAGGAACTGTTTGGCGTTTTCGCGGCCTTGACCCAGCCGCTCGCCCTGATACGAATAGAACGCCCCTCGCTTCTCCACCAACCCCATCTCCACCGCCAAGTCCAACACATCCCCTTCCCGCGAAATCCCACCATTGTACA
>DUEN01000217.1 GCA_011176545.1 Caldilineae bacterium | reverse complement strand
GGGGACAATGTGAATTTGCGGGTGGATTTGATCGTGCCGGTGGCGTTGGAGGCGGGTAGTCGGTTTGCGATACGGGAAGGTGGACGGACGGTAGGTGCTGGCGTCATCACCGAGATCATCGAGTAACAAAGCTCGCGAGTGTGCGAGGTAGACATAGATGGCTAAAAGGGCGATTCGTACTGTGATCACATTGGCATGTTCGGAGTGTAAGGAGCGTAACTACACGACGAGCAAGAATCGGCGTAATGACCCTCAGCGTCTGGAGCTGAGGAAGTACTGTCCACGTTGTCGTAAGCATACGTTGCATCGAGAGACGCGTTAACCGTTTGATCCCATCCGGCCTACCCAGTGATGGCGGGGGGCCGGGTGGATAGTGCAGGCGAGTAGCTCAATTGGCAGAGCAGCGGTCTCCAAAACCGCAGGTTGCGGGTTCGAGTCCTGCCTCGCCTGCCTGGAGCGCTTTGAAGAAGACACCGCTTCCGGGATATCCGGGCGGTGTCTTAAATCGTAAACGACCTGTAGGTTGTCCTTTAGGAGCAAAATGTGAGCAGAGCTGCCACGGCTAAACGTGAGAACCCAGTCATTCGGTATTTCCGAGAGACGCGTGCGGAGCTGCGTAAGATCACATGGCCGACGCGAGAGGAGGCGATCCGCCTGACGTTGATCGTGTTGGGCGTCACGGCTTTCATGGCCGCGCTGTTGGGCGCGATTGACTACGTCTTCGCAGCTCTGTTCCGCCTGATCGTCGGTTGAAAGAGGGATGATGGCTGAAGTGTTGGACCCGCGCCAGGAAACGGCTGAGGATGCGGAGGAGCTGGAGGCTCCCACCGGGGTAGGGGACGCCGTGGACATCGACGCGCAGGAGTCGGCTTCTGAAGAGGAGCCCGCGGAGGCTTCCGCTGAAGGGGAGGAAGAAGCTACCGAGGAGGAGCCCGACCCCAGGGCGGAGCTGCGTAAACGCGCGCGCTGGTACGTCATCCATAGCTATTCCGGCATGGAGAACAAGGTCAAGAGGAACTTGGAACACCGCGCCGAGTCCATGCGCGACCAGGGCGGCGACAAGATCTTTCAAGTCATCGTCCCCACCGAGGAGCATATCGAGCTGAAGGATGGCCAGCGGCGCATCGTCGAACGGCGGGTGTTCCCCGGCTACATCCTCGTCGAGATGGTCATGGATGAGGACTCCTGGTATGTGGTGCGCAATACGCCGGGCGTGACCGGCTTTGTCGGCGTTGGGAATAAGCCCACGCCGTTGGAGCCGGAAGAAGTCGAGCGCATCATGAAGCGCATCGAGGAGGAGGAGCCCAAGATCGACGTGAGTGTCCGCCCGGGCGATCGGGTGCGCATCACCGAGGGGCCATTCGCGGATTTCCACGGCATCGTCGATGAGGTCTACCCCGAGAAGGGGAAAGCGCGGGTTTTGGTGTCCTTCTTCAACCGCGAGACGCCCGTAGAGGTGGACTTCCTGCAGCTTGAGAAGCAGTAAGTTCTCGTCTGTGGACATTTGGGTGGGAGGAATCGCAAAGAGCGCAGAGAATGCTAAGATTTCACGCTCATATTGGCATACACGACAGAGATATATGGACAACGCATGTGTTGCTTTTACAAGATGTAGGGGTGACCGGCCGGTTGCCCCTACAGAGGGTTGTACTGTCTATTCCAGTATGAGCGAAGGTTTCAAAATGTTTAGATGGAACTTTTGAGTTGCCTTTGTGCCCTTTGCGGTTGGATAGGTGGTTCAGACTCTCGTACTTGGAGATTACCGATGGCGAAGAAGGTGAAAGCGGTCATTAAGCTGCAAATTCCAGCGGGCAAGGCGAATCCGGCGCCGCCGGTGGGGCCGGCCTTGGGCCAGCATGGCGTGAACATCATGGCCTTTTGCAAAGAGTACAATGCCCGCACGGCCTCGATGGCCGGCAACATCGTCCCGGTGGAGATCACCATCTATCAGGATCAGTCGTTTACCTTCGTCCTAAAGACGCCGCCAGCCGCCGATCTGTTGAAGAAGGCGGCGGGCATCGAGAAGGGCTCCTCGGAGCCGAATCGCCAGAAGGTGGGAAAGGTCACGCGATCTCAGATCCGCGAGATCGCGGAGATGAAGATGAAGGATTTGAACGCTAAGGATATCGAGGCTGCCATGCGCATGATCGAAGGCAGCGCTCGCAGCATGGGGATCGAAGTCGTCGAGGATTAACGCGGCCTCCGGCCGTGGGAGGAGGTTGACCCCTCCGCTAAAACCACCAAGGAGAGGGAGTCATGCCCAAGCATGGTAAGAAGTATCGAGAGGCGGCGGCCCTGGTCGATCGGGATCGCCTTTATTCGCCAGAGGAAGCGATCGAGCTGTTAAAGAAGATCTCGTACACGAAGTTCGATGGCACGGTCGAGCTGCATCTGCGTTTGGGGGTTGACCCGCGCCATGCCGATCAGCAGGTACGAGGCGTGGTCGTGTTGCCCCACGGGACCGGCAAGCAGACGCGCATCCTCGTCTTCGCCGAGGGAGAGGCGGCTCACATCGCCGAGGAGGCTGGCGCCGACTACGTGGGCACGGATGAGCTGATCCAGAAGATCCAAAACGGGTGGCTGGATTTCGACATCGCTATCGCCGTGCCGCAGGTGATGGGCAAGGTTGGGCGTCTGGGACGGATCTTGGGGCCGCGCGGCCTGATGCCCAGCCCGCGAACGGACACGGTCGTCCAGCCGGATGACCTGCCGCGGGTGATCCGTGAGGCCCGGTTGGGGCGTGTGGAGTACCGGGTGGACCGCACGGGGAACATCCACGTACCCATTGGCAAGGTGAGCTTCCCCAAGGAGCATCTGTTAGAGAACCTGGCCACCATGGTGGACGCCATCAATCGGGCCCGTCCCGCCGCGGCCAAGGGGACCTATATTCGTAAGGCTTACCTGACGGCCACCATGTCGCCCAGCATCAAGCTCGATCCCATGGAACTGGCGGCCATGCGCGTGAGCTGACGGTACCTTGTCAACGGAATAGTCCGCTGAAGACAGCAGGTGCGTTGCGCTTAATCCCGTTCGGGGCCTGCCGAGGCGAAGCGTAAGAGATGTGATATGTCCTGTCGCGTCTCCTGGCCTTCGTGTCTCGGCGGCACGAAGGCTTTTTTGTTCCCTACTGAATTCAATAGAGGAGGTGAGGGCTTTTGGCGATCACGAAAGAGAAGAAGCGGCAGTTGGTGGCGGACTACCTGGAGAAGCTTAACCGGGCTGAGATGTTGATCGTCACGGATTACCGCGGGCTGACCGTGAAGCAGATGCAGGAGCTGCGCAGCTCGCTGGCGCCGCATGACGCGGTGTTCCAGGTGGTCAAGAATACCCTGTTCCGGCGGGCCCTGAGCGAAGCGGGGAAGTCCATGCCGGAGGAGTTCCTGGAGGGGCCAACGGCGATCGGATACGTC
>DUEN01000216.1 GCA_011176545.1 Caldilineae bacterium | reverse complement strand
GAGCCGTCCTTACGCAACCCGCGGAAAGTGTAGTGGATGGAGTCCACTTCTCCCTCGAGGCGGCGGCGGATGTTGTGAGTGACGAAGGGACGATCCTTAGGGTGGGTGAGGTCGAGAGGCCCCAGCTTGTCAATCAATTCGTCGGTGGTATAGTTAAAGATTCGGGCCAATGCTGGGTTGACATAGCGGAACTTGCCGTCCTGGATCAGGTATACGCCAGTCAAGGCCTCCTCGCTGAATATGCGGAAGCGGGATTCACTCTCCTCTAACCTTTCTTCTACCCTTTTTCGTTCAATGAGCTCCTCTCTTACCCTCTCATGTAGGTCATGGAGCCGCCCGATCGCAGCGCCGCAGAACACGAGGATCAGGTGCCCAAATATCCCACCGGGATGGGCCATCGCGGCTACCGCGTCCTGTCCTGCAAGGAGCAGCAGCAAGATGTTTAGGGGAAAGCTCAAGAGGCCTGCTACCAGCCCGGCTCGGAAGCCGAATTGTGCGCCCGCCAGGATCACAGGGAGGATGGCAAGGGCCGTCGCCATGGCCCCTATGAGCTGGTAGAGAGGAACGAAGAGGAGCACATATGCGACCATGAGGCCGAGGAGTGGTAGTTGCTGCGGTGGCGAGAAAGGGAGACGAAGAGGTAGCACTCTCCGCGCAGATCCGGCTTCTTCGATGGGGGAAAATACGCTCATGAACTACCTTCACCTCTGCTCTGCTGTGAAGTTTTCCTTGCTACAATACATTATCACACCAAAAGCGGAGTCATCAATGCCCCATTGGCGCTATCCTTCGGCCTGTAGGTTCCAGATGGGCGGAGGATGGATCCGGGTTGAAATCTTCTCTCTGAGCAGGTTGACACGTTGTGAACATATGTGCTAGACTTAGATGAATCGAGATGCGCCTGTCAGCATTCTTCTCACATCGACGGCCTATAGCTGCATAGGGCGGTTCCGGCCCCTTGCGCGTCCTGGAGAAACGGTATGCGGTTGCGAGTGATGCCCCTCTGGACGATGGGAACCCGGCAGGTAACGCTTTACCTCATCTCCGACGGTGGATGGTATGCCTTACCGTGCGGCGTCGCAGCCTCTTGGGCCGCTTGTTAATGTGGCTGACGAGGTGCTTATGACCCGAAGGTATGAGGTCAATGCCTCCTGGCAACGGCTTGTTGAGGATCTAGGCCGGGCGGGTTCCTCGGAACTATCCTCGATGCTCTGGGTCATGGTATCCGAGCCATCGGCGAAAGACTCCAGACCGGTTAGGGGGATGAGAAGCCTCTCTTACTCCACAGCGGGCTAGAGGCCCTTCTCGCCCACCAGCGAGCGCAAGGCTCTTTGTCTGAGAGAGCCATGCGGACCGTGGTTTGGTGCGTCGTGATGATCTACATTAACCGCGGTCCGCATGGCTCTTCTTCCTTCAGTTCTGTTTCTCACGCGAGGCCTGCCCGGCCCGATGGCCGTTGCTCCCCACCTGGCTTTTCAGCCATGCCTCCATGAACGGGTCCAGCTCGCCGTCTAACACGGCCTGGACGTTCCCCGTCTCCACGCCTGTACGGAGGTCCTTGACCATCTGATAGGGGTGCAGGACATAGGACCGGATCTGGTTACCCCATCCAGCCTCTACATGCTCCCCTTTCAACGCGGCAGCCTCCGCCTCCCGCTTCTGCCTCTCCAGCTCATATAGCTTGCCGCGCAGCACCCGCAAGGCTGCCTGCTTGTTCTGCAACTGCGAACGCTCGTTCTGGCAGGTGACGACGATACCTGTGGGGATATGCGTGATCCGCACGGCCGTCGCGTTCTTCTGGACGTTCTGGCCGCCCGCGCCCGCTGCGCGGAAGACGTCGATGCGCAGATCTTCCGGCCGGATCTCTATCTCGATGTCATCGTCCAGGATGGGCATTACCTCCACCAGAGCGAAGGAGGTGTGACGGCGGTTAGCCGCGTCGAAGGGAGAGAGTCGCACCAGGCGATGCACCCCTCGCTCTGATTTGAGATAGCCATAAGCATAAGGCCCGCGCACTTCCACATACACGCTCTTGATCCCGGCCTCCTCGCCCTCGGTACGATCGACGATCTCCGTCTCGTAACCGTGATGCTCAGCCCAGCGCAGGTACATGCGTAACAACATCTCCGCCCAATCCTGGGCCTCGGTGCCGCCAGCCCCGGCGTGGATCGCCAGGATGGCATCGTCGCGGTCGTGCTCCCCAGAGAAGGCTAGCCGGAACTCCTGCTGATCTAGCTCCCGAGCGATCGCCTCGGCCTCCTGCTCGATCTCCGCTACGATCTCTGAATCCTCTTCCTCGGTCGCCAGCTCCAACAGCCCCTTCGCGTCCTCAACCCGCTGCGCCAGCCGATTCCACAACTCCACCTCCTCGCGGAGCGCGGCTAGCGTCTGCATCGCGCGCTGGGCGGCCTCGGGATCATCCCAGAAGCCTGGCTCCGCGGAGCGCTTCTCCAGATCCGCGAGTTGCTTCTCCTTCTCAGGGATGTCAAAGACGCCTCCGTATATTCTGAATGCGATCCTCTAACTCCGCTAATTTCTCCCTCAGCGCTTCCACAATACTCCCTCCTTAACACTTCTCCTCACCAATGAATGATGCATCACAAAGTGACGCCTGAACGACCCTCAGGCGACCTGTCCGTTGGCGAACAGACCTTCCACGAAGGCCATGGGATCGAACTCCACCAGATCATCCAACCCTTCGCCCGTGCCCACGAATCGGACGGGCACGCCCAGCTCTTGCTGGATAGCTAGGATGACGCCGCCCTTGGCTGTGCTGTCGAGCTTAGTTAGGATCACCCCTGTCACGCCGGCCGACTCTTTGAAGTGTCGCGCCTGGGCCAGCGCGTTCTGTCCCGTCGTCGCGTCCAGGATCAGGAACGTCTCATGGGGAGCCCGGTGGACCTGCTTGGCGGCCACCCGACGAATCTTCTCCAGCTCCTTCATGAGATTATACTTCGTGTGCAGCCGTCCAGCTGTATCCACGATCAGGAGATCAGCCTGACGAGACTCCTGGCTGGCCCGGATGGCGTCGTACACCACCGCGCCGGGATCCGCGCCCGGCGCCTGAGCGATCACGTCTACGCCAGCGCGCTCTCCCCAGATCTTGAGCTGGTCGATGGCCGCCGCGCGGAAAGTGTCGGCCGCCGCCAGCACCACCTTTCGGCCGCGTTGTTTGTAATAATGCGCCAGCTTGGCGATGGTCGTCGTCTTGCCCGAGCCGTTCACGCCCACGACCAGCACGACCGTCAACAAGCGTGGCTCGTCGATGGTCATGGGCGGCGGATCCCCGAAGAGGGCGATCATCTCCTCCTTCAGGATGGTGTAGGCATCCTGAGTGCGCTTAACCCCCTCGCGGTCCACGCGCTCTCGAACCCGCTCCACCAGCTTAAGCGTTGTGTTGACACCTACATCGGCCTGGACCAACAGCGCTTCCAGCTCCTCCCACAGATCCTCGGTGATCTCATTGGCCTGGAACAGGGATCCGATGCGCCCGAAGAACCCCTGACGCGTCTTGGACAGGCTCCGTTCGATCTTCTGGCTCTCGGACTGTTTTTCTCCTGAGCTGAACAACTTCCGGAACACGGCGAACTCCCTTACCATAAGATCGGGCGGCCTCGCGACCGCCCGTTAACTATGCCTATTATAACCGAATCGCCACTGGTGGACAAAGGAATCGCCGCAGTGATTACCTACATCTCACCGCTGAGACACAGAGAACGCAGAGAAGGGAGAAAAAGGGGGCTCTCTGCACCTCAGCATCCCTGTGGTAAGAAAGGCATGATCGAGCAAGCATGTCGCTCCTGGAGACCCCTGGATCCCCACTGGCGTCTACCCGCGGGCCAGTAGCAGCTTGAACCCGCGCGTCCGGGCGATGACCTCACATCGCCCGAATTCGCGCTCGATGATCCGCTCGTAGGGGATGAATTGATTGCAGACCAGGTAAAATCGCCCACCGCGCTTCAACCGGGGACGTGCCTGCTGAATGAAGCGGTGCGCGATGCTATAGTCGATGTCGCGGCCGGCATGAAACGGCGGATTGGTGGCGACGACATCGCATAGCACATCCCGGATGGCTGCCGGTCCGTCCCCCAGGATCACCTCGACGTTGCTGAGCTGATTATGGGCTACACTGCGACGCGCCGCCTCCACCGCGATGATGTTGCTGTCCACCATGTACACGCGGCCTTGCGGCGCGCGCATGGCCGCGACGATGCCGATCACCCCGTACCCGCACCCTACGTCCAGCACGACATCTCTCGGCTCCACCTGAAAATGCTCCAGCAACAGGCGCGTGCCCTCGTCCAGCCGATCCCAGGAGAAGATGCCCGGTTTGCTGATCAGCTCTAACTTCTGATCGCCGATCTCCACGGTGATGGGGCGGTAGCGGAAATAGTTCTCATCCGGCTCCGCTGGTGGCCCCTCTCCTCGCAAGGCCAAAGCCGCTCGATATCCCTTCTCGATCTCCAGCGTCTCCGCGTGGCCGAAGAGGTTCGCCGCTCGCTTGATCCATGTCTGGATCCCCCCAGCTTTGGGACCGGCGAAATAAAAGCGCCCCCCGGGGCGCAACAGCCGGTGCGCATCGACCAGGAACTGCGCGACGACCTGCTTCCCGGCGTTCACCGGTAGGTTGCTGAGCACCACATCGTACCTCTGGTCGGCGACCGCCTGAGCGCAATCGCTGATGAGGACGCGCGCGTTGGCGATGCCGTTGATGGCTAGGTTCTCCTCCGCTAGCCTCGTCGCAACCACGTTGCAGTCTACCAGATCCACATGCCCGGTCGGCCCCGCCAATCGCGCGGCGACGATCCCCAGCACGCCATAGCCGCATCCCAGGTCCAACACCCGCTCCCCCGGATGGATCTCCATCACGTCGAGCAGGATCCGGGCGCCGAAATCCAGCCGCTCCCAGGAGAACACGCCCACCCGGGTGTGAATCAGGAAGACCATGCCACGAGTCTCGATCTCCAGCTCGGCCGTGTCCCAATCAGGCGGCAGGAGATCTTCCGTTCTCGCTAAGCGACTTCCTCTCCGTCGCGATCTCCGAGCCATATGTCCTCAACCCCTTCACCTTCATGGGCTCGCGATCCCGCCGCGCCTTTATCTTTATCATCTCGAACCGGATGTCCTCAATACGCGCTGCGGTGCCAGAGCAGCATCAGACCGGCCAGGGCACGAATCCCCCCGGCGATGAAGAGGACGACCGGGATCCCCACCAGGCCCGCGAGCCAGGAGCCGGTGAGCGGCGCGGCGAAGATGGCGATGTTAACCAACACGGAGAAGATGGCGATGAACCGCGCCCGATCCGCGTCGGGGGCGACCTGAATCAGCGCGTTATAGAGGGAGATGTTCATGCCTGCTGCGAATAGCCCGCCCAGCACAGCAATGCCCAACAGCGGTGGCAATGAGTGCGTCATGGCCGTCAATGTAGGATACAAGGAGATCCCCAACATGCTGAACGCCAGCACCTTGCGATTGCCCCAGCGCTGCAGCATGCGATCCATGAAGAGCGCTGAGACCACCGAGGTCCCGCTCATCAAGGTGAAGATGAGGCTGACGAAGGCATCCGATGCCCCCAGCGTGCGCACCCAGTAGACGGGAAACAGGGGGATGGCCATGTACAGCCCCCAATGGAAGACGAAAGCGGACAACGAGAAGAAGAAGAACCGGCGGTCAGCCCGGAAGCGCCGAAGGCCCTCCACCAGATCGTCCAGGCTGTGAGCTGAGGGATGGGGCTCTGCATGTTCTGGGATGTCCAGCCGGCTGACGGCGTACAGGCTGGCCATGCCAGCGGCGAACGCGATGATGAACAGGACCTGATAGTTGAGCGGCACCGGCAGAAGGGCCAAGATCGGGCCGGCCCCGAGCACCGTGAGCGTGGAGGTCACCCCCATCAGGGCGTTGCGCCTGCTGATCACATATCCCAGTCGCTCCTTGGAGATGGCCTCCGGCAACATCGAAGAGAAGCCGACGGTAGCCAGGCCGAAGGGGAAGGCCTGTAGCGCGGCCACGACGATCATCCCCGGCACAATCCAATCCCTCGGCATGAGCCAGGGCAGCAAGGCCATCATTAGATAGCCCACGCGGTGCGAGAAGAGCGCCTTGAGCACCAATGGGAGCAGAGAGCGCTGCTGAGCCACGATCTGGCCGGCTGGGATCAGCCAGAAGATGGAGATCACGGCTGGGGCGGCCGTGATCGCGCCGACCTGGACCTTCGTCGCGCCAAGGCGCACAGCGTAGACGCCAAGGAAGTTAAAGGCGATGCCCGCGAGGATACCGAACCAGGCGATATCCCAGTACAGATAACGACGATTGTGGCGCTCCCGCGGCGTTGCCAGCGTGTCCACGCCCGGCGAGATCGCGGCCAGCGGCCATCGCGCCCAGAACCTATATTGGCATAGCAACATCCACAAGCGCTTCATCAGGCACCGTCCGCAGGACGCAACCCTATAGGCACATCCCCTGAAGGATATTCATGGGCGAAGCGCTGCCTCGCCCAATACACTCGAAAAGATGAGCGATGATAGCCCTGCATGTCGGGCTATATGTTGTTCGCTGGCGCTATGGTACACGGGCTAGGTAGCCTGGTCAAAAAGCGATCAGCCATGGGAGGGTCAGGGTTTGTGTGAGAGGATAAGAGCGTGTAAGCTATACTGGTCTGAGCAGGAGGCGCATCGGCCTTCGTTGTGGAGACTAGAGGACGGAGGGATCACGTTGGCGTGGATGTTGGGCATTGACACCGGCGGCACGTACACGGATGCCGTTATCGTTGATGGGGACACCGGCCAGGTGTTGCATAGCGCTAAGGCGCTCACTACTCCTGATGATCTCAGCCGCGGCATCGACGCGGCCATCGCCGCGCTTCCCGCTGAGGGCCTGTCTCGCGTGAACTTGGTGGGGCTTTCCACCACGCTGGCCACGAACGCGCTGGTGGAGGGGAAGGGCGGCCGCGTGGGGCTCATCCTCATCGGCTACGATCCTCGGCTGATCGAACGATGGGGCTTTCAGCGAGACTTGGTCACTGATCTGGTCATCTTCATCCGCGGAGGACATGATCTTCATGGGCGCGAGGTCATGCCGTTGGACGAGGCGGCCCTACAGGAGGCCGTGCATCAACACATGGAACAGGTGGACGCCTGGGCCATCTCCGGCTATTTCGGCGTGCGCAACCCGGATCATGAGCAGCACGCCCGGGACGTGGTGCGGGCCATCAGCCAGCATCCGGTGACCTGCGCTCATGAACTATCCGGCGAGTTGAACGCCATCCGGCGAGCCACCACCGCGGTCTTGAACGCTCGATTGATCCCCTTGATCCATCAGTTGATCCGGGCCGTCCAGCGTAGCCTGGCGCGGCGCGGCATCTCGGCGCCCTTGATGGTCGTGCGTGGGGACGGGGCGCTCCTTCGGTCCGAAGCGGCGTTGAACCGTCCGGTGGATACGATCCTCTCCGGCCCCGCGGCCAGCATCGTCGGCGCCCGTTATCTCACGGGATTGGATGAGGCGATCGTGGTCGACATGGGAGGGACGACGACGGATATCGCCATACTGAAGCGGGGCAGGCCCGCGATCCGGGAGGATGGCGCTCAGGTAGGCGGCTGGCGCACCTTGGTACGTGCCGTGGATGCCCAGACCACCGGGCTGGGCGGAGACAGCCGCATTCAGGTGAAAGGCCAACGCCTTCAAGTGGGGCCGGAGCGGGCGGTCCCTTTATCGCTGACGGCCGCGCGATATCCCTCGATCCTCCAGGAGCTCGCAAAGCGGCGCTCTGGCCGATCGCTCCCGGAGATCGTCTTATTGGTGGGGGATACGCCGACATGGGAGATGACGAAAATCGAACGGGAGATCGTGGAGGCACTGCGGGATGGTCCCGCCTCTCTGGATCGTTTGGAGGAGACGATCCCGCTGGTGCGGGTTTATCTTGGACGCCCCAATCGATTGGAACGTCATGGCATCATCCGCCGCGCGGCTTTTACCCCGACGGACGCGTTGCACGTGTTGGGCATCTACCAGGCGTGGGACGCGGAGATGGCTCAAAGGGGGGCGGCCGCGCTGGGGGAACCGTTAGGGCTCTCCCCGGTTCGGTTCAGTCAACTCGTGCATGAACAGGTCATGCAGCGATTGGCTATCGCCATTCTGGATCGTCTGCTCGCCTCTGAGGATGCCGACGGAGGGGTGATGAGCTCATCGCCCTCGCGTCTGCTGGTGGAGCGGGCGCTTGGATACGGGGGACCTGAAGGGCTTGACGTCCATATCCGGCTGTGTGATCCGATCATAGCGGTGGGTGCCCCCGTCGCGGCCTACTTCGAGCGGGTCGCGGCGTGGCTGGGCGCGGAGCTGATCATCCCGGATCACGCCGAGGTCGCCAACGCTATCGGCGCCGTCTCCGGCAGCGTCATGCACACATGTGAGGTGCGCATCGTCGCGCAGTACGAGGTCAGCGGCATCACCGCTTATACGTTGCATTCCGCCGCGGGGATGTGGACGTCCGATGAGCTGGAAGAGGCGCTAGCGTTCGCCCGGGAGCATGGACGAGCACTGGCCACGGCGGGCGCTCGCGCGGCCGGCGCTGGGGAGGTCCAGATTGAGGAGGAGGAGCGGGAGGAGCGCGCCGTGACCTCCTGGGGCGGGAATCCCCTGTACCTGGGCACCCGCTTGCGCTTCACTGCCATCGGACGCCCCAATTTCCAAGATGATTATCGAAGGAAAGGGAAGGCTTTATGAACACACCTCCCATCATCGCCATCGTCGGTCGCTCCGGGAGCGGCAAGACCACCTTTATGGAGAAACTCATCCCTGAGCTTAAAGCGCGCGGATGGCGGGTGGGTGTCATCAAGCACCATGGCCATACATCGCCTCTAGACCAGCCTGGCAAGGATACCTGGCGTCATGCCGAAGCTGGCGCGGACCGCGTCGCGATCGCCTCTTCAGTGGAGTTGGCTTTGTTCGAGAGGCTGTCACGTTGCCCCGCACCCACCGAGATCGTCGCTCGCTTCTTCACCGATATGGACATCATCTTGGCAGAAGGCTACAGGCAAAGCGAGTTGCCGAAGATCGAGATATGTCGAGCTGCCCGTAGTTCGGAGTTGCTGTGTGAGCCGGACGAACTGCTCGCCATCATGAGCGATCTGCGGTTCCCAATATCTGTGCCCCAGTTTGACCTGGAGGACGTGGCCGGGGTGGCCGACCTGATCGAGGCCCGCTTCCTCAATAGCGGCTCCGCTTGAACCGATCGCCGCTTTGGATCAGGAACCAGCGCCTGTCAAGGCGCCCTGTCCCCTGCTGTGCCATCGCGGTAAGCCGGCGATAGATCGCCTGCTCGATGGCCGTCGGGCTGCCTGCCCGCCGGATGAGCCGCTCCCAATAGCTAGGATATGTCGTTTGCAGCCAATGCGTGACGTCCTCCGCGCTGAAGGCTTGCTCGTATGGCTGCGCCTCCACCGCGGCCTCTATGATGGCATCTGGGAGGGCGCCCCGCTCGAACTCCTCCGGCGACACCTCCTCCGGCGCCCCAGCCTCCTCCATGTGAGCCACGAGCTCATCTAGGGCCTTCAGCTCCCCCTCTTCCTCCGCCAACTCCTGTTCTACCGCCTGGATCTGGCTTTGCAGGTAAATCGGGCGCTCGGCAGGAGGGTAAGCGGCAGCCTGCTGACGTAGCATATCCAAGTGCCCTCGGCGCTGCCTTACGCGCTCCATCAGCGCGCGCCGCCGTTCCCGAAGGTCGCGCACCAGCTGCCTTCGGAGATGCTCCCTCTGCGTGGCCTCTAGTTGCTTG
Organism: Caldilineae bacterium; assembly: GCA_011176545.1. Taxonomy (GTDB): domain Bacteria; phylum Chloroflexota; class Anaerolineae; order DUEN01; family DUEN01; genus DUEN01. Next base: position 1,697 of record DUEN01000216.1, on the reverse strand, counting down.
GGAGAAACGAACATTTCGCTGACCTCCCCGACCAGGGAGAAGATGCGGCCATGCTCCGCGTTGAGGAAGAGCACCGGCGTGGCATAAGCTTGCTGGTCGGGCCACCGCGCCTCCAGCTCGGCACGGGCCTCCGCCACTGCCGCGTCAACCTGGCCCATCCGCCTGGGCTCCAACAGGCCGCGATACAGCGCCCGCGTGAAGATGATCGCCGCTTCATCGCGAATCTCAAACTGCATGCCGATGACCGCGGGGACGCCTGCCTGGATCAATGCCGGGCCCAGTCCTGCCAGCATCTCCCCACGCGAGAGGGACTCCGGCGACGTCTGCGCGCCTTGACACGCGCTCAACACGATGAGGCGAACGCTCTCCCCCCGCGCGTCCAGGAGCGTCCGTAGTTGGTCAGAGCGTATCCATGTCAGGCTATCCCCGGAGGGATGCTCGTCGGGTGCCGCCGTGAACATGAGATACCCGTGGGTGCCATCGAACTTGCCATGGGTGGCGAAGTGGAGGATGTGGGGCTGCCAGTCGCCCAGCAAGTCGCTGAGGTCGGTGAATGTGGCCTTCTCGACGAGGGTGCGAAGCTCGACCTGGCTGCCCAATCGCTGTAGAGCGTCCTGGGTGATCTCCAGCTCCCGTCGCCAGTTCAGGCCGGTCCTTCCCGGCGCGATGAACAGCACGCGCAGTGGCAGGCTGAGCGGCATGGCCCGCCGCGGCGGCACCTGACCGATACGTCCCACCACGCGTACCAGCGGGTGCCGTGCCCGACAGGCGATGGAGCGGTCGCTTCGCTCATCATAGAGCAGCTCCCAGGGCAACGCGGCGATGGCCGGCGGGTCGATAGCCAGGCGGATCCGTATCCCCACAACACGCTTTGCTTCCAAGTCAGCCTGAGCGATGGTCCATAGCTGCTCCACCTCGCCCGTGAACAGCGCCTGATAAAGCGCCCACCCTACCTCATGTAAGAAGGCGCTGCCCGGCTCGTCCAGCACATTCGCCAGCCGCTTTTGCCAATCCGGCCACGGCCGCGCGGTGGGATTCAGCGTAAGCGTGGCGGACGCGCGCGGCTGATTGCCATAGAAGGCCGCGACCGGATAGGCGTGACTCCTTCTCGCATCCGGCGCCTCCTGGATGATGATCTCCAGATCCGCATACTCGTTCATAATGGCCCCTCACCTGGTAATGAGCTGTTCACCCCATAGTAGTGCGATGGCCGCACCCGCAGCCAGGTACGGCCCATAGGCCATGGCGGCGAACGGTCGGTATCGCCTTTGTACCAGCCGTATGACGATCCATCCGAGGGCGACGATGGCGCCGCTTAGGGTTCCGAAAAAGAGGGCGGGGATAATCGTGGGATAACCTGTGGATAAACCGATGAATAAGGCCAGCTTGACATCCCCGGCGCCCAGGGCCGGACCACTGCTCGCTGCGCGGCCGCCGATCACCCGCAGGAATAGCCCTCCCAGAGCGTAAGCGAGCAGGAAGATCCCCAGGGCGATCGCGCCCCCGACGAGCGATCGGCGAAGCCCCGGATAGATGCCCAGGGCGGCCAGGATGAGCGCCGCGGCCGCGGCGGGGAGCACCACCACGTTGGGGATGCGTCGCGTGGCGAGATCGACCACGGTGATCAACAGGAGCACGGTCAGGTAACACGCCACGACGGCGGCCCTCACGGTCACGTCGAAACGGATCACGGCGAG
>DUEN01000215.1 GCA_011176545.1 Caldilineae bacterium | reverse complement strand
GGGCGTAGGCATCGGCGCGCTGCACCGTGACATTCCCTACGACCCGTCCGTCCTCGATCCACACATAGCCGCCGAACAGGGCGCCCCAGCTTCCGATGCGGCTGAGCCAACCAGCTACCCCTCCGAAGCGCCCCATCCATCGCAGCTCGCGCAGGGCGGCCTGACCACCGGGATCCAACTCACCGGCGAAGACGCTCTCGATGAGATCCGCGACCTGGGAGAGATCACGTCGTGGGTCCAGCGGGCGCAGGCCCCGAAACGGGGAGGATGGGTTCAAGACCGTGGTGGACATCACCCTCTCTCGGGGGATTAACACATATATCGCTTGCTCCGCAGGTGCTCGCAGACTGGTGCATTTCATCTCATTATACACCCCGTACCCGTTTCCATGAAAATGCGACGGTATATCTCGGATATACCTCAGCGTAGCGGCGTACCTGCCTTGACAGGAATCCATGAGCTAGGGGGCCAGCATGCTGGCCCCCTACGAGCCTTTCTGGCGATGTACGTCACCCATTGGGGACTAACATCCTTCAAAAGGGCGGCGTGTAGTTGTGGGAACATCTATGGGCAATCCGGATACTGCACGCGAGAGTGGATAACGATCGTGCTCCAGATTGACGATGGCTGGTACGAATGCAGCGCCGACCCCAAGCACCACACACATCAGGCCACCGACCACATACCACGCTCGCACGCCTACCATGTCAGCGATCGGGCCAGCGATAGCCAAGCTCACGGGGGCCATGGCCGACGTGAGGCTGCCAAGCACCGTGAACACGCGCCCTTGCATCTCCGGGGCCACTGTGGCTTGCAATACCGCGAACAGCGGCCCGTTGGTGATAGGGTTCATGAACCCTGCCAGGAAGTTGCCCGCGATAGCCAACCAAAACGCGGTCGCCGGGGCTAGGCCGACCATCGTGAATCCACCCCCCAGCAATGTAAGGCCGGCGAGCGACGTGTAGACCCGCCTGCGGAACCCACCCCACACGCTTAGAACTAACCCGCCGAGCACGACTCCTATGCCCCAGGCTGAGTTTAGCCAGCCCAGCTCCATAGCCTGCCCTTTAAAGTGCTCGGTGATCAACAGGGGCGTGAGTGAGGTGGCCGGGACCAGCACGAAGTTGATGATGACGGCCATCATTACCACGAGCCGGAGGCCCGGCCAATTCCAGACGTATGACAATCCCTGCCGCACGTCAGCCCAAATGGAGGATCTCACTGGGGCCACGATGCTTGCATCATCCGACGCTGGCCGGGCAACAGCGCTCGGCTGGGGAATGTGGACGAACAGCAGGGGGAGAATGGCCAACGCCGCGGTGCCTACATCTACCAGCATAACACCATACAGTGGCAGAAGGCCCAGCAACAGCGCGCCCAACGGCGGGCCGATGATGTTTTGGACTCCCATCAGGGTCTGATTGAGCCCGGCGGCACGGGTCAGATGTTCCTCCGGCACGATCAGAGAGATTGACGCCTGCATCGCCGGCCAGTGGAAGCTACCGCCAACGGCCCGGGCCAGCATGACCACATATACATGCCAGACCTGCATCTGGCCGGACCAGAACAGGTACGCCAACCACAGAGATACCAGCGCGATCAACCCATCAGCTATGATCATCACCAAGCGGCGGTTCCAACGATCCACATACGCTCCAGCGATGGGGCCAAGGAGGACGCCTGGTAATATGGCCGCGATGGACGCCGTGGCCAGCACGGTGGCGGATCCTGTCAGCTTGGTGACCCACCACACCAACGCGAACTGGACGACGATGCTGCCGATCACCGAGAAGATCTGGCCCACCCAGATCATCAGGAAGGAGGTCATTGATTTAGGCTGTTGTGTGTCCGGCATGGCCTGGGCCCCTTTCAGCAGACAGGATCTCTACTGGATCTGATGGACCCGGATGCCGCCGTTCGCGGTGCGCAGCTTAACGAGGGCTTCCCCGCCCTCGCCGATATGGCCGAGGAGATGGGTCCTCCCGCTCGTGACCACCTCGACGGGGAGGTCCGCCTGCACGCGACCATTGGTTGTAGCCGCGTCCAACTGCCCGGCGAAGCCTACGGGCAGGGTCACCGTGATGGCGCCGTTGGATGTGGTCGCGGTGATCGGCGCGCTTCCCTGGAACACGGTCACGTCGATGGCGCCGTTGGATGTGGTCGCGTTGATGGGAGCGTCGCTTCGCTGGATCGTGAGATCAATGGCTCCATTGGAAGTGGCGAACTCGCCTCGGTCTTGAAGCGTCTCCAGCCGCGCTTCGATGGCCCCGTTCGACGTGTGGGCGATCACCCGGCCGGATACGTCCAGCAGTTCCACTTTGCCGTTGCTGGTCACTACATCGGCCGCTCCGGTCACCCTGCTGACCTTGGCCTTCCCGTTAGAGGTGCGTAATTTCACTGCCACATCCTTGGGGCCGTGGATCTCATACGATATGCCCACCTGGGTGCCCCAGGATGGCCGCGGATGCTCTTTACGGATTCGGATCGTGTCCCCCTCACGCTCGATGTGCACCTGGACCTGCTGGGCGAACGCCTCGGCCGCCTCGTCCGTGGGAGCACGTACCACCTTCTTCACATGGACGGTCACCTTATCCTGCGTGACGCCCTCGTACGTGATCGCTCCGTTGCCGGTCTCCGCATCGATCAGAGAGACCCCGGAGGCGTCCAACTCTTGGTCCAACGTTTCCTCGTATCTCGCGCCCGCGCCCACCATCGCGAGGATGCGTTCCAACAGACTGGACTCGCGAGCGGGCGCGCTATCCGCCGAGGTCCCCGGTTCCGCGGTTCCACTGGTTGTCTCCTGCGGGGCGCTTCCGACCTCGTCCGGCACCTCGCCTTCAAGGGCCGATAGCAATCGATCGGCCTCCTCCGCGGTGATCTTCCCGTCGGCCAACATCTCTAGGATCTTCCGCTGTTCTTCGTTCATGATGGATTACTCCTTGTTCAAGATATTCAGGGGTGGATGGCCTTCCTGGCCTCTGTTGATGAGGATACTCGCTCACGGATACAGTGATGTCATTTTACGCGGGAATGTCAATTCTGTCAAGGGTGAGTTTAGATATATTGAAGTAAACATGAAAATAGTGTAATGCGGGTGTAAAAAGTTTCGCCCATATTGGTAGGGACGCACGGCCGTGCACCTCATTGTATCAAGTTAACGATGCTGAGGGAGTCTTAGCTCATAGAGACGAAATCCATTTCACGTATCACCTTGCGATCAGGCATTCAACTCCAAGCGCTCTGGCTGCAGACGACCCTCATCCCCCCGACCCCCT
>DUEN01000214.1 GCA_011176545.1 Caldilineae bacterium | reverse complement strand
TTGGGGCGAGGTGACGTTCGTGGACAAATGGGTGGGCGCGTTTCTGAACAAAGTGGACGAGCTGAAGCTGTGGGATGACACGATCGTGATGGTGACCAGCGATCACGGCACCCAGCTCAAGGATCACGCGCGCTTCGGCAAGGGACCGGAGGATCTGCACCCATTCAATACACAGATTCCATGGTACATCCGTCACCCCGACGGCCCGCGGGGCAAACAGATCAACGCCTTCGTGCAAAGCCACGACCTCCTACCTACAGCCTTGCGCCTACTCGAGGTGCCCTACGCCAACGTCGATGGGGAGGATGCCTGGTCGCTGGTAACCGGTGAGCGAGATGTGATCAGAGATCATGTCGTGATCGGGTGGGCCGAATTTGTGGCCGGCAACGCCGGCGGGCGGGCCTCCGTGCGCGACGCGGAGTGGAACTACGTGGTCAGCGTGGGCGAAGAGGATCCCCAGCCCGAGCTATACCACCTGCCCAGCGATCCCGAGGAGATGAACAACGTCCACGACCGGTATCCAGAGGTCGTGGACAGGCAGCGAACGCGGCTGGAGGCCGTGGTGGGGCAGCCCATCCCAGCGCAACTGAACGAGGTGTGCGATCATCCCGCACCATCTCCCATGTACTTCTTCCTTCAACACAGAGCCCTGCGGTAGCTCGACGAGGTAGAGCTATGGAAAAAAAGGAACGGCTGGCGAAGGCCTTCGCCCTCGAGCAGCCCGATCGGCCGCCGATCCTGGGGGGCTGGCTGGCGGCGCCGAACCACATCCAGGCGTTGACCGGCTGCTCTGACGAGGAGTACTGGGCCGATCCGTTCTATTGGGGGTTGGAGGCGGAGCGCGTCCTGGGCTCCGACGGCGTCGTCACCATCTTCGTTCCCATCGCCCGGGGCGCCTATCGCTGCGTGGACCACAACGTCCTGGAGGAGCGGAGCAGCCATACCGTGGACGATGTGCTGGCCGAGATCGAAGCATTGCCTGATCCCGAGGAGATGGAAGAGAGCTTCGACAAGGAAGCGGAATACGCCCGCTTCCTGGCGGAGTTCCAGGCTAAGCAGGCCCAGTGCGGCGACATCGTGTGGTGTCCGGCCGACTGGGAGCTGATCCCCAAGGCGTTATGGTATCACGAGTTCGGCTACGAGAGCGCGCTGACCGCGCTGGCGCTTTACCCTGATCGCTACCGCAAGCTGATCCACTTCAGTGCCGTGCGCGGCCGCCAGCACGCCATCCTGCGGGCGCGGGCCATCCGGGAGGGGATCCACCCGCGCGCCATCCTCACCGGCGAGGATATCTGCACTCAAAAAGGACCGATGGTCTCGCCGGAGTTCCTGCGCCGCGAGTACTTCCCATGGGTCGAGTACGCCCTAGAGCCGCTACTGGAGGTGGGGGCCAAGATCGTGTGGCATTGCGACGGCGACTGGCGTCCGCTGATCCACGACGTGCTGGCCTGCGGCATCGGCGGGCTGCAGGGCTTCCAGCGGGAATGCGGCATGGAGCTGGAGTGGATCGTCGATCTGCGCACCCGTGACGGCGACCCGCTGCTTATCTTCGGCCCCATGTCGGTGACGACCGTGCTGCCGCACGGGACGCCGGAGGACGTGCGCGCCGAAGTGCGTCGAGCCATGGAGACCTGCCGGGGTAGAGCCTCGTTAGTGTTCTTCACCAGCAATACCATCATCCCGGACACCCCACTGGAGAACATTCGGGCCTTCTGGGGGGCGGTATTGGACAGCCATTGGTGACGAAGGGATGCGCGCATACAGGGCGGAATTTGCCTCCCCAGGCTGCGCATGGTAAAATAGCTGTGCCGTTGGGGAGTCGTCTAATTGGCAGGACAGCAGACTCTGGATCTGTGGGTCGGGGTTCGAGTCCCTGCTCCCCAGCCAAAGGCCCGAAAGGCGACCAGCGAAGCTTCATTTCCGCTGGTCGCCTTTTTTGATTCCCAAGCGGGACGCTCTCCCTCACTCATTAGCTGGCTCTCCAACTCTCTAACAAGGCCGGCAGATCGGCTGGATCATTCTACTGCGCACTAGGGCAGATTGACGATGTGTTGCACTTGTTGAGGGAGAGAGGACTGGTTAGACTCCATGAGCGGAAGAGGTGCCTGAATGATAGCAAAGTACATTAAACAGTTTGCAAATCTCCGGACGGATGCAAGTCCTGCTCGTTGGTCAGAGGCTACGCGTCACCGTGCACCACACAAACCGTTATTGCTACTGGCCGTCATGGACCTTTTTGCTCAAGGCACCATCACATCCAATCTAATCGAACCCAACCCTGACCTGGGTGAGTTGTTCACGCTTTATTGGGCGCGAGTCATGCCGCCAGATCAGCGCGGTAACCTTGCCTTGCCCTTTTTCCACTTGAGGAGTGAGGGATTTTGGCATCTCATACCCCGGCAAGGAAAAGAACCTATCTTAGCTGCTGCTCGCCAAATTCGATCCGTCAGTCAACTTCGCGATACTGTCCTTGGTGCGCAATTAGATGAAGAACTGTACGAGGAATTATGCGTTGAAGAATCTCGCAACCTTTTGCGCACAGTGCTAATCGAGACCTACTTCGCGCCTGAGGTTCAGCCAGCATTGGTGGAGCAGGGGGTCATCAATCTTGAAGCGTTCCGCTATAGCCAGAGGCTATTGGAGCACGCGCGAGCACAGCAAATTACGGAGAGACTACCTGAGGAGGAAATCTATCGACCGGCCGCGCGTAACCAAGGCTTCCGTCGTGCAGTGATCACTGCCTATAATCACCGTTGTGCACTATGTGGCATTCGTATGCTAACTCCCGATGGCCACACGGCTGTAGATGCAGCCCACATCATCCCTTGGAGTGTCAACCAAAACGATGACCCTCGCAACGGCATGGCCCTCTGCCGACTCTGTCACTGGACTTTCGACGAGGGGTTGGTCAGTGTTTCCCCAGAGTACCGGGTTATCATCTCATCCCTGCTGACCACCGCTGACAACGTACCGGGACATTTGTTGACATTGACTGATCGGGCTATCATTGGTCCCGTCGAACAATCCTTATGGCCCGACTTGGATGCTCTGAGTTGGCATCGTCGGAATGTGTTTCGTGGGCCTGAGCTTTAAGCTCGATGAATACTCGAATGGAGTTTCATATGAGCCTTTCTAAACTGCAGATCAAAGGATTAACCCGGTGTCTCCTCGACGAGGATGTTCCAGAGGGACGATTGCACATCCACATCTCGGAGATCGCCCCGGGTACTCGGGCCCATCCGCCGCATACTCATGAGGGCGTGGAAGCCTTCTACGTCTTGGAGGGCGAAAGGGGCCTAGAGTTATTTGACGCAACTTCAGCGGCCTATTAAACTTCAGTAGATGATAAGGGGTAGCGCCACAATAATCGCGGTTACTCAT
>DUEN01000213.1 GCA_011176545.1 Caldilineae bacterium | reverse complement strand
GCAGAAGCTGGTAGATGACATGGTCACCTGCTGGTCGCCCGCCGTATGCCCTCACGGCCGCCCTGTCTGCATCACGCTGACCTTGGAGGAGCTGGATCGCCGGTTCCACCGCCGGTAAGAGACAAGTGCCGGGCGCATGCCCGGCACTTGCACATGACGATGGGCTCCTCCACCCTATAACGCCTCGCTGATGGACTTCGCCTGCATGAAGAGCAGCAGGTAATCCTGTCCTCCCGCCTTGGAGTCCGTGCCGCTCATGTTGAACCCGCCGAACGGTTCTACGCCCACCAAGGCCCCCGTACACTTGCGGTTGAAGTAGAGATTCCCCACGTGGAACTCATGGCGGGCCCGTTCCAGTCGAAGCCGATCCCGGCTGTACACAGCACCGGTCAAGCCATACTCGGTCCCATTCGCGATATCCAAAGCGTCGTCGAAGTCGCGCGCGCGGATGACCGCCAACACAGGGCCGAAGATCTCCTCCTGAGCGATTCGGGCATCGCGATCCACATCGGCGAAGATGGTCGGCTCGATGAAATAGCCCTTCTCCGGCGTCTCGATCGCGTGCCCGCCCAATACCAACCGTCCCTCCTCCTGACCGATCTCAATATAGTCCATGATCTTGTTAAAGGCAGCCTGGTCGATCACCGGCCCCATCCAGTTGGACGGATCGACCGTGGGGCCCACCTTGATCTGGCGAGCGCGCTCCACGATCCGCTCCAGCAACGCATCATAAATCTCGTCCACCAGGATAGCACGGGAGCCGGCGGAGCATTTCTGTCCCTGATATCCGAACGCGGAGATGACGATGCCCTCTGCCGCCGCATCCAGATCCGCGGTCTCATCCACCACGACGGCATCCTTGCCGCCCATCTCCAGGATCGTCCGCTTGATCCATATCTGGCCGGGTTGCGTCTTCGCCGCCAACTCATGGATGCGCAACCCCACCTCTTTGGACCCGGTAAAGGCGATGAAGCGCGTCTTGGGGTGGGCCACCAGGACGTCTCCGATCACGCTGCCAGGCCCGGGGAGGAAGTTCAGGACCCCGGGAGGGAGCAACAGCTCCTCGTTGAAGATCTCCACCAGCTTATAGGCAATCGTCGGTGCCGTGCTGGCTGGCTTCAAGACGACCGTGTTCCCCGTCACCAGGGACGCGGAGGTCATCCCCGTCATGATCGCGTTGGGGAAATTCCACGGCGGGATCACCGCGCCGACGCCCAAGGGGATGTAACGCAGCTCCGCCTCCCGACCGGGATAGGGGACAACGGGCTGGGAACCGCCCAGGCGCATCATCTCCCGGGCGTAGAACTCGAGCATATCGATGGCCTCTGCCGTATCCGCGTCGGCCTCCACCCAGGACTTGCCCACCTCATAGACCATCCAAGCGCTGAACTCGTGCTTACGCCGACGCATGATGGCGGCCGCCTTCAGCAAATAGCGCGCGCGAACTTCCGGCGGAATGCGCTTCCACGTCTCAAACGCCTCAGCGGCTGCCTCCACGGCCTTTTCCGTCAGCTCTGGGGTGGCCTTCGCGAAGCGACCGACGACCTGGGAAGGGTTAGCGGGGTTGATTGAATCAAAGGTTTCAGGCGTCTCGATGCGCTCCCCTCCGATGATGAGGGGATAGGAACGCCCTAATTCAGAGCCGACCTTCTCCAGCGCAGCTTGAAAAGCACGCACATTCTCCGGCTGCGAAAAATCGGTCAGCGGTTCATTACGGAACGGTGTGAGCATCCTACCCTCCTGAGTTAGAATTCGTGGGGATGTCGAAGATGGCCGCATGATACCAGCTTACAGGCGAATGGTCAACAGATCATACCCGCTCCATAGTCCATTTGCCAGGTTTGTGGGACATGATACAATGCGCTCACGCGCCGCCAGGCATGAAGGATCAGATCACTTTGACGAGGGAACGCGTGGGCGAATTGCGATTATCGCCGGAAGAGCAGGCCATGCTGGAAGGGGCACACGGCCCGGGTATACAGCGCGCCATGGAGATCGTGGTCACCCTGGGACGCATCTATGACGCCCGGGATCTGGTGCCCATCACCCACGCCCAAATCGCTGGCGTCAGCTACAAGAACTTGGGAGAAGCGGGGGTGGCCTTCCTGAACCGGTGGGCCGAGGAGGGTGCCCGCGTGCGCGTGCCCTCGATGTTAAATCCCATGGGGATGGAAGCTGATCGATGGCAGGAGATGGGCATTCCTCCCGAGTTCGCCCGGCCGCAGCTTTCCGTCATCGAGGCGTTCTCCAAGATGGGCCTCCAGCCCACGCTCACCTGCACACCCTATCTGCTACCCCAAAGTCCCGTTCATCGAGGGGATCACGTGGCCTGGGCGGAATCCTCCGCGGTGATCTTCGCCAACTCCGTGTTGGGGGCATACACGAATCGAGAGGGGGGCCCCTCCGCGCTGGCAGCGGCCATCGTGGGACGCACGGCGCGATACGGATATCACCTGGAGGAAAACCGACGCGCCCACTACATCGTCGAGGTCCGCTGTCCCCTACGGAGCATCGCCGACTTCGGCGCGTTGGGCTACATCGTTGGCAAACAGGCTGGCAATGGCGTGGTCTACTTCGCCGATCTGGCCCAATGGCTTCCCCCTTTGCCTGCGGAGATCGCCGACGGCGGGGTAGCCTGCGACCGGCTGAAAACCCTGGGAGCTGCGCTCGCGGCCTATGGCGCCGTGGCCCTTTACCACGTCGCCGGATACACCCCAGAGGCCCGCGAATTCGGCGAACGGCTCATCCGCCCCGACGCCCAACGGCTGATCGTCCAGAACCTGGATGAGGGGTATCGGGCCATGGATGCCCATCCTGATCTGCAGCGCGTTGATCTCGTCGCCATCGGCTGTCCTCACGCCTCGCTGAGCGAGATCCAACGCGTGGCCGAGATGGTGAGGGGACGACGATTGAAGACGCGCCTCTGGGTGACGACCGCCCGGCTGACCCGGGAGCGCGCGGCGGAGCTCGGGTGGGTTCAGGATATCCTCGAGGCCGGAGGCGAGGTGGTCGCCGACACCTGCGCCGTCGTAGCCCCTATGGGCTTGCTCGGCATCCGCTCCATGGCGACCAACGCGGGGAAGCTGGCCTGTTACGCGCCAGCCCATTCCGGCGTTCAGATGCGCTTCGGGACGCTGGAGCAATGCATCGAGGCGGCCATCACTGGCCGCTGGCCGACGGAAGGATAATCATCAGATCTCGCTTCGGCGCCTGGGGGCCCATTCAACGTAGGGCCTTCGCGACCTTTGCTTCGCTCATGGGTTTTATGGCTAGGACATAAGGTGAGGATTGATACGGGGAGGCTATGCGTATGCAACATCAAGGAGGTACGAACGGGAAGGGACCGCGAGTGGTCATCACAGGCATCGGCGCCATCACACCCTTAGGTTTGACCTGGCAGGAGTCCTGGGCCGCGATGCTGGAGGGACGCTCTGCCGCTCGGGCCGTCACCCACTTCGACGCGACCAACTTTCCCACCCGGATCGCGGCCATGGTCCAGGGCTTCGATCCTAAGCAATACATGGAAGTGAAGGAGGCGAAGCGACTGGGCCGGGTCACGCAATTCGCCTGGGCCGCGGCGCGTCAGGCCGTCGAGCAGGCCAGACTGGACATAAGCCAGGAAGACCCCGAGCGGGTAGGCGTGGAGATCGGCAGCGCCTTCGGCGCTCTGGACATCCTGGAGGAACAAACCCAGCGGCTGCGCGACGGAGGCCCCCGACGGATCAACCCGGCAGCGGCACCGGCTGTGCTCATCAGCACTACGCCCTGTTACGTCGCCATCCGACTGGGGATCCAGGGGCCAGTAGACGCCCAGGTGGCCGCATGCGCCACGGGGATCGTCTCCATCGGCGAAGCCGCGCGTCGCCTGCAACGCGGCGAGGTCGATGTCGTCCTGGCTGGCGGGGCGGACGCGTACACGACGCCATTGATCATGGCCGCGTTCAGCCGCCTGGGGGCGATGTCCACCCGCAACGATGAACCCGAGCGCGCCTGCCGTCCCTTCGATCGCACCCGCGACGGCATGGTGCTGGGGGAGGGCGCGGTGGTCATGGTCCTGGAGACCCTAGAACACGCCCAGGCGCGAGGTGCCCCCATCCTGGCCGAGTTCGGCGGATACGCCCTCTCCTCGGATGCCTATAATTTGGCGGCGCCGGAGCCCAACGGTCGGGGGGCGGCCAGGGCGATGGCCAGGGCGCTGACGGAATCCGGGCTGAAGCCCGAGGATGTGCACTACATCTGCGCCCATGGGACGGGGACACAGCTGAACGACGCCTCAGAAACCGCAGCCATCAAGCACGCGCTAGGCGAGGCGGCCTATCACATCCCCGTGAGCTCGGTTAAGTCTATGGTGGGACATATGATGGGCGCTGCCGGGGCGCTGTCCGCCGCGGTGCTCGTCCAGGCCATCAACGAGGGAATCATCCCTCCGACGATCAATTACCAGGAGCCAGATCCTCAATGCGATCTGGACTATGTGCCCAACCAAGCGCGGCGTACCCGGGTAGACGTGGCCATGTGTAACGCCTTCGGGTTCGGCGGGCAGAATGCCAGCCTCCTCTTGAAGCGCTTCGAGCCTTAAGGGCACAGCATGCGGTGCTCCCATTTTTCACAGGGGCGATCGGTCGGTCGCCCCTATTTTTATCCACGATAGGGGGCGACGCATGCGTTGTCCCATGCACATCAAATTAACAGCACAAGCGAGGGCTTCCATCCAGGGTTTCTCATCGCTCAGGGGCGGGCACGCATCAAAGGAGTGGTGCGGAGGTGGTCCCCTCCACAAAAAGGGCCTATTTCAGCCATCTTGCGGCCGGTATGGGAACCGACCCTACAGGCGGTTTATATCACGCAGCCAGCTCGGCCCGGGTGCGCAGGAAGGAGATCACGTTATCACGGGCGACTAGACCGATCATGTGCCCGTCCTCATCCACCACGGGGAGCTGATTGACCCCATCGCTCGTCATGCGCTCGAAGATCGCCTCCAGGGGCTCATCCGGCCGAGCCGTGATCATCTCATCTCGCGGGATCATGATATCTCGAACGTGCGTCTCCCGCCATTTGTCCCGCCTGGCTCCCTTGATCCGATGCAACGTCACCAGGCCGACCAGGTGATCATCCTCGATGACGGGGAAGCAACGCCGGCCGGTCGGCATCACCATTTGATCCACCAGCACATCTAAAGTGAGTTGAGGCGGAACGGATACACAGTCGGTCGTCATGACATCACGAGCGGTGAACCCCCGCAGCAAATCCCGCAGGGCCAGTTGCTGCACACTTTGTGTGGCTGCGTTCATCAAGAACCATCCAATGAACGCGATCCAGATCCCCTCCGTCCAATTGCCTTGAAAGGCGCGCAGGATCCCCACGAAGATGAAGATGTACGCTATCCCCTGGCCAAGCCGGGCCGCGATATGGGTCGCCCGATGGAAGCTACCGGTCAGTCCCCAGACCAGCGCCCGCAGCATCCGCCCGCCGTCCAGGGGGAAGCCCGGGATTAAATTGAACAGCGCCAACGAGAGGTTGATACCCCCCAGCCAACCGCCCAGTGCGGTGAGGGAACGGACGCCTAACAGAAACCCAAACAGCCATAGGGTCCCAAAGCCGACGGCGAGGATGAGGGACACAAGGGGGCCGGCCGCCGCGATCAAGAACTCGTCAAAAGCCCGTCGAGGCTCCCGCGCGATTTCGGCTATCCCTCCGAAGAAGAACAGCGTGATGCGACGCACGGGCACCCCGCTCAACAGGGCCACCGCGCTATGACCGAACTCGTGGGCCAACACTGAGATGAAAAACAGCAGGCTGGTGACCACGGCCAGGGTCCAGGTGAACGCCGGGGACCAACGCCAATCCACCCTAGGGAACAACTGCGAGGCCAACGTCCACGTGAGCAAACCGAAGATCAAAAACCAGGAGTAGTCCAGCCCGACCTCGATGCCGAGCACTCGAAACAGTTTGATCGAATTCCTCATCATTTCCCCTCTCGCTACATCAACGGAGAGAAACGACCAGGCAGGTAGCTGCGATCCATGGTCCTTTATCTTCGCGGAAGAACGCTGAGGCGTCAAGTGCTCTGGCTCTCCAAACCGAGAACAGAGAACCCCGGCTTCTCGGAGAAGCCGGGGTTCTTCTCATAAGTTCAGATGCGCTCTAAGCGAGCAGCAGGTGAGGACGTTCGATCAGTCGCTTGACGTATTGCAGGAAGCGCGCCGCCGGGGCGCCATCCACGATCCGATGATCGAAGGAGAGGCTGAGGATCATCATCTTCCGCACCACGATCTCCCCATCGCGCACCACGGGCTTATCCACAATCCGTCCGATACCCAGGACGGCGCATTGCGGGGGATTGATGATGGGGGTGAATCCGTCGATCTCGAACATCCCGAGATTCGTGATCGTGAACGTGCCGCCGGTCAGGTCGTCGGGGGAGATCGTCCCCTCCCTGGTGGCCGCGATCTTCGCCGCAGACTCCTGAGCGATCTGCGAAAGGCTCTTCTTGTCGGCATCCCTGATGACCGGCACCAGCAGGCCTCGCTCCGTATCCACGGCGACGCCGATGTGAATCGGCTCCAGATAATGGATCTCGTCGCCCACCAGCGTGGCGTTCAGCGCCGGATGTTCCCGCAAGGCCCGCGCCACGATGTAGACCATCAGGTCGTTGTACGAGACCTGGACCTCATCCTCCTGGAGGCGAGTGCGCAGCGCCACCAGTTCCGTCGCGTCCACCTCGGTGAACTCGGTGACATGCACAGCTGTCTGGTACGACTCCTGCATGCGCTCGGCGATGCGCGCGCGGATGCCGCGCAGTGGCACAACCTGACGCACGCCCATCGGCGCGGTGGGCTGCGGCGCGGCCGCGGCCTCGCGAGCGGCCCGCTCGACATCCTCCCGGGTGATGCGACCGCCGGGTCCCGTGCCGGTAACCTGACTGAGATCCACCCCCAGGTCGGCCGCGACGCGACGGGCCAATGGCGTAACGGCGACCTTCGGCGCGGCCTCCGCCTCCCTCCTCGCCAGATAGGCCAGCACATCCGCTTCCACGATGCGGCCCCCCGGCCCTGTC
>DUEN01000212.1 GCA_011176545.1 Caldilineae bacterium | reverse complement strand
TCCAACCCCGGCTCGCCATACCAGCTCACGACGTAGCCATGGGCCCATCGTTCCAGGATGGGGAAGCCGCCGAAGAAAGCCGCCCGGAAGACGGTGGTGGAGACCTGACATACTCCTCCGCCGATGCCTACGGCTGTGCGATCACCCCAGATAATCAGTGAATCCTCGAACCCGTTGGCGGCCGTGACATCGCCTATGATGCGGTTGAAGGAGAACTCGCCGCCGGGCGGGATGACCACGCCGCGAAACTTCTCGGCCGCAGTCACGATGTTATGCACGCGCGCCGCGCTGGAGCCGGCGAACCGACTTTCGCCTCGCGCGATTAGCTCCTTGATCCCCATCTCGTGCACCTTCTTCTCATCCACCGCGGGTGGGATAACGCGCACCGGCAGCTCGATCTTATGGAGGCCCTGAGCCACCGCCTCCTGGATGCGCCTCACCGTCTCGGCCACGTCCAGCTCCCGGCCTACCTGGCTGGGCACCAGCGTGGTGAACGTCCCGGTCTCCGGGTCGAAGTCGATGCGGGCATCGCGCGGCTCGATGGCGATGAGCTCGGCCCACCTTTGCACTTCCTCGGTGAGGGCGGCCTCATCCAGCACGGGCACGAGGGCGGATTGACCATCCGGCCCCGTGCGGCGCTCCAGCCGCACCATCTGCGCCAGTTGTGCCGGATCCAGAGCGAAGCTCAGCGAGCCATCGGCGCTGGTCAGGGTGATCGGAGCGTTGATCAGATCCTGAATCGCTTGCTGGACGGCAGAGAGGTCGGAGACGGCCGGTTGGAGTTCGTGGATGACCACATCGACGGTGCCGGACTCGCCGCGCTCCAGGAGATCCATGATCGCGGCCAACGTGGCCGCGACGTCAACCTCGCGTCCGGGGCGGCCCGGGATCACGACGGGCTGGAGCCCTCGCATCTCCAGCCGGGCCTCACGAGCGGGCCGGTACAGCTCTTGAGCCAGCTTCTCCACCAGGAGGCGGATGTGGCCCTCGTCGTAGGTGACCACCGGCTGGACGGAGACGCCAGTATAGATCGCTTGAACCCGCGTCGCCAAATCGGCCAGGAAGCCACCCTCCCGGCCGACGTGGTAGGCCCTCGCCGCGGTGGCCTGGGCGTCCAGCCGGGCGCCCACGTCGTCGGGGCTCAGGGGGATGACGTCCGTGTCCGTGCGGAGGATGATGGCCGGGATCGGATAGGGCGTGAGAGCATCAGTCAGGAGGATCTCGGCCTGAGTGCGAGTCTTCCCGCCCAACGAGATGCCGGCCACAGTGACGCCCGGGTAGACTTTATCCGCATAGGCGAATTCGAACGCGGCCAGTGAGGCCGCGGCCAGCAGAGCCAGCAAGCTCAGCAGGATGAACAGGTTGAGAAACGGCCGACGCGGCCGCGCCGTAGCTGCTGGTCGGGGAGCGCTGATCGCTCGCGTCATTAGGTGTCCTCGGCCATCTGGTAGGCTGGCAACCGCCACTCGCGCGTGAGCCCCTGTTGGTCTTTGAATCGGAACGACCAGTAGGGCACCCAGGCCAGCGCGCACAGGGTCACCTGGACGTCGGCTCGCCTGGGCGTCAAGGCACGCATTTCCTTCGCCCGCGCGGCCTCAGCCCAACGCGCGTTGATCTCCTGGACCTCGCGCTTGAACTCTTCTTCCAATTCCTCGATCTCTGCCTTCAGCTCCTCCATGGTCTCGATGGATTCCTGGATATCCTCCTTCGCGCGCTCGGTCATCCGGCGCCGGCGGAGCGCGGTGGAGATGGAACGGGTGGACCGACGTCCCAGCACCATGCCCAGGATGCTTTCCCCCACGTTAGCCCATAGCTCCCACTTGCGGCCCTCGTATTCCGCCTGATCCTCGCGCAGCTCCCGCTCCTCCCGTTTTAGTCTCTCCTCCAGGCGCTCGCGCTTCCTTTCGTAGCGCTCGCGCGCCTTCTCGATCTCCTCATCTCGTCGCTCGCGAGCGGCTGCCTCGCATCGCTGTTGGAAGGCTCGCGGGTCCTCACCCGGCCTCGCCGTGAGTTTCAGCGCCGGGTTGAAGGGCACTTCCAGCTTCTGCGAGCGGTAAAGCCAGTCGGACAGCCTCTTGCTCAGCGAGCGCAACTCCCGGGCGGTGTTCACGGAGGACGGCACTTCGCCGAACGTCGCATCGGGCTCCGGCTCCGGGCGCAGATCCCCGGGCGAGAGGGATAGCCTCGTCGCCTCCTCCCAGAGGGCCGCTCCCGGCCGCTCCGGCGGCTCCAGCAGGAGGGCGATCTCCCGTTGCGCGCTGGTGCCGCTCCGTCGATCGAGGAAGTTGATCGAAGCCAGTCCCAGCATCGCGGCCTCATAGATCAGGCGCTGCTCAATGACCTCGACGTCCCGACCTACGGCCGCGTGAAGCATATCCCTGGCTTGGCCTCGCCCGATGGTCACGGGGAGGAACACCTGGGGGACGTCCGCGGGGAGGGCAGGCCGGGTTCTCTTGGCTGTCGGCGTTGTTACAGAGGACGACGTGGAGGCGGTGGCAGGTGTGGGCTCAAGCCGTCGGCGTCGATCGGCCATCAACTGTCGCACCTGCTGGCGGGTCAGCGGCCCGCGCAGGTAGCTCATGGCCCAGCGGGTGCGGAAGAGCACAGGGCCGTCCGCGTGCACGTTGTGCATCAGGAACACCGGGGATTCCAGCCCGGCGATGAGCCGATCGAGCGTGCGGCGGTCGGCCAGCACGCTGGCTCCTAACGCCCCCTCGATCCCATCCAACAGCCGATCCTTGTCCTGCTCCGTCTGTAGCTTGCCGATGAACCAGGTGCCCGCGTTGCTCAGCCCTTTGTAGTCGAGGTCCACCGGGTTCTGCGTGACTAGGACGACGCCCAGGCCATACGCGCGGGCCTGCTTCATCAGCGTCAGCAGCGAGCGCTTGGACGGCGGATTGGCGACAGGCGGGAAGTATCCCATCACCTCGTCGAAATACAGGATGGCGCGCAGGGAGGTCGTGCCCGGCTGGGTGCGCATCCAGGCCAGGACCTGCTCCAGGAGGAGGGTGACGAAGAACATGCGCTCGGCATCGCTCAGATGGGCGATGTAGAAGATGTTCGCACGAGGGCGGCCATCGGGCGTATGCAGGAGCGCGCCGACCTCCAGGGGTTCACCCTCCAGCCAGTCCTGGAAGGCGGGGGCGGCGATCAGGGCGTTCAGCGTCATGGCCAGCTCAAATCGCTCCTGGGGCGGGTAGAAGGTGTCCACGTCGAACACGCCCAACTGACGGACGGGGGGCTCCTGGATCTGCCGGATGATTCGGGGCAGGTCTAAATCCTCACCCTGACGCCAGGCGTGCTCGAAGATGTGAGACAGCAGGATGTGCTCCCGACTGCGCATGGGGTCTGCCTCGATGCCCACCAGCCCGAGCAGAGCGGACACGGTCGTGCTGATCTTCTCCCGTAGCTCTTCCTCGTATTCGTCCCAGGAGAGTTCCGGGGCTTTCAGTGTGTGCAGGATGCTGATGGGGATGCCCGCGTCGGAGCCAGGGGTGTAGATGATGAACTCAGCGGCCTCGCGCAGACGCTGAATACGCTCTGGCCCCTGATCCCATTGGGCCAGGCCCTCCCGCCAGAGCTGCGCCTGTTGTGCAGCGAAGGCGTCAAGGTCCATCCCCTTGCGCCGGGCGTCGTCCGGGTTCACCCAAGGGCGGAACGATGCCGGGCTCAGGTCGGGGAACGTGAGGAGAAGGTTGGTGATGTCGCCTTTGGGATCGATCAGCAGCGAGGGGATGTTCTGCAAGGTGGCCTCTTCGATCAGGTCGATGCACAGTCCCGTCTTGCCGCTGCCTGTCATGCCGACGCATACGGCGTGGGTGGTCAGATCGCGAGCGTCATAGAGCAGCGGAGTCTCCAGCGTCTTACCAGTCTCGGGATCAACCAGCCGGCCCAGATAGAACATCCCCGGTTTGGCGACCTCGGGCATCCATGCCCCTCCTATCTTTGGGGTTCCATCGCCCCTTCAGTCTGGGGGCATGTCTGAAAGACACGAACACTCGTAGTCGGAATAGCGACACGATCCTATGGTAGGGGGG
>DUEN01000211.1 GCA_011176545.1 Caldilineae bacterium | reverse complement strand
TTAGCGTCATACACTTATCCATGTGAGGAGCGAATTTCACGCTCGACTCGGGATCACCCCTTCACGCCTCCGGCCGTCAGCCCAGCGATCATAAAGCGCTGACCGTAGATATAGAGGACGACCACGGGCAAGGAGATGAGCAGGGAGGCCGCCATCAACAGCCCCCACGGATAGATATCGCCATAGATGGTCTGAGCCATACCCACGGGCAACGTCATCAGCCGCTCGCTGGTGATGAACACGAAGGCGAAGAGGAACTCCTTCCAAGCGGAGGTAAAGGAGAAGAGGGTCACGGCCAGCAGCGCCGGCGCTGTCAGCGGCAACGTCACCTTGATAAAGGCCTGCAGTCGTGTTGCGCCGTCCACCATGGCCGCGTGCTCGAGGTCCTCTGGGATAGAACGGTAATATCCCATCAGGAGCCAGGTGGCGAACGGCATCATGAACGTCGGAGTCGATCATTTTTTCACTACGCCGTCTTTTCTGTCCTCACGACACGACAAGCACTTCACGCCGATAGTAATCGCAGAGATCTTTGAGCACGCACACGTGGCAGAGGGGGTCTCTCGCTTTGCACACCCGCCGCCCATGACGGATCAGGTCGATATGCAGGGGATAGTAAGTATCCGGCGGCATGAGTGACTCCCACCTGGCTTCGGTCTGTTCTGGGGACGCGTTCTCCGGCGCGATGCCCAGCCGCCGACTCACCCGATGGACGTGTGTATCCACGGGGAACAGGGGACGCCCCAGGCTGAACAAAAGCACGATGGCCGCCGTCTTCGCCCCCACGCCGTGGAGCGACTGTAGCCAAGCTCGCGCTGCTGGCAGAGGCATATCCGACAGGAAATCCAGGGAGAGTTCACCGCGCTCCTCCATGATGCGCCGCAAGGCCGCCTGGATCCGAGGCGCCTTACTGCGAGCCAGCCCTCCAGGCCGGATGGCCTCCTCGATCTCCTCGACGGGAGCGGTCATCACAACCTCCCATGAGGGGAAACGTTCGCGCAGCCTCTGAAACGCCCGGCTACTCTTCACATCGGAGGTGTTCTGTGAGAGGAACGCACCCACCAGCACCTCAAGCGGATCACCATGGGAACGCCACACCGGTCTCCCGTACTCCGTCACCAATCGCTCAAAGATCGCAAGGGCTCGCTTGCGCAGCCCCTCCAAGTCCTCTCTATCCTCTTTCATCTCCATGATCTCCATGACTTCCCGCCTCGGCCGCGAAGATGAGCCCCATTCTAGCACAGTGCTATCTCGATAGCCAATCTCCATTCATATCGCAGATCCCTCAGGTTCGCCCTTGACAGATTAGAACGGATGTGCTATAGTAGGCCGGAAGCACATCCGTTCTAATCCCAACCCCCAAAGATAAAACTTTGGAAAAACTTGGGAAAGATGAGCATGCGGCGACGTTTGGAAATGGAAGCTGCGCAGATCGAAGCCGTACTACGCTCGCACCGCATACCCGGTCGGGTGTGGGGTGGTACCGTCCTGCCGCGCGTGATCCGCTTCGAGTTGACGACCGCTATGGGTACTCGCGTGCGGCAGATCAACAACCTCGCGGAGGAAATCGCCATGGCGCTAGGAGTCCGCTCCGCCCGCGTGTACCGCAGCGGGAGCAAAATCCACATCGAGATCCCCAGGGAACGTCCAGGGCAGGTCAAACTGCTATCGCTCTGCCAGAGGCTGAAGCGCGTCCCGCCGTTGACGGCCGTCCTCGGCATCGACGATGCGGGCGTCCCGTTGTTACTCAAGATCCCCAGTCCGGACGTGGTTCATGTGCTCATCGCGGGCACGAGCGGCAGCGGTAAGACAGCCCTGCTCCGCAGCATCCTGCTCAGCCTGGCGTTATATAATCCCCAGGCCCAGTTGCAGCTCGTCCTGCTGGATCCCAAAGGACGAGGATTGGCACCGCTGTTCGACTTGCCGCATCTGCTATTCCCCCCGGCGCGTGACCCGGAAGCCGTAGCAGAGATCCTGAACCTCCTCGTCGAGGAGATGGGACGACGCGATCGGGAGCAACGGAGCACGCCTTGCATCATCGTGGCCGTTGACGAGCTGGCCGATCTCATCGAAGCGGGGGGAGCGCTTGTGGCGTCGGGGATCCGCAGGCTGGCCCAACGGGGGCGGGAGGCGGGTATCCATCTGGTAGCAGCCACCCAAAAACCCACAGCGGCCGCCGTGGGTTCGCTCGCGAAGGCCAATTTCCCCGTGCGGCTGGTAGGCGCGGTGACCACCCCGGAAGAGGCGAAGATCGCCACAGGGCTGGCGGGCTCCGGAGCGGAGAAGCTCCTCGGGAAGGGGGACTTCCTGCTCGTCTCCCACGGCCAGACATGGCGGTTCCAGGCGGCCTACATTCCCACGGATCAGGCTTCCGAAGTCGTCCACCGATTATACAGGGGACCATTCCGCTCCCCCCAGCAGGCCCTGGCTGATATGGACAAACATCGAAGCCTGCTGAGACGCACGCGCGATCTATTTAGTCGGGAAGTGGCTAGGATAGACCGGGATGAGGTGTTGAGATGAAGCGGGTTCTGGCCGTGAGCTTCGTTCTCTTCGTCATCACCCTGGCGGTCGTCATCGGGCAACGCATGAGCACGGATGCCATGGCCGTCGTGATAGGGGTCATTTTCGGCGTAGTGGCCTCTATCCCCACCAGCCTGCTGATCATGGCGGCCAGCCGCCGATCAAGCCAGGACCATAGTACCATGTCCCCCTCGTATCCGGACCGTTACTTTCCGCCAGTGATTATCGTCAACCCAAATGAGCTAGGGACGCGGTGGGCTCCATCTGCGCCAGGCCCAGAGTCTCTGCCACCACCATCCCACCGACGATTTCGGATCGTCGGCGACGATGGCGAGGTGGACTTATGGGACGATGACTTCATCGATGCCAGAGACTGGAGGGAGGCATGAGGCTATTGAAGGCCATCCCTGTGCGAGTTCGCCAGCGGGCAGGCCTGGCAGAGCCGGCCACCATATGGTGGCGTGAGGATCGGTTGCCAGTGATCGCAGTGGAAGCCCGAGGGCGGATCGGGGCCACCGGGGCAGAATGGTTCATCGTACGCACATCCGTGGGGAAGTTACGGCTGCTACATCGACCTGAGAGGGGATGGTTCGTTACCGCGGCGCCATGGTGGCTGTTGCTGCCATCATGGCTGATCCGACCCGCACAAAGCGAGCGGCGTTTCGACCTGCCCTGGCAGGCGCGACGCAGGCTGCGACGCCCGCGAGGGTCTAAGGGCAATCTGCACAAGTCATGGAGGGGTCGACTCCCTTTCAGAGTGGGCGCGGCGAGGCCGTGATGGAGGACACTGGCCGATGAGCACGGCGTGACGGCCGCGCCCGACGTAACAGATCGAGGATAAGTAGATCGATGGCAGCGTCCGGATCTAAGCGCCCGGTTTTGATGGCGAAGTCCGTCTGAAGGATCAATTGAAACGCGGCGAGGATATCGGATACCTGCCAAAACCGAGCCTGACGGATCGCCCGATCGACGACGAACTCGTGCAAGCGGAGCCGAGAGGCGATCTGATCGTGTGGATATCCGGCGCGGACGAGCTCGCTCACCTGCAGGAGTATACGGAATTGTCGATGGATCATCGTCAGCAGGTAGGGCGGGGCCGCGCCGGATTCGCGAAGCCGATGGAGCAACGTGAACGCATCGCGGGCGCGTCCCTCCGCGATGGCGTCGGTCAGATTGAAGATGGTGCCTGTCTGGGCATATGCGACCATCGTCTCCACGTCGGCGAGCTCGATGGCGCGATCACCAGCCACATAAGTGATGAGCTTGTCCAGCTCGACGTCGATCAGACGCAGATCCTGCCCAATGGCGTTCGCCAAAGCCGCGGCCGCGGGCGGCGTAATGGAAGCGCCCTTCTCCTGGGCGCGACGCTGAACCCAGCGGGGAAGTTCTCGCGGGGAGGGGGCTTTGCACTCATAAATACGGGCCTTCCCTTCTTTCTCCAGTTTTCGGAGGTGCCGCACGAGGGGATGACGTCGGGGGAGATCTTTCTCCTCGACAAAGACGAGGTCCGTGGCCTCTGGCACGTGGTCCAGGTAGTCCAACAGCGCGTCGCTTTCAGGGTCCCCGGCGGCCTTCTCCCCCTTTCCTTGCCCTATGAGCCTCCTCAGGAAACCATAGACGATGACCAGGCGCCGCTCGCTGAGGAAGGGGATCACGTCCGCGACATCGCGGATCTCGCCGAGGCTCGTCCGGGCGCCGTCAAGCTCGATGGTGTTCAGATCTGCCATCTCCGAGGGCCCCAGACGAGCCTTGATCTCGGCCAGACGTTGCGAGCGGATGAACTCCTGCTCACCCTGAATCAGATAGATCATCCAGCAGGCTCTCGCACAAACTCCACGCGATGCAGAGGAGTATTCCTCCAGAGACGACGTTCGATCCGCCCCAGGCGGACATCGCGCACATCCGCCAGGGTCGTCATAGAGGCCTGAACCCAATGGCCAAGCGGCTGAGCCGCCAGGAGAGCGAGCATGGTGGCGAGCAGAGAGAGGACGAGCTGCTCCCACCAGCGCCGTCGCTGGCCGGCGGTCAGGACGATCCCGGCCAGGCTGGCCAGGACGCCCGCGGTGACGATGTTGGTCCCACAATTGGGGTGGATCGCCAGATCGTGTTCTCCCGCCTGCAGGCGATGCAGGGCTTCCTCGACCGCGGCATGCAGCTCCTCCGTCTCCACCTGTCCATAGATCTGGAAGCCGCCAGGATCGCTGCGCGCGATGAGATGCCGGCGCGGGTTACGCTGCGCCAAGATGTTGACCGTCGCGTGCTCGATGGCATGGTGCTGCCGCATGCGACGGATAAAAGGCAGATCCGTGAACCTCATGTACGCTCCCTTCGACGCCTGGATTGACGACGTCCGTATTCTACCATACCCCTCGCGGGGCTCCAAGGACTCCCTCCGCGGTGATTCCCTATATCTCACCGCGGAGTCGCAGAGGACGCAGAGGAGGTACAGAATAATTGAAAGGATCTCTGTGCCTTTGGCGTCTCTAGGGAGAAAAAGCGCGGACAGGCTCCTGTATAGCACTCGTGGGTAATCGCTGCCTCCCTCAATAGTTATCGCTCCGTGCGCACCCATAGATGCTCGCCATCGGTGATGACCTCCACTGTGCCGTCCTCATCCGTACGATAGATGCGGGCTGGCTTGAGCCGCTCAAGCACTTCCGGCGCCGGATGGCCGAAGCGATTATCGGCCCCTACCTGAATCACGGCGATCTGGGGACGGACCGCGGCCAGGAACTCGGCCGATGTCGCCCCCGCGCTGCCGTGATGGCTCACCTTCAAAACGGGACACCGTAGCGGCTGCCCCGACGTGAGCAAGCTCTGCTCCGCCGCACGTTCAGCATCGCCGGTGAGGAGAAAGCAGATCCTCCCATATCCCACCCGTATCACCGTCGAGTTGTTGTTATCATCCGCGTCGGTATTCGCCAGGAGCTCCATCGGCGGGTGAAGCACATCCAGCCACACCCCATCGCCCAGATGCAATCGCAACCCGCGTCGCGCGATCTCCCGTCGGGCCCTCACACGTGAGAGGGCGGTCAACCAGGGTTGTGCCTCCGGCGCCCGCTCCGATACGGGGGAGTCGATGACCCAATCCACTCGGTATCGATCCAAAAGCGGGATCAGGCCGTTCATATGGTCGCCATCCGGGTGCGTGAGCACGACGACGCTCAAATCCCTGTCCCAGAAGGGCATATGCTCTCCGACCCGCCATGCCAGTTGTGTCGGGCTGGGGCCGCCATCGACGAGGACCTGATGGCCGCCTGGCGTCTGAATCAGGATGGCATCTCCCTGGCCCACGTCCAGGAAGAACACGTGCAACAGCCCGTCAGGAGACTGGACGGCGCCCACCCACACCAGGATGACGGCGATGAAGAGGCCGCCGGCCAGCGCTTTACTCGGGAGATGGCGCGTCACCCGACGGATCCAGGTTCGCCAGTCGATCCCCTTATCCTGCATGATCAGTCCCCCTCCCAGCGCAAGGTAATAGGTGAGGAGCACACTGACGGGGACATGGCCGATATCCATCCAGGCGAAGGGCAACCGAGCCATCGCCTCTACCACACGGACGGTGTAGGCGAGGCATAGCCAGGGCAGATAGGCGACAATCTGGGCTAGAAGGTGCAGGCCAGGCACGAGGTCCAACAGCACGGCCAGTCCGCCCCATGTCATGATATACGGCTGAACCGGTAAGATCAGGAAGTTGGTCAACAGGGAAATGAGGGAAAGCCGTCCGAAATAGTAGACCACCAACGGCGTCGTGGTGATCTGCGCGGCCAAAGTCACGATGAGGCCCTCGTTGATCAGGCCGGCGAAATGGCGCACTCGTTCGAAATCCACGATGTTCGCCAGGGCCTTGTCGAGGAGGCGCTGTAACGGTGGGACGAAGAGGATGAGCCCCAGCGTGGCCATCGCGGACAGTTGAAAGCCGATATCCCACAAGGTGAGCGGGTTGAGGGCCGTCATGACGAGGGCCGAGAAAGCCAGGGAGACGATGGCTGTCGATTGGCGCCCGAGGTGCAGCGCGATCACCCCCAGCGCGCCCATGATGCCCGCGCGGGTGACGGCCGCGTCTGCGCCCACCAGCAGGACATAGAGGGTGATCCCGGTCAAAGCCAGGGGCGTCGCCCAGCGACGGCCGAACGCCCGGCTGGCTCCGGCCATGAAGATCCCGGCGATGATGGTGATGTTAAACCCGGAGATGACGATGATGTGGCTGGTAGACGTGGCATTAAAGGCCTCGTACAGGGCGCGAGGGATGCCCGACTCCACGCCCAGCAGGATGCCGGTGAGCAGAGGGGCCTCCGGCGAGGGGAGCAGGCGGGCGATCCGCTCCTGCGCGTGGCGACGTACGGTGTAAAGAGCTCGCCAGAAGGGCGAACCTCCTCCCCTTTCCAGAACCTGAACGCGCGCCCGGCGTATAAGTGAATACACGCCGCGACGGGCCAGATATGCCCGATAATCGAAATCATCATAATGGGGTGGCGTCCCCAGGATTCCGGACACGCGCACCCGATCCCCATACGCATAGTGGCCGAATCGGTCGGCATGCACCAGCACGAGGCCGTCCACCGCGCGGCTTCGCCCCTCGATGGTGACGCGTTCCGCCCGCACGCGCAGCCGTGTGTAGCGATCCCGCACTTCAGGATCATCCACCACCAGCCCCTCGATCACGGCCCAAACCCGCGCGTCCTCATCGCCGTTGTAATAGGCCAGATCAGCCGAGGTGAAACAGGGCCACAGCGGATGGCTCTGGTAACGCAAGCCGCCCAGGAGCCCGAAGAGGAGGATGAAGAAGGACAGCCGAGCGCGCCGCTCACGTTGCAGGGCCAGCGCGAGGCCCAGGATCGCCGCCCCGGCCGCCCCCCATATGACTGGAGACGGCCGGTCACAGGTGATGAGCCCGGCTTGCCACAGCCGATGCGCGAGAGCGATGCCCGCCAGCCATCCGATGGTGAGATAGACCAGCGTCATGCGAGTTCCCACCCATCCGAGCTCTCCTTATCCTCGCGCGGATGACTGACCACGCACTCCCCAGATATCTCACCGCGAAGTCGCAGAGGACGCAAGGCTTCCTTTTTCTCTTCTCCTCTGCGCTCTCCGCGTCTCCGCGGTGAAAATGAAGCATCACCACCCAGGCACCGGTTGACATCATGTCTCGCGATCCGATATACTGCCCTTGGCGTCATACCACGGAGAGACGATCGGTCAGCGAGGGAGATAAAATGGGAGTCCTTGATGGGAAAGTCGCCATTGTGACGGGCGCGGGACGGGGGATCGGTCGCGGGATCGCCCTGGGACTGGCACGGGCGGGTGCTGACGTCGTGGTGAATTACCGGCATAGCGCGACGGGCGCGGAGGAGGTGGTGGCTCAGGCGGTGGCCGAGGGACGACGGGCCATCGCCGTGCAGGCGGACGTTTCAAACGCGGTGGATCGCGCCCGGCTCATCGACGCCGCGATACACGAGCTGGGCGGCCTCGACATTCTGGTGAACAACAGCGGCATCACGATCCCCCGACCGTTCCTGGAGGTGGACGAGGAGTTATGGGATCGAACACATAGCATCAACCTGAAGGGGATGTTCTTCCTGGCCCAGGCGGCCGCCTGTTACATGGTCGAGCACGGGATACGCGGCCGCATCATCAACCTCTCCTCGGTACAAGGGGGCTTCGCCGTGCCGCAACACGCCCACTACGCGGCGACGAAGGGTGGCATCGACAGCATGACGCGCGTGATGGCCCTGGAGCTGGCGCCGTATGGCATCACGGTCAACGCGGTGGCACCAGGGGTGGTGGAGGTTGAGCGATACTGGGACTCCCCCGGCTATTCACCGGAGCGATTCGGGCCGACGATCCCGATCGGCCGGGTGGGGAAACCGGAGGACGTCGCAGGGCTTGTCGTCTATTTATGCTCCGACGCGGCCGACTGGATGACGGGACAGGTGATCTATCTGGATGGCGGCACCACGGCACAACTGGCGTGGAACCCGCCTCCGGATGTCAGCCCGCCCCGCACGGAGTGATCTATACCCGATCAGCCGCTCACTCCCGGCTGCTGAACAGGGCCTCCGCCCGAACCTGCGCCTCGGTCAGGGCCGTCTCGGCGTCGGTCTCCTCCCGCAAAACCCGCTCCACCGCGTCAATGTAGAGGTCGATGACATCTTCCAGGAGAGGGTCGGGGTTCGCCGGCACGAAGATGAGCTCAGAGGGCAGCCCACGAGCGATGGCCGCCACGTGTTCTCCCACGCGCGTGGCGTACTCCGGGGAATTCACCTGTGAACGCAGGGGAGGCATCATCTGTCCTGCGGCCTCCTGATGGCCCAACAGGAACCGGATCCACTCCCACGCTTCACGCCGGTGTTTCGACCCGGCGAGGATGTAGTAGCCGTCCACCCAGACCGGGTTAAAGGTCCCGCGGCCATGGGGCAGAGGCAGCATGATGCTCTCATTCTGCCACTTAAACCCCCACGCTCGCCCGTCTCGATCCGAATACTGGCCTAGCCAGAGCCCGCACTTGCCGCGCACGATGGCCTCGAACTTACGGCCGCGCGGGAAATACTTGCGCAGCTCCTCCGGAGCGGGCATCACTCCATAGGTCAGGTGCAGGTTCGTGTACCACTGAACGGCCTCCACGTTGGCGGGCTCATCCAGAGTGGGACGGCTCGGATCGGGCAGCCGATCGAACAGGCGGCCGCCGAACAGATAGGCGAAGAAGACGGGATCAGCGCTATCGGGCTCGCTGCAGAAGCCGTAGGTGAAATCCGCCCCGGAGGAAGATCCCTCGGTATTGTGGATCGCCAAGGCGGCAGCCAGGAAGTCATCCAGGGTCCACTCGGCCGTGGGAGGCGTCACCCCGAAGGCCTCAAATCGCTGGGCGTTATAATAGGCGACGGCGAAGTCAAGCCCGGCGGGGATCCCCCACTGCACGCCTTGATACTGGAGGGCCCGCAGCGCACCGGGGAACAGGTCCTCGCGCGGGAATTGCTCGTCGGCCAGGATGAGCTCATCCAATGGCAGGACAGAGTCCAGACGCTCAGGCGTCAGGTAGCCCTGGTCCCAGCGCAGCACGTCCACATCCTGTCCCTCGATGCTCTTCAGGCCGCCACGAAGAGGGTTAATGGAGATCAGCTCAACGGTGATGTTCGGATGTGTCTGCTGGAACGGAGGCACCAATGCCTCATAATCCGCGATCCCCCTGCGGAAGGCGAACCGCAGCGTGACTGGCTCGGGGGTCGGCTCGGCGCGGCCGCGACCACAGCCGGACAAACCCAACACGATGACCATTAACGCTAAGGCCACCCGCCATGAAAGCCCTCCATGGCCCTTCATCTTCCCCTCCTAACCGCAAAGAGTGCAAAGGACGCAAGGGCAATTCAAAAGATTCCATCAATATCAAAGTCTTGAGAAAACACATCCTGAAAATCTTGGCGCTCTTTGCGTCCTTTGCGGTTCCTCAGTCTTTTGTCATACAATAGAGATTTTTGCCCAAAGTCCAGTCCAATAAATGACTGTGGCCGAATTGTACCTCGGTTTCGGCCGATGGCCAACCGTGTATCTTCTCTACACGTGTGCTACAATCAGGCGACTGGCACTCCACAATACCGGTCACTCGGAGCGAAGGTGCGTCGCACCTCAGGGCATCGAGGAGATATGTTCACCATAGCAAAGGAGGATCTTACTATGGACTGGCAGGCCCGCTGGATCTGGATCGCCGGGGAAGCCACGCCCCGGAACTTCCACCTGTGCGCACGCCGCAGCTTCCAGGTAGCGTCCGACCTCACCCGGGCGACGCTCGCCATCACCGCGGATAGCCGGTACGTGCTCTACCTGAACGGCGAGCGGCTCGGCCGCGGCCCCGTGCGGTCGTTCCCATTCCACCAGCGCTACGATGTGTACGACGTAACCGCCCGTCTGCGACCCGGACGCAACGTATTGGCGGTCCTGGTGCGCCACTTCGGCGAGTCCACGTTCCAATATATCCTCGGCCGTGGAGGCCTCCTGGCCCAGTTGGACCTGACATACGCGGACGGGCGCAAGGAGTCGGTGATCACGGACCACCGCTGGCGGGTTTGTGAGCATCGCGGCTATGCGGCGGACGCTCCTCGCCTCTCCGTGCAACAGGACTTCGAGGAGCAGTTCGACGCCACGGCCGAGCCCCAGGGCTGGACCGCGATCGATTACGACGACAGCGGATGGCTCGACGCGGTGGAGATCGGCCCGGCCGAGACGGAGCCCTGGCGCGGCCTCGCCCCTCGGGATATCCCCTTCCTGACCGAGGAGCCGGTGGTCCCCGTCCACGTTCTCCAAGCGCGAGCCGTGCGACCGCCCGCCCTGGCGGCCGCGGTGGACTATCGCGTCACGCTCATGCCGGGGATCAAGGATTCAAACCATCATCAGACGGACGGCTTGCTGGCGACCGTGATCCACACGGACCGGCCGCAGCAGGTGACGATCCATCAGCATTGGGGCCTGAATTTCTCCGTCCGCCTGAACGGACAGGACATCGACGTGAGACGAGGGGACGCGATGATCCCGCTCGATGCAGGCGATCATCTGCTGCTGATCGACGTCACCGGCCCCCATCATCTGAAGCAGTGCACCGTCGTGGTGGATGGCGAGGACCCGGCCGCGCTATCGTTCCGATCGTTGCCTGGCCTTCCCGCCGAGCTGCCGTGGGCCACGGCCGGCCCCTTCGGGGAGGACGCGGCCGCCCGGGCGGCCGTATGGGATTGCAAGACGCCAGAGGCGGTGCGTCCCTATCTGCGGTGGTTCCAACCGGTCCCGAAGCCCTACTACACGCATCAACCCATCGCCGCCATCACCACGTTCCAGCGCGAGGTCCCCTCGGCAAGGCCCCGCATCGCGAATATGGAGCTCCTGTGCTCCCTCAGCGATGACGTGACGACGGTCCACCCCGCGTCGGAGGGAGCGGACACGGAGTTGCTGATCGACTTCGGGCGGGAGATCGTGGGGTTCCTGGACTTCGAGATTGAGGCGCCCGCCGGGGCTGTGTTGGACTTCAACCTATTCGAGGCCATCGAAGACGGACGCATCCACTACACGGAGGGGCTGAATAACGCTCTCCGTTACGTGGCGCGAGAGGGATGGCAGCGCTACACGGCCATTGGTCGTCGCGGCTTCCGCTACGCGCTGCTGACGGTGCGCAACCCACATGGCCCGGTGCGTATCCGCCGCCTCTCCTGTCTCTTGAACACATATCCTCTCGCCGAGCGGGGCGCGTTCCGCTGTTCGGATCCGTTGCTCAACCAGGTGTGGGAGATGAGCCGCTATACCGCCCGGCTGTGCGCGGAGGACACCTTCGTCGATTG
This sequence comes from Caldilineae bacterium, assembly GCA_011176545.1. Taxonomy (GTDB): domain Bacteria; phylum Chloroflexota; class Anaerolineae; order DUEN01; family DUEN01; genus DUEN01. The sequence goes on along the minus strand of DUEN01000211.1, from coordinate 918 downwards.
CCCCGCTTATGAGCAGACCTTCTGGGTGGGCGACGCCCGAAATGAGGCGCTGATCACGTACGCCGGTTACGGCGACCTCGCTCTCGCCCGGCGCTGCTGGTTCCTGGCCGCCGAGTCCCTGGCCCGCTCGCCGCTGGTGGAATCGCAAGTGCCCAGCGGCTGGCAGGACATCCTCACCGCCTGGTCCCTGCTATGGGTGTTGGCCTGCGAGGAATTCTACCAGTACTCCGGAGATCTCGACTTCGTGCGCCAGATCTACCCGGCCGTGCGCCAGCAAGCGGAGAACGCCCTGGGCATGCTCAACGCGGACGGCCTGCTGGAGATCAAGGCGTGGAACATGCTGGACTGGGCGCCCATGGACACGCCACGAGAGGGCGTCGTGACCCACCAGAACGCGTGGCTGGTGGAAGCGCTGCGTCGCACGGCGCGTTTGGCCGATCTCCTGGGCGAGGTCGAAGACGCTCGACGGTATCGGGAGAGGGCCGAGGCGCTCAAGGCCGCCATCAACGCCCACCTGTGGTCGGAGGAACACCAGGCTTACATCGACTGCATCCGTGCCGACGGCACCCGCAGCCCGGTGATCTCCCAGCAGACGAACACCGTGGTCTATCTATGTGATGTCGCCACGCCCGAGCGTCGCTCCCTGATCGAGCGGTATCTCAGGGACGCGCCGGAGGGATGGGTGCGCATCGGCAGCCCCTTCATGATGTTCTTTACCTTTGAGGCGCTGGCGAAACGGGGCGACTTCGAGGGGATCCTGGAGATCACGCGGCAGCGCTGGGGGGAAATGCTGGACAAAGGCGCCACCACCTGCTGGGAGACGTTCCCCGGCTTCAACCCTCGCTGGTGGACCCGTAGCCATTGCCACGCCTGGTCGGCCGCGCCCACCTACTTCCTGAGCACTTATCAGCTCGGCGT
>DUEN01000210.1 GCA_011176545.1 Caldilineae bacterium | reverse complement strand
GGTGATCGCCCAGAACAACGCTCGCAACAACATCAAGCTGTGGGGCGAGCGCAGCAGCCTGATCAACGGGCTGGCCGTGGACGCCGGCCTGACCAACCTGGTGCTCTCCGGCGGCGGTAGCTACACGATCACCAACAGCCTGATCGCCAGCCGGCGGACGTACGGCTACCTGGCCGTGTTCGGCGAGGATGACTACGCCGCCGAGACGCCCGTCCGCCTGTACAACACGAGCTTCTACAACGACAACCCGGCCATGGGCGGGACGACGGTCTTTTTCTCGGCCGGCGTCCAGCTCCAGGCCGACCATAACCTCTATTACAACCCCTACCGCGAGTTCGACGTCATCTGCGCCGACTTCCTGGGCGCGGGCACCTGCTTCAGCGGCGCTCAGATCAACGACGGCACCTGGTTCGCCCGATCCGGCCAGGGGAAGCACAGCGCCTACGCGGATCCCCGGTTCCGGAACGCGGCCGGCAAGGACTTCCATCTGACGGCCGACAGCCCCGCGGTGGACGCGGGGACCGCGGCCTGGGCGCCGCCGAGGGATCTGGACGGCCGGCCGCGGCCGGCGGGTCGCGCCCCGGACATCGGCCCGTATGAGTACTGGGCGCCCAGCCACTGGATCTCCTTGCCGATGATCCTGCGCGGCCCCAAGGGCTCCGCGTCGTCCGCCCTCTCGTCGGTGAACGACTTCCTGTATCAGCTCCAGAACCTGGACCTGGCCGCCATCGGCGAGACGGCCTACGATCTGATCATCATGGACTACTCCGCGGACGGGACAGAGGCGGGCGAGTTCACGGCCGCGCAGATCGAGGCGCTGAAGCACAGCCCCGGCGGCGGGAAGATCGTGCTGGCCTACATGAGCATCGGCGAGGCGGAGGATTATCGCTTCTATTGGCAGGACGGGTGGCATCCAGGCAACCCGCCATGGCTGGATCAGGAGAACCCCGACTGGCCAGGCAACTATAAAGTGCATTACTGGGACCCGGCCTGGCAGGCGATCATCTTCGCATACACGGATCGCCTGCTCGATGCTGGATTCGACGGCGCGTACCTGGACCTCATCGACGCGTACGAGTATTACGCCGATCAGGGGCGCACGACGGCCGCCTGGGAGATGGCCGACTTCGTGGCCGCCATCGCCGCCCATGCTCGCCGGCGCGATCCCGACTTCTACATCTTCGTGCAGAACGCGCCCGAGCTGGCGAGGTTGGTGCCAGGATACCTGGACAGCGTGGACGGCATCGGCCAGGAGGACATCTATTACGGCTACGAGGGTGATGATCAGCCCACGCCGCCGGAGGTGACCGCTGAACTGGAAGGTTACCTGGACGCGTTCAAAGATGCCGGCAAGCTGGTGCTGACCATCGACTACGCGACCACGCCAGCGCACGTTGACGATGCCTACGCCAGATCACGGGCCAAAGGCTACGTGCCCTTCGTCACCGTGCGCGACCTGGACCGACTGACCATCAACCCCGGCCACGAGCCAGATTGACAGACAGCGATCCGCCGCAGTTTAGGTTTACACTGCCTTCTTTGTCCGCTTCGCCGCGGCCAATTGTTCCACCTGGGTGGCCAGCTCGTCTAGCTTGCGGTTTAATTCCTTGATCTCCTGGCGGGAAGCCGGAGTTATGCTGGCAAGGGCCTTTTCAAGCTCTTGGCGGACGAGCTTACGTAACTCTTCCCGCTCCTCCTCGCCCTTCGCCACCAACTTGTCCACCAGCTCTTGTGACTCCTCAGGCTTGATGGCACCTTCCTTGACCAGCTCGTCTACAAAGCGGATTACCCTCTCCTTGGTCAGGGTCAGCACCCCCAGTCCCAACAGGAAGCTTCTCTCAATTAGCCTAAACATGGTTCTACCTCCCTTAGTTATTGTCCATCAGCTTTGTTGCTCCCGCGGCGAGCCCGGCTGTTGACTGCCTCGCTGCAGGCTTTCCCCGATCTGCCGTAGTGCTCGCTGCAGTTCGTCCCTGATCTGGTGCGCCATTTGCCGAACCCTCTCCCAGGCTTCCTGACCCGCCTCCGGGGCCAACACTAGGGCGATGATGAAACCCAACACCACTCCCACGATTAACCCCAGCCCGCCAATGGCCACGGCTACCAGCCACAGCAGCCAGGCCATAAGGGGAATTCCCTTGCCAAGCATCTCTCCCACCTCCTTCCATTACCTGTGAGTCCTGTAGCCTACCCTCGCTTCTATTTCCAGGCTCCCGTGAGCTCACTCTCTAGCGCCCTGGCCCTCTCCATCGTCCTGAGCGCCAGATAGAGAAGAGCAACCACAACCCCAGCAGTACAGCGACCACAAAACCGGAAACCACCAGCCAGGTGGTCAGTTGCCAGGGTTGAACCAGGTTCAGGGTGGGGATCAGTAAGGCCAATGCCATAATAAAGGCAGCGACTAGCAGGCTGATGGCCAGCCGGTTTGCAATCCGATCCAGTCGGCTGAGAATGCTGTCCGCACGGGGAATATCCACGTTGATCTGTATATCGCCACGCTCCATCTGATCGAGCAGGCGGGGCACCTGTTTCGGCAGATCAAGAAGAAAATCACTCCAGTCGCTGACGCCGGTGAGCAGCTTACGCCCCAATAGTGTCGGCGAGTACATCTGCCAGAGGAAACGACGCACGTAGGGCTCGCTTATAGCGAACACATCGAAATCTGGGTCAAGCTTCAGCCCAATCCCTTCCATCATCGCCAGTGTCTTGCCCAACAGCCACAGGTCCGAAGGCAACCGTAGATGATGACGATAGGCGATGGGCATGATCTCTTCCACCACCTCTTTGGCCCGAATTTCCTTCAACGGCACTCCCTGATATTTGGTAAGCAGTCGCTCCAGATCCCGTCGCAACCGCTCCCGATCCACACGTCCTTGGGCTGCTCCCATACGGATGAGCTGGTCTATGATACCTTCGCTGTCCAGACGTACCGACGCGATGTACAGCTGCACCAGATCCTCTTTCAAATGAGGGCTCAGGTGCCCGACCATGCCAAAGTCCATGGCACCGATGACATGCCCAGGCATGACCACGAAGTTGCCTGGGTGTGGATCGGCATGGAAAAAACCGTCGATGAGCACCTCTTTGATGATGATGCGGGCCGCATTCAGAGCGATCTGGTGACGATCATAACCAGCCTCATCGAGCGCGACAATGTCATCGATCTTGATCCCAGAGATACGCTCCAGCGTGAGCACCCGACCAGTGGTGTAGTCCCAATAGACGCGGGGGATGTAAATGTATGGCTCGTCAGCGAAATTCTGACGGAAGCGGTCGGCGTTGCGGCCCTCGCGGCGATAGTCTAATTCGTTACGCAGCGTAGTGGCAAAGTCCTCAGCAATTTCGACTAAATCGTAGAGCCGGCCCAGGGGCGTACGTTCTTGAGCCAGCCGGGCCAGGTCGTAGAGAATCTCCAAATCCACATCAATGGTGCGACGGATGCCAGGCCGCTGCACCTTCACGACCACCTGGTCGCCACTAGTCAGGGTGGCGGCATGGACCTGAGCCAGCGAGGCGGCCGCCATAGGATCCGGATCAAAGGTGGCGAACAGCGTATCCAGCGGCCCGCCTAGCTCTTCTTCGATCCGAGGCTTGATCACCTCCCACGGGGCAGGTGGCACGGTGTCCTGGAGCTTGCTCAGTTCGGCAATGTAGGCTGGCGGAAGCAAGTCCGGGCGGGTGCTGAGGATCTGGCCGAACTTGACGAACGTAGGGCCAAGCTCCTCCAGGGCCAGACGCAGGCGCTGCGGCGCGCCCAACATCTCCCGCTCATCACGTCGCAGCAAACGGCGGGGAAGCGCCAACACGGGCAGTAGCTCCATCTGATCCAGCAGCTCGCCAAAGCCATGCCGGATCAGCACCTGTGCAATCTCTCGATAACGGTGCAGATGACGGTAACGCTGTGTTGGCCTCACGATCCGTTCTTATCCTGCCTTTCCAGCCACCAGAGGGCGAGAACTACGATCTCCGGGGAAGGTGCACCAAGCCATCTCCGCAGGGCCGAAACCTGCCTGGACCATATGGCATAGCACCGGATCCCGTAAAACAATAACAGATTATATCATACGACTGTATCATACGACTGACGTGCCCGGAAGGCGTGGGAAAAGGGTCCCCAGGCAAGTGATGAGGATTCGTGACATAGCAGGTCTCCTCATCGGATGGCTGGCGGTGGGAGAGGCGCTTGCCGCAGGATCATGGTGCGGTAGCGGCTGATCAAGGCACGGCGGAGCAATGGCCACGCGCCCTCCCGAGCCCGTCGGTTGGAGCTGTACACAACCAGCTTGGGGTCGAAGCCAATCTGCGTGATCCGGCCCATGCGCAAAGCCAGCTCACCGTCCTCTCCCGACTCCCACGCCTCATTGAAGCCACCCACTTGCCAGAAGGGCTCCCGCCTCACGGCGAAGTTGCTGCCAATCCAGTAACTTCGCCCCAGGCGATTGCTCAACGCTAACATCCACGTAACCGGATAGCGCATGATGAGTCGTTCGTGTAACCGCCCCTCAGGCCAGTAGACAGGGCCATAGAGCCCACCCCACTCTGGATGCGCCTGGAAATTGGCGACAATACGCTCGATCCAATCAGGAGGCACCACCGTGTCTGCATCGGTGCTGGCGATGATCTCGCCTCGGGCAGCCCGGAAGCCGGCCTGACGGGCTCGAGGGATGCCTCGCCGAGGCTCCCACACCACGCGCGCCCCATAACGCCGGGCTATCGTGGCTGTGGCATCGGTGCTGGCGTTATTCACCACGATCACCTCATAACGATTGGCCGGATAGGTCTGTCTGCGCAGGGCATGCAAGCACGCTCCCAGGTACTTTTCCTCGTTAAAGGCTGGAATTACCACCGAGACAAACATCATGTCTCCGACCTCCATTAGCCGATAATCGACGACCTAGAGAGCAAGTCAATGATGAGCGGATATCCATCCTCCGCGCGCGATAACGGACAGCTCCCACAGCGTTCGCCAGTCGCCGACATCTCTACTGAGAGGTCACAATCTAGCTCTGCCTCGATGTAACGGCGGCCACCAGCATCCGTCCGCAAACGGGTATACACCACCAGGTGCTCACAGATTGGCTCGCTAACCAACTCCGGCACCGGACAGGTGCGGCATAAAGCATACCCAGGGCTAACAGAGTAGAAGTTCAACCCCGCTTTGCAGCCATGGGTGTGCCCTTCGGCCGGCCGTTGCATTGGTTCCAGGAACGGACACGGTTCCGTCATTCCCATTACGAGCTACTCCTTTCCCTGCGGTGACACATGGGAAGATGATGAAGGATCTTCTTCCTGAAGCCCTTGTGAAGCGTTGCGGAACTCCCGCAACGCTCGCCCTAAAGAACCCCCCAGCTCCGAGAGCTTTCCTGGCCCAAGGACGATCAGAGCGATCGCCAGGATCAGAACCAGCTCTGCGGGCCCGATGTTTGGGAAACCCGCCATTACGATACCTCCTCGTCTTTTTCGGAAGACGCACCCATCTGAGCGAACACGCCCAGAATGTCCAGATCGTCGAGAGGAAATTCCCGGACCACGAACGGTAATAGCCCGTTCATCAGCCGAGCTCGCTCCTCACGCCCCATTCCGGAGAGCAATCTCTCTGCGTGAGCCTCCACAAACGCCTGCAGATAGGCCACGCGCTCTGCTGGGGTAAGCTGGGTCTGCATACACTGAATGGCCTTCCCGCTGAGCTCCCACAGTTCGTCCATATCAAGCATTCTAATGAACGCGCCCGCCAGACGTGTTTTCCATCCCATTTGGATCTCCGAAATTTCTAGAATATCCGAACAAAACGAAATAATTTGACAAAAAAGAGAAAGACGATTCTAACCTATACCCCTAGGATCTTCCATGCCTCCTGCGCAAATTCGGATAGACGCCGCTT
>DUEN01000021.1 GCA_011176545.1 Caldilineae bacterium | reverse complement strand
CCTTCTGTCAGATAGCTCTGTGGGAACGATGTTTCCGTGAGATAAGCTCTCTCACCATCCCAGAAAGTGTCCTGGACAAGGTAGCCATTCACGTAAACCTGCATGTGATGATCAGGGCTCGCCGAAGCGCTGGTAGCACTGACAACCGAGGTTCGTAGTGTCACCGTATAATTCCCAGTGGCCAAGGCGGGCAAAGTAAACGTATAACTTCCGGACGCTGGGTTGTGATTGGTGGAATACAAGTAATTCCAAAACCAATGATCCGCGTCGGGTTGCATGGGACGGTAAGAACGGTAGAGGTGATTTTCCTCGATCTGGGTTATCTGACGAAATGCTGACGCTACGGTGCCACTACCCGTCAGGCTGCCTGATCGTGTACTCATGCGCAGACCTTGTTCCCCCCCATAGGTCAACCAATATATGTTCGTTTCAGTATACTGAGTATCGACCGCGCGACCGTAGAAAGTAATAGTATCTTCTGGGTCGAAGTCCCCGTCCTCCTCGCCCATGACCCACAGGGCGACCTCAGCAAGCCCGTTAGCGCCATCCAGGAGGCGAAACGTGCGGGGGTCTAAAGTCTCAACTGGTAGACCAGCGCTTTGTAGATCTGCGTATGTGAGGCGATAGAATCCAGTCTGGTTGATGAGCACTTTGAAACCAGGTGTCGGTGGCAGGGCGAAGAGTCCTTGCGTCTGGAAGTCAGCGAGGCCCTGGGACTGCGCCTTTCCCCCCGGAGGAGCAAGGCGAAATTGCCTGGCCATTTCATAGTTGACCAGAGAGCGGCGCAGTAAAAGCTCAAAGGGTCCTGTTGGAGGAGGTGGCGCAGCCGATTCGCTTTTTCCCTCAAAACGCAGTCGAATGCGCATTTGACGATGATAGCGGAGCTGTCCTGTGACTGGATTGTACTGAATTGGGTAGATGATGACCTCAACAAAGCGCTGATCTCGCAGCCAGCCAAAATCCCCTAACCTCACTGGCGCTCGGGGGATGAAATGATCTGTAGCGTACACAACAGCGTCCGGCGCATAATCCCAGGGAAGGTCAGAGCTCTTAGGAAGCCCCTTAAAGTCATTAGTCTCCGATAGGATCCTTCGAGGCACAGGCGCAATGCGAACTCCCTCGCGTGTTTCTGCCTCATCGGCTATTATTTCTAGGAGAACTTGCACCCCATCAGGGATGCCAACCAGCAAGCGTCGCTCGGGAAGCGCTGGCCAGCCTGGAGCCTCAAGCGAACCATATCCGGGAATTGTGACCCGTTGCCAGGACTGGTCATTGAGTGTGATCTCTGTAATGAGAGGGGAAGAAACAGAAACCCAGAATTCTATTCCCTGAGCATCGTCCTGAACCCCCTGGAACTTGTTGTCAGGATATACGAGATCACTCTGGTTACCTTCGCCTAAGGTGACCTGAGGGATCAATAAGCTGAGCACAACTAACAAACTAATACTCTCTATAATGCATTTCACACGATACTTACGTGACATCTAAGCACCTAATTAGAGTTTGGACATTGGTTACACACACCATGAGAGCGTTTGGAAACTCTAATCACCAGGAAGTTGACTACTCCGGGAAAAGGGAGCAAATAAGATACACTTTTTCCCATATCTCCCAAACGCGGAGTAGTCAGGAAGAAGGTTATCACAAAATGGATACCGACGGCTAATTTGCCATGGGTGCCTCACCTGGATTGGGCTCCCGTACCGGCCAAGATGCGAGGTAGATTGCGGCTGACGCCGCAGCAACTATTGAGTGCCACCATGCGCACACCTTGGCCGCCTAGGCTTTGGAGATAGCCCAGCGCATCCAGAAGCCTGCTCTGGCTAAAGGCCCTGGTGGACAGACACGGCGGTATACGGACACCACCATTCTGTTGATGGCAGTGGTGCAAACCCTCTGGCGGAAATCCTATCGCCAGAGGGTAGACTGGATAGCCTCGGATGAAAGCCTGGCGCACGCCTTAGGATTCCGCCAGCAGGATGGACAGGTACGGACCATCTCCCAAGGACACTATTGGGAACGTCGCATGGCCTTGGGCCTGCTGCCCTTCCTCTTCTTTTTCCTGGGCCTGGTGGCCCAACTGATACGCCTGGGCGTCATTACAGGTCGGGAGTTGATCGTGGATTCGACCCGCCTGAAGGCTTGGTATCATCACGATCCTGGTGCCGCCTGGCTGAAATATGCCGGCCAACCCGCCCTCTTCGGCTACAAAGTGCATACGATACTCTGTCGCCAATCCCAATTGCCCCTCTTCGTCCTGACGATACCAGCCAATATCCATGATACCGTCGTGGGATGGCTGATTCTGTTGGTCACCGCTCTGATATATCACCTCGCCGTGTGGGTGGTATATGCTGATGCCGCCTACTTTGACCGCCGCTTCTTGCGGGTGGTCTCCCATTTCCTGCATGCCCATCCCGCCGTGGACTACAACCTACGCCGTACCGGAAAACGGAAACTCGCCTCGCGCTTCTTCATCTCGCAGCGGCGTCGCCTAGTGCTCCGCCCTCGTGCCGCCATTGAACGCCATTTCGCCTGGCTCAAACGCTACTTTGGCTTGAAGTACTTCCAATGCTTCACCTTCCTGCGTGTGAGCCAGTTTGTGGTGTTAACCTATATCGCCGCCCTCGCCATAGCGCTGGCTGCTCAGCGCTATCAGCGCCCAGATCTCATTCGCCGTCGTTCCATGGTTTTGGCCCATGTCTAGTCAAGTTTCCGAACGCTCTAAATAACATAACAAATCCATACAACTGGGCTTTAGACAAAAGCTTCTGTCGCTATTAAGAGGGAGAGGAACCGCAAAGAACGCAAAGAGCGCTAAGGATTTTAATAGAACCTTGACGTTGGAAGGCTTTTTTGAACTGCCTTTGCGTCCTTTGCGCCCTTTGCGGTTAGGAGAGTAAATTGTCCAAAGTCCAACATGCAAGTCTAATCAGGTGTTTTGTATGCCTTCTGGGGAGCTTTCGCAGGTCGGATCACCGGAGAGCTTACCGCATGTGACAGCTATTGCCTCAACAGCCTCTTCGTGCAAGATCGTAGGCCGTTTATAGGCACGTCGACTTGGCTGTACTTGACGCTCCTGACCAGTTGGACCATGGGGTAGCTGCTTCATTGTCAATCACTCCTTTCTCCCTCAGAACTTGGCGGCGTAATGCCGCTTGCCGCCGTGCTTCGGTCGAGCATGCGAACAGATCACCGTCCTCGACGAGTGCTAAACCATGACAGCGGGTGCAGTACCATTGCAGATCACAGCTTGCACACTTGGGCAGACGAGTCAACGTAAGCCCATGCAACTCCCTCCATATCGGCTGTTCATGCCAGATCTCCCGCAGGGAGGCCTGACGCAGGTTGCCAACCCGAACGCGAATGTTGATACATGGGGAGACGTCCCCGTTCGGTCTGATGACGCATGCTAATCCGCCAAGGCTGCAGAAACGACGGTCCCTTCCGTTAGGCCTGGGGGATATCCAAGGTCTTGGATCCAACTCCCGCCGGAAGAACCACAGCAATTGCTCATCGGTCATACGATGTTGTAGGGGGCCACGCCCTCCATCATTTTTGGTCGTAATAGTGATGTCATACTGGAACTGGGCTCCCAGCCGTTCCGCCTGCTCTCGCAAGGCATAGAATTCATATACATTTTCTTGCATCAGCGGCGTCTTAGCAACAGTACGCACCCCACGTTCATGCAACAAATGAAATGCCCGTATGGTCTTGGCGTAAGATCCTGGGATACGTGTAATATGCTCATGGATTGCAGCGGAAGCTCCATAAAGACTCATAGAGACGCGAAGCGGATGCAAAGCAGCAATTCGATCCGCTGTATCGGGGCGGATAAGAGTGCCATTGGTAAGAATGGACAAGGATAACCCACGAAAACGAGCATACTCTGCGATCTGGAAGAAATCTCGGCGTATAAGCGCCTCACCACCTGAAAGACTTAGGTACAAAGCACCCTCATCAGCGATTTGGTCTATGATGTTCAGGCATTCCTCTGTAGTCAGCTCCTCTGGCACACAAGCATCAGGAGGCAAAACATCCAAATAACAATGCGAACATCGCTGATTACACCGATATGTCAGCTCCCAGTGGACTGAGATCAGCCGATGTTGGCTCTCTGCTTTCGCCAAGATTCGCTGATAAGGGCTATTAGCTACCTGTGAGTCGAAACCACATGGTTCATCAGGTGACGATTGTGCGGATGCAATGCCTATATTCTGATCTTCCAATGCCACAAGATCGTTTTTCATCTTGCCCAATCCAAATCGCTTATTGTCCTTCCTTGGGAAACACTATAAGCGCCTGCTTTTCCACTAGCTGATACACGAACTCCTGTACATCGGCCAGCGCCTGCTCCTCGCTCACCTCGTACTCTTCCACGATCATCCTGGCTATATCTGTCACGGTGCGTGTGCCGTCGGCCAGCTCCCAGATCCGACCTCCTGTTTCGTTCAGCACCATCACCTGACCGCTGTCGGCCAGGACCAGGACAGCCTCGTTGTCAATCATCCTTCCGGCCGCCTGAGGATGAGGGGCGGGACACACGTCAGGACTGAGCATCGATAACCCTCCAAAAACCAGAGTCCTTTCGAAAGTGTAACTCCTTTACAGGCACTTGCCTTACCAATTCCACGCAGATCTTCATAACCCGTTGAGCCATTGCCGCGTCGGTGATAACGAAGGGCGCACAACTTACCAACTCTGCTAGCGCTCGGGCCGGGGATAACAATTCCACTCGATGCTCTTTTGCTTTACGCAACCGGAATATGCCAACGAGCGGAGCTCGGGTATTCGCTCGGGGAGCATACACAAGTTCACCGCGAAACGGTACGCCAAATACCTGGAACGAGCCATTGACAGGCCTGACAATTAAGATATCATCACTAAGGACGACATGCTCCATAGATAGACGAGTGATGGTGCTTTTCCCACTCCCCGAAGGGCCAAAGAACAAGTAAGCTCGTTTATCCTTTACTACGCCAGCCGAGTGAAGCAACACTCCTCCGATGCGTACCATGTACCAGGCGTACAGAATACGAAGATAATTTTCTATCAGAAGCCTGACCATTGGGAGATGTGCGGCAGAGAGCATCCCATATCCTGCATCGAAATCTGCCTTGCCTTCTCCAAAGCTTGACTCGAAAGTCAGTATATCATCATGAAAAGACGTCGTGACTTCTAGGATCCTTGGCATCAAAGGAGAGACCTCCTCCCTCCCGTGCACAGCCACATCGATCACAAAATCTGGCGTCGTATCCGGGGCCAGGAACTCCCGATAACGCGCTCGGGTGCGCTCCGCCACTTCGGCGTCATTTATTCGCAGCGCCACACAGACACCCGCGACGGAGATACGGACTTCGTCCAAACGCAGCCTCCAACTTTGCAGATCGCTCCGGCCACCAACTATAGCTGCATCAAGGGGAGGAACTCTCGAACGTGCGACTCCGGCTCGCTGATAGGGCGACCCGCCTGCTCAACCCAGGCGTGGGTGTGGTATCCATCGTCTGTCTTACGGATGCCGATGCAGACGTCGGCACGGATGCCGTATCGGCTTAGCAGCCATCGTAACACGATCGCTCGCCGCAGGCACTGCATTGGGTAAAGATGATGAGATGCCGCTATGTTCACCAGCCGCCGCCACCGCTTGATGAGTGCCGCCGTCTCCTCAGGAGACAAAGTATCTTGGCAGCTTCGCCCGATGGCGATGACCCGCCGTGCCAGCGGGAACGGCAACAACCGCAGGCTCAGATCCGCTACCAGCAACAACACCCAAGCTTGTCCTATACCCACGCGATCCGGCCATGATAAAGCCCACCATGCGTTCAACTTACATTTTACGTTTGACGTTTTACCCTTTGCACCTCGTGGCTCGCTGGGGGATTTATGATTGAGCGGGGATGTCTCGGCTGTCATTTGCCTTTGATCACCACGCTGATAGCGGAAGCACTACTTTGCGGCTAATTATATCACAAACCTGCCAGTTTGGATAGTATACAAATCGTAACCTTCAACGTCCTATGCTTACAACTTCCTTACATTCAAGCGATTAGAGATCGGAGATCGGAAAAGGCGTCTTCTCCCTAAATCTCTGATCTCCAATCTCTCCCCTCTCACCCCTCCGCGATCTCCTGCAGCCCCTCCCGATCCAGGATCGTGATCCGCTTGCGGCCGATGTCGATCAGCCCTTGGGCCTTGAGCTCGTTGAGTACCTGAGTGGCCGTCTCCCGATAGGTCCCCACCATCTCCGCCAGGTCCTGGTGTGTCAACCCGGTGATCACGTCGCCCTGCTCCTCCGCGAGCCTCAGTAACAACGACGCCAGCCGGGCGGGGATGCCCTTGAACGCCATATCCTCCAGGCGTTCCTCCACCGCCCTCAGCCGGCGGCCTGTGATCTCCAGCACGCGCAGGGCCACCTGTGGCTTATTCAAGATCAGGCGCTCCAGGTCCGTACGGCTCATCACGCAGATCTGACAATCCTCGATCGCCTCCGCGAAGGTGTTGTGCATCCGCTGGCCGATCAGCGCCATCTCCCCGAAGATGCTCCCCGGCCCCAATGTGGCGATCACCAGCTTCTTACCCTCTGGAGAGATGCGATAAAGCTGGACCCGCCCCTTCTTTAAGATGAAAAGGACCTCACCCACCTCCTCCGGGCGGTAGAAGACCTTGCCTTTCTCCACGGAGCTCACCGTGGTGATGCGATCGAGCTCCGCCATTTCCTTGGGGGTCAGGTCCCGGAAGATCTCCATATCTTGCAGATAAGCCTTCTTGTCCAGATCCATCCCTCAGAGTCCCCGCGCCTCGGTAATGAACCTCTTGATGCCGCAAAGAGCGCTAAGGGCGCAAAGGCGATTCAGGCCAACGCGGTTCTGAAGAGGGATCGAGAAAACCTTAGCGCTCTTTGCGGTTATAAACGTTGCACCTTCCACGTAACGCATCGTACCGCAGAACGGGTAAAGGCGCAAGTCGTTTCCCCGTCCGCCCCTGTTGGACCAAGGCGTTGGGTGAAGTCTGCTACTTCTATCCTATTGTAAGTCGGCCGAGCCTTTACTACAGTAGAGTTGGCGCACAGGGGGGGGCGACGTATGTGTCGCCCCTACCATATGCCACGGCTCTAGTGTATGTAAGGAAGGCCCTCGCAGATGGGATTTTCTCAGCGGGGCCAGCCCTCGTTCTCTCATCACAGGCCCTTCAGGCGAAGGGTTCGCTCGGCAGGATAGTGGGGCGTCGCGATGTGGGCGTGGAACCTGGGAGGGTTAATAGCGAGTTTGATCCTTGCCTCGATGGCTCACGAGGCAGGGCACCTCATGGTCTCAATACTCCTGCGCGTTCCCGTCCGGTTCATCGCGATTGGTCTAGGGCCCACCATCTGGCGGCAGCCGTTAAATCGCGATATGCAGCTCATATTACGGGCGGTGCCGACAGGCATGTCCATTGGCGTGGTTGGACGATGGGCAGACGATGGGCGAACGCTCCGTCCTATAAGACACGACATGCTGGTGGCCCTTGGAGGACCCATCGCCAGCTTCCTCTTCTCTGCCCTCTTAGTTGTCCTCGCTACAGTGATTCCGTACTCTCCCGCGATTCAAGCGTGGCTTACCAGGATGGCGGCCTTCTCGACTGTCCTGGGCTTTCTCAACCTGATCCCACTGCCTGGGCTGGATGGCGGCCATCTCCTCATGTTGACAGCGACGTCTCTGGGGTTGCGGCTCTCGCCTCAGCAGGAGATAGCCATTCATCGCGTGGGGTTGCAATTGACCGCCATCGCCTGTATAGTCGTGTTGGCCGTCCACCTGGTAGGGCGCCTCTGAGCTCTCCGCTCAAATTAGCAGCGATTGCGGACGCGTCGGGATGCCTTTACAAAAGCGATTGTAAGGTTTGTGCAAGGTAAGAACGTTGACAATGCGAATTTACCTGTGCTATATTGCGAGTGCAGGTGCAGCTTGTGTGATATACCGCGAGATGTCTCTCTATATCCCTCTCGCATCATCCCCATCGAGGTCGCGAGTAGAGCAGGGACCGGGACGATGAAAGCCCACTTATTGTCAGGGAGGGAGGGAGTTCCTTTCAAGGCACCGCTGAGTGTCGTGATCATTCCATAGTTATAGTAACTTCCCCCACCATGCCGTCGTCATCATATAAAATAGAAAGCGGCCCCGCGTAGCGGCAACTACCGGGGCCTTGGCACTTGGGTCCGGGCGGAACCCTCCGTGCGCGTCTATTATAGCCCAAAGGCGCCGCGATAACAAATAGCTCATGCTTCTCATCATCCTGGCGCCGAGGGTATGGTCTGTGTTTACGCGTGTTAAGGCGCGCGATATAGAGGGACGCCCACTGATTGGTGGGCGTTTTTGTTTGAGCTCAGCGGTTGTGGAGGTGGGCAAATGGCGTATACGAGGAGGTGAGACGGCCTCCGTTTTCCACGTTCTGCTGAGGGAGGCTGGCGGCCTCGATCCTGGAGCGTGTCTGGCTCAGGGATGGCTCCACACTTAACCGTAGCCACAAGATGGCGAGTAAGAAGCCCGCTCTACATGCTCCCCACGATTTAATGTGGTGCCATCGGCTCAGGACATGTATCCGTTCAATGGCAGGGTTTCAACATTTAACCTTGAGGAGGAGAGACATGTTGATCTGGTATCTGCGCATGAAGAACTGGCTGAAGGGCGAAGGGGGACAGGACCTGGTGGAATATGCCCTGCTCGTCGTCCTCATCGCCCTTGCCCTAATAACAATCCTGGGGACTACCCAATCGAGTATTGAAGCTGTTTTTCAAAATATCGTTGACACGTTGGGCGGCTTGTAAGGCAAGTTTCTTACTCACCCTGTTGTGGTTGGGTGAAGCATTCCCTCTGTAGTGGAGGGCCTTATTGTTGCGTTTCACGGTAGGGGCGAAGCGCGGCTTCGCCCCTACTTGATGAAGGACGTGAGCTCATGTGGCGGAGACGTTTTCGTGAGGCGGGGGTCAACCTCGTCGAAATGGCCTTGATCATCCCGCTCCTGCTGCTCATCCTGGCCGGCGTGATCGACCTCGGTCGTGCATATCACACCTATATCACGCTGATCAACGCGTCACGCGAAGGGGCCCGGTATGCCGTGAACCATCCCTACGACACCGCCGGGATTGAGCTCGCCGTTCGCCGCGAGGCGCAGAACAGCCAGGTGGACCTCTCCGCCGCTACGATCACGATATCCAACCAGGGTTCCGGAGGACCCGTGCACGTCACCGTGCAGGTTGACTTCTATCCCATACTGGGGAACGTCCTTGGCATATCCTCGATCCCCATCCGGGCGAGCACGGTCTTCCGAGCCCGTTAGTACGTAGGAAAACCCTACGTTTCAATGGGGAACGTCTACCTAGAATTTGCGACGTAGATTAAGTCGGCATAAACGTGTGGCTTCCGGAGCTAGCGCCCCTACCCCTCCATATACACGCGTTAATTTCACAGTTAATGTAGGGGCGACCAGCCGGTCGCCCCTACAGGGAATTATGCTGTAACACGGTGTGAAGGCCTAAGGGGCGGGCATGAAGGGACGCGAGAGGCGTATGTGGAGCGTAAGAGGACAGGATCTGGTGGAGTACGCCCTGATCCTGCCCGTGCTCCTGATGCTCATCCTGGGCACCGCCGACTTCGCCATCATCGTCTTCTCATATGACACCATCGCCAATGCGGCCCGCGAGGGCGCTCGATATGGCGTCGTGCATCCCACGGATCTCGCGGGCATTGAGACGATGGCTCGTCGTCTGACGGAGGGGCTTGACCCGGCATCTCTCAGCATCGCGGTCGATTATCCCGGGGGGAATACCATTCGCGTTGAGGTCGCCTATGATCTGCCGTTGCTCACGGGATTCCTGATCCGTACCGCCGGGGGAAGTTCGACCCTCCGGCTGCGTGCGGTCACGACGATGCAAATCGAGTAGCTTCGCTTAAGTCCCGCTCGCGACCGTGCTCATGTAAGCGTCGTTAGGGTTTGTGACATGCGGGAGAGGCGGATGTGGGGGCACATAAGCCATCAAGGGCGGAGTGAACGCGGTGACTCGCTGGTCATGGTGGCGTTAAGCCTGGTGATGTTATTGGCCATGCTCGCCCTGGCTATAGACGTTGGCCTGGCCTACTCCGAGCGGCGCAAGATGCAGAACGCGGCGGACGCGGGCGCGTTGGCGGGGGCCTGGGTGCTGGTGGATGGCGGTACCGACGCTGAGATAGCCGCCGCCATCCAGGAGTACACCGTCGGCCAGAATCAGGCCGACACATTTCAGGCCTATTACCTGCCGTCCTACCACGAGGTGGGGGGAGGTTACACGCCTCCCGATGCGACGGGCATCCAGGTGATCGCCAGCGTCAGCTTTCCCACCTTCCTCGGCGGCCTGCTGGGGATCGACACCATCAGCGCCAGCGGGATAGCTGGCGGCGGCTTCTCCCCTCTGGATATCATCCTGGTGCTCGACCGCTCCGGCAGCATGGATGATGACTCATGTAGCCTGCAGCCTTATCCGGACTCCTGTCCCCGCCCTATCAATCAGTCCAACTGCATTAAGTGTGGCGGCACCTGGTCCACTCCGCCGCAGCCCATCTCCGACGCGAAGGCCGCCGCGGAGGCCTTTGTGGACATGAATAACCCCAACTTATCTCATCTCGGTGTGGTCTCCTATGCGAGCGATTATACCCTGGATCAGCCGCTGACGGACGAATTCTATTGGGTGAAGTCCGCCATTAGGAGTCTGACGGCCAGCGGCTGCACCAACGCCGCTGGCGGGCTCCACGTGGCGCGAAACGAGCTGACCGGGCCGCGAGCGCGGCCGGATGCCCTTCGCTTCATCATCTTCCTGACGGACGGGTTGCCCAATAAGGGTCTGACTTCCAGCCAATCATGTAAGTATTGTCCCGATTATTGCCCCGTGGCGAAGGATGCGGCCCGGCAGGAGGCGGCGGCCGCCGCGGCCGATCGCATCGTCATCTATACCATCGCTTTAGGAAACAAAGCTGATAGGGCCCTCATGCAGGATATCGCGAACCTGACCGGCGGCACATCATACTATGCTCCCAGCTCCAGCGAGTTGCTGGCGATCTACAGGGAGATCTTCGAGCAGATCCGCCTGCGGTTGATTCAATAGCCCGATGTGCGTTTGGAGGCACGTCCGAAGCGAGAGGAGAGGTCCATGGGACGTGTGAGAGGATGCTTGTGGCTGACGGCCGGCCTGATCGTGGCCGTGTTGGCGGGATTCGTCGCCTTCGTCACGCTCTCCAGGGCCGCGGCCCAAAGTTCCGGACAGCGCGCCGGGCCGACGGTTCCGGTGGTCGTCGCTGCCCGGACCGTCGCTGTCCGTTCGGTGCTTACCGCTGAGGATGTGGAGCAGAAGGAGCTTCCGGTGGAGGCGGTGCCGGAGGGGGCCGTCCGTGATATCGATCAGGCGGTGGGGCGGATCACTCTGGTAGACCTCTACCCCGGCGAGATCCTCCTGGATCAACGGCTGATGGATCCTAACGTGATCGCGGCCAATGGCCGGATGGCGCTGGTCATGGCTGAGGATGAGGTTCTGCTTGCCCTCCCCGCCGAGGACCTGATCAGCCGGGTCGGCGTCCTCAAGCCGGGGGATCGCGTGGATCTCCTCTTCTCCGTCCAGGTCCCTACAAACCGGGGACCGACGCTCGTGTCAGGAGGCGGCGAGATGCCCGGCAGCGGGGGCGTGGTGATGGTGACGAGCAAGGAGAAGGAGCAGGTGACCCTGAACCTGCTGCAGAACGTGACCATCGCCGCCATCGTGCCAGGGCGCACGCCCACCGGAGGGACGGATACGCGTACGCCGAGCGCTATCCTGTTGACCGTGAGCCCGCAGGACGCGTTGGTGTTGAAGTACGTCAAAGACCTCGGCGGTGTGCTCGACATCGTCCTGAGGGCCCCTGGCGCGGAGCGGCCCTTCTCCACGGAACCGGTGGACGTGGATTATCTGATCCATCGTTATCAGATCCCGACCGAAGTTGGACGGTGATGGTACCTCTTTCGAAGCGCGAGCTTTGGTGGGGGTGAGACCGTAGATCAAATGGAGGATTCATTGGCCATCCTGAGTTCGGGCGAGACGTTGCGCCTGCTCCTGGTTAGCGTCCGAGAGGCGACCCGCGACGAGGTCGGCGATGCCTTAACAGGACGGGTGGACGATTATCGGCTTTACTGGGTATCGCAGTCGGAGCTGGCGCTCCCTCGCGCGCGAGAAGTCTCCCCGCATGTCATCCTGGTGGATGACGTGCGGGGCGCGGCGGACATGAGCGAGCTCATCGGCCGGCTGGCGGGTCAGGTGCCCGGCGCGGCCATCCTGGCGCTCGTCGAGGCGGAGGCGATGGCGCGAGCCCGCCAGGCGGTCCTGGCGGGGGCCCGCGGCTTCATCACCAAGCCCCTGCAGGTTGAGGAGTTCGTGGCTACGCTGCGGCAGGTGTTGTCGTCTCGCCCTTCCTTCGTCGAGGCTGATGAAGAGGAGGAGTCGGAGGCGCCCCTGGGGCGTACCATCGTCTTCTGCGCGCCCAGAGGGGGCACGGGCCGCACGACGTTAGCCATCAACACGGCCATAAGCCTGCGCCAGATCACCAACGTGCCGGTCGTCCTGGTCGATGCCGATTACGCAGCCCCGGCCCTCGACGTGGCCTTGAACCTGCCGGAGGAGCGCGATATCTCCGACCTTCTGCCGCGCCTTTCGCTCCTGGATGAAGAGCTGATCTTCGGGGTCCTGACCAGGCACGTGTCGGGGATTCACGTCCTGTTGGCACCGCCGCCCGCGGATCTCGCCAGCCCTGTCTCGCCGTCCCAGGCGCAGGAGGTGTTGCATTGGTTGCGCCGCCTGTTCCCCTGGGTGATCGTGGACGTGGGATTGCCGATGGACGAGACGGCCTTCGCGTTCCTGGACAGCGCGGACCGCATCATCCTGTGCGTGTTACCCGAGATGGTGGGGCTGCGCAACACGCGGTTGATGCTCGATCAATTCAAAGGGCGGGGCTATCCGGAGCGGAAGACCTGGCTGGTGCTCAATCGGGCCACGATGAATGGAGGTATCTCCGCGGGTGATATTGAGGAGCGCTTGCATGTGCATATCGCGTATCGCATCCCGGACGATCAGCCGCTGGCCACGCATAGCATTAATCGAGGTGTCCCCCTGGTGATGAGCCATCGTCGCAGCGCCCTGGCTCGGGCTTTTCGAGATCTGGCTCGGCGGCTGGCAGAGGAGATGATGGGGGTGGTGGAACCTGTAGACGAGAGGAGGGCCGGCGTTGGCTTCTTGAGGCGCCTGTTCCGGAGGACATCCCACGCGAGGGTGTGATCGCATCCGCTCTTTCCTTGCTATCCGAGGAGGTCTCCCATGCAGAACCGTCGCATTGTGAGCTATGCACTGTTCGCACTTGCTATCCTACTGGTCATTATCGGCATCTTGGTGGGCGACCAGGGGATGAACCTCGTCCTGTTAGGGCTGGTATTCCTTGTCGCTGGCCTCATCTTCTATCGGCGTGGGAAGTAGGTGGGGGATATGACGGCGGGTCCCTTGCTCTTCGGCGTGCTCGTCGCCTTTGGCGTGTTGATCGCCTTCGGGGCCGTGTGGCGGCTCGCGGGGACGCAGGGCGCGGTGGAGGTACGGCTGCAGCAGTATGGCGGGATGCCCCCGGCGGAAGCCGAGATCGACGAATACCTCCCAAGGCGAGTTGAGTGGTCAGGTGCCGGCCGGCTGCTGAACGGATTCGGCCTGGGGCCGCGCCTGGCGTTAGCCCTGGCCCGCGCCGATCTGCCCATCACGGCGGCGGAGTTTACCATGATCGTCCTGGGCATGGCGGCATTGGGTTTCCTCTTCGGCTTCTGGCGGTTGGGCCTCGCCTCGGGCGTCATGTTGGGAGCTGTCCTGGCTTATCTCCCCATCTTCTATCTGCGGGTCATGCAACAGCGTCGGCGCCGTGCGCTCACCCAGCAATTGCCGGATATGTTGACGCTGTTGGTAGGCGCGCTGAGGGCGGGTTATGGGCTCTCCCAATCGCTGGAGGTCATCGTCGAGCAGCTCTCCCCCCCCATCGCCACGGAGCTAACTCGGGTGATACGCGCCGTGAGCCTGGGCGTGCCGGTGCAACGGGCTTTGAGAGAGATGGTGGAGCGGGTGGACATCGAAGATATGGAGATGGTGGTGACGGCGATCAATATCCAATATGAGACCGGCGGCAACCTGGCCCAAACCCTGGAGATCATCAGCGAGACCGTGCGCGATCGCCTTCGCATTCAGCGAGAGATCCGCACCCTGACGGCTCAGCAGCGCCTGACGGGATATATCCTGGGCGCGCTACCGGTGACGTTGGCGCTGATCCTTTATATCCTCAATCCCTCATATATCAGCCGTCTCTTCAGCCCCGGCTGGATACGGATCGTGCCCATCACGGCCGGCCTCATGCAACTGGCGGGCTTCTTGGTCATCCGTCGTATCGTGGACATCGAGGTGTGAGGGGATGGTAGATCTCGGGACGTTGATCGGGGCGACGGCCTTCCTCTGGTCACCTCTGACTTTCGCCATATTGGTCAGCCTGGCGACGGGGTTGATCTGGCTGGCCTTCGCCCCCTCCTGGTCAACCAGGCTGGTGCGTCAACGCTTAGACGAATATCTGAGGCGGGACGACGTGATCGAAGAGGACGAGATGCGTCGTCCATTCGTCTCTCGCGTGGTGATACCGCTCCTTCATCGCCTCCTGCGCGCCTTGGGAACGCTGGCCCCCAAACGCAACATGGAGGTTATCCAGCAGATGCTGTTGGAGGCGGGGGAGCCATGGGGGCTGACCGCCCTCGATTTCCTGGGATTGCGGCTGCTTGCCGCCGTGCTCCTGGGCGGCGGCTATTTCTTCCTCATCGGCCCCACGTTGGCCTTCCCGTTGGCGCTGCGCAACGCGCTCATCATGGGCGGGCTCGGCTTCTTCGTCCCCCTCCTGTGGCTGCGATCGCGCGCCAAGAGTCGACAACGCGAGATCATCCGGGCGTTGCCCGATGCCCTGGATATGCTGACGATCAGCGTCGAGGCCGGGTTGGCGTTCGAGTCGGCGTTGCTACGGGTGGGCGAGCGGTGGAATAACGCGTTGACCCGGGAATTCCGCCGGGCGGTGGCGGAGATGCGCGTGGGGACGCCGCGGGATGTCGCCCTCCAACGGATGGCCGAGAGGACTGGTGTCCAGGATTTACGCACCTTCGTGGCTATCCTCATCCAGTCTAACCAGTTAGGCGTCAGCATCGCGCAGGTGTTGCACTCTCAGGCGGCGCAGATGCGCACGCGTCGCAGACAACGGGCGGAGGAGTTGGCGCGGCAGGCCAGCGTGAAGATGGTCTTCCCGCTGGTCTTCCTGATCTTCCCGGCGTTGTTCGCCGTTATCCTGGGGCCGGTGATCCCGACGGCGATGTTCTGGCTCAAGCGATTGGGCGGCGGATAGCGCATCATCGGGATATGCTGAGAGCGGAATGCTCGCCTATGGTAGAGGCACGGCGGCGCCGTGCCTCTACCAGAATGGGCGAATTGTAGGGGCGCACGGCCGTGCGCCCTTACAAAACACGCCTTTGCGGATGTTGCCTATTTCGATTATGAGCGAAAGGGATGGATGGTGGGAGCCGGATGGCGGTAGCCGTGGGGAAAGAAGGCGTGGAACGGGAGCATCCCCTCTTCAAGGAGGGGATGGCTCACCTCCAAGCAGGGGAGTGGGAGCAGGCGATCCGCTGCTTTGAGGCGCTCGCGCGCGAGCTCCCGGAGAGCCGGGTGGTGCAGCGGATGCTGGCCGAGGCGCGCTTTAAGGCGGATATCGATGCCAAGACACGGGTCAGGCCGAGGCGATGGACCATCCCATGGCGGGCCATTCTGATCCGTACCCTGATTGTCCTCATGATCGGCGTGCTGGTCGTGCAAGGGGCGCGCCTGATCAGCCACCAGATCGCTCCCATCTGGGCGCGGATGCAACAGGAGCGATGGCGGGCGCGGCTATTGGCGGAGGGAAATGCCTACCTGGAGGCCGGCGACCTCGACGCTGCCCAGGCCCGCTACGAGACCCTGCTCGCCGAGGTGCCCGATCACCTGGGGGCGTTGCAAGGGCTGGCGCGGGTCAAGGAGCAACGAGAGCTTCAGGACCTATACCAGCGGGCCATCGCTCTGCAGGAGGAGGGGCGTAACGAGAAGGCGTTGAACCTGCTGACCGAGATCTCGATCCGATCACCGGGATATCGGGACGTCAGCCTGCGTATCACCCAAGTCAAGCGACAGAAGGAATTGGACCGCCTATTCGCCGAGGCGGAGGCGGCGTATCAAGAAGGTTCGGTCCTGGACGCCATCGCGAAGTATGAGCAGATCAGGGGGCTCGACCTCGATTATCGTTCCGAGACCATCACGGATCGCCTCTTCGAGCTCTACCTGGGATTGGGGCGGGAATCGCTCGAGCGGGCCTCCCCCACGATTCAGGACGTATCTCAGGCGCTTGACTATTTCACCAAGGCTTTGGCCCTGCGGCCGCGGGATACGGATGCGGCGCTGGAGAAGCAGTTGGCCCAGTCGTATCTGGAGGGACAGCATCTGTTCGAGTCGGGTTACTGGGATGGCGCGGTCGCGCAGCTCCGCGCGGTGTATGATCTGCGCCCTGACTATCTGGGAGGGGCTGTCGCGGATCTGCTGTATGAGGCCTACATACGGAGCGGCGATCAACATCGGGCCGCTGGCGATCTCTACTTCGCCTATGAGCAGTATCGCAGAGCGGCTGAGCTCCCCATGGAGGACACGGTCCTGGCGCGCGGGCGCATGTTTGAGGTCGTGCCATTGTTGACGCCCACGGCCACTCCAACGGCTACGCCGACCGCGACCCCCATACCGACGCCGACACCCATCGTCCCCACCCCGACGCCCCGTCCTCTGGCGACGTATCATGGCCGGATCCTCTTCTGGTCCGATAAAGAGGATCAGCCCGGGCTGTGGGTGATGGATCCCGACGGGAGCAACCGTCAATACCTGGGCGATTCCGGCGATCTGCGGCGACAGTTCCGCGAGCTTTATGAGCGGGAGCAATTCTCGCCGGATGGGCGCTATCGGGCCTTCGTGAAGGACACAACCCCCTCGGCTCAGATCTTCATCGCGCTGCCGCGCCACGAGGTCTACGGCGACCTGCCACCGAGGCAGCTCACGCGGCTGACCGGGCTGAGCTACGATCCGGTCTGGTCCCCAGACGGCAGCCGCATCGCCTTCGTCAGCCAGGAGAACGGCAGCGATGACATCTGGGTGATCTACGCCGACGGCAGCGAGCCCAAGGCGCTGACCAGGAACACGTGGGAGTGGGATAAGCACCCCTCGTGGTCTCCAGATAGCACGCGCATCGTCTTCTGGTCCAACCGTACCGGCGTGAAGCAGATTTACGTGATGGACGCCGAGGGGCGCAACGTGCGCAACATCAGCAATACGGAGTGGGATGAATACGATCCGATTTGGGTGAAGTAGCGAATAATATATCCCAATGATCAGGAGTTGATGTATGATGAACTTCTTCCGAAGTAGTCGCCTCGATTCCTCCACGCGCGATGGCACGCGCAATGGACATAGCGGAACCCCGCGCTCAGGCGATGGCGAGCCCTATACCAGGCTGAAGCAGCGCGTACAGCAGCGGCTGTTGGCCGAGTTGAGCCCCCAGATTGATACGAAGAACGTGGAAGAGGTGCGCCGCGCCCTGGAGCGGATCTTCGTCGAGGTGCTGGCTGAGGAGAAGGTGCCCCTGAGCCGCGCCGAGCGGGCCGATCTCTTCGAGCAAATCGTGGCGGACGTCCTGGGGTACGGTCCGATCGAGCCCTTGCTCCGCGATGAGACCGTCACCGAGATCCTGGTGAACGGGCCGGATCAGGTATATATCGAGCGGAACGGCGTCCTGGAGGAGACGGACATCCGCTTCCGGGATGTGGAGGAGCTGCTCCGCATCATCGACCGCATCGTCGCGCCGCTGGGGCGTCGTGTGGATGAGAGCAGCCCGATGGTGGATGCGCGCCTCCCTGACGGCTCCCGGGTGAACATCATCATCCCGCCGCTCTCCCTCGTCGGCCCCTGCATCAGCATCCGCAAGTTCGCCCGCACGGTGTACACGGTCGATGATCTGATCCGGCTGGGCACCCTGACGGAGGAGATGGCGGAGTTCCTGCGGGCCTGCGTGCTGGCCCGGCTTAACATCGTCGTGTCAGGCGGGACGTCTACCGGCAAGACGACGCTCCTGAACGTCCTCTCCAGCTTCCTGCCCTCCAGGGAGCGCATCATCACCATCGAGGACGCCGCGGAGCTGCAACTTCACCAGCGGCACGTCGTGCGCCTGGAGTCTCGGCCGCCTAACGTGGAGGGGCGGGGTGAGGTCACGATCCGGCAACTGGTCATCAACGCGCTGCGTATGCGGCCCGACCGCATCATTGTGGGCGAGGTCCGCGGCGGGGAGGCCCTGGACATGCTACAGGCCATGAACACCGGTCACGATGGCTCGCTCACCACCGCGCATTCGAACAGCCCGCGAGATACGTTACGCCGCATCGAGACGATGGCTTTGATGGCAGGGATGGATCTCCCGTTGCGCGCCGTGCGTGAGCAGATCGCCTCCGCCTTCGATCTCGTGGTGCACCTCGATCGCCTGATCGACGGCAGCCGCAAGGTGGTGCAGATCACGGAGGTGCAGGGCATGGAGGGGGATGTCATCGTCATGCAGGATCTCTTCCGCTTCGTGCAGACAGGTGTGCGGGAGGGCCGAGTGCAGGGATACTTCACGGGGATGGGAGTGCGCCCCAAGTTCATGGATAAAATCGAGGCGGCGGGGATCTTCCTGTCTCCTTCTATCTTCGCTCCCGTACGCAGGTGAGGCGGATTATTAGGAAGCGCATGAGGTGGGCTTTATGGAAAGCGGACAATGGGCCAGTCCGTGGGGGCGGGAGAGGATCGGGCCGGCCACGCTGGCCCAGGTGATGCAAGAGACGGAGGAGCAGACGGCCAGTGGGGAGGTGACGCGCTTCCGGCCGTTGGCCACGGGCTTCACTCCCTTGGATGACGTCCTCAACGGGGGGCTGCGGCGTGGCGAATTGATGGTTGTGGGCGGCCCCTTCGGGGTAGGTAAGACCATCTTCGGCCTTCAGGTGGCTCGCAACGTCGTGCGCGATCACCCCGACGCCGGGGCCATGTACGTGTGTTACGAGCATGACCGCGTCCATCTGATGTTGCGTTTAATATGCTTGGAGAGCGCGGAGTTGGGACAGGCGGATCGGGCGCTGACCCTGCGTAAGCTCAGCGATCTGGCGCTGGAGAGCTCCGATGGCGTTGGCCTCCTCACGAAGCTAGGGCATATCCCCCGTTACGCGCCGCTCCTCGACGCGATGAAGGCTTATGCCGATCGCCTGATCCTGGTGAAGGCCGGTGGCGGGATCTCGACACTGGAGCATATCCGGCAGTGGGTGCGGGAAGCCCTGGACTCCGGGTTGCAGGAGCTGCTGTTGGTGGTGGATTACCTGCAGAAGGTGCCGGTGGAATCGAGCAGTTTGCAGCCGGAGACGGAGGTGACGACCTATTTGGCCCAGGGGCTGAAGGACCTGGCCATGTCGATGGGGATCCAGGTCATCGCCATCGCGGCCTCGGATCGTCCGGGATTGAAGGTGAAGCGCATGCGGCTATCTGACCTGCGTGGCAGCTCCGCGTTGCAGTACGAGGCGGACATCGGCCTCATGCTGAATAACAAGTACGACATCATCAGTCGCGAGCACCTAATATATAACCCCCTGAAGGCCGAGGCCATGCGTAACTGGGTCGTCCTCAGCGTCGAGAAAAACCGGGCCGGCCGTCATCACGTGGATATGGAGTTCGCCCTGGATGCGGCTCATTTCCGCATGGTGCCTATAGGTGGTTTCGTGCGTGAACGGTTGGTGGATGAGAAGGTCACGTTGGAATAGTGAGCCCCGTGTGGGGGCGGAGATCCCCATCGCATCGATGAGCCATCGGCAAACCGGCCCAACAGCTCCCACAAGGGGGCGGGGACGGGGTAACGGCAATGGCAAAGGTGATGGCCGATCCGCTGGCAGAGGACGGAAAGGCCGCTCCTGAGCTGTTAATATCGTTGTTGGAGGACGCTCTTCCCGAGGACTACATCGTCGTCGCCAATCCCCATGCTCACCGTCGCGCGCCGGATGCCATCGTCGTCGGCCCACAAGGCGTGTTCGTCGTCTACATAGAGGGCCGACGGCGGGAGGGAGGTGCCTGGCGAGTGCGACGTAAGTCCTGGCTGAAAAGACGCCTCTCGGGAGGGGCGATCCCCTCGTCCAATCTCGCCGAGGAGGCGAGATCAGTGGCGCATGAGCTGCGGTCCTTTCTGCGAGAGAGGTTCCCGGCGTTGCGTCCCCCGATCTATCACATGGTGGTCCTGTCCCAGTCGGATGTCGAGAGGCAAAACCATCAGGAGGCCGGGTTCCATTTCGTAACGATGGATACCCTGGCGGAAGCGGTGACCTCGATGAAACCCTCGTATGAGCCGACCTTATCCGATCGTCATCTCCGGGAAGCCCTGGCCACGGCGTTACGTGATCGGCCATGGATGCCGCGACGGGCGTCGGAGCCTTTCATCTTCCGATCAGGCGGGCTGCTGGGAAGCGGCAAGAAAGTCTGGGATGTCCGGGCGGCGATCAGACACATGGACCGACATCCGGAGGATGGCATCTATCATCTGCGCAACGGGACGCTGGCGCGATGGCTGGATGAGCAGGG
This sequence comes from Caldilineae bacterium, assembly GCA_011176545.1. Lineage (GTDB taxonomy): Bacteria > Chloroflexota > Anaerolineae > DUEN01 > DUEN01 > DUEN01. The sequence continues at coordinate 55,747 of DUEN01000021.1, read as the reverse complement.
GGCCAGGCACTTGGCGGAACTGGCCCGCGATGTCGTCCGCCAGCGGGAGACGGATCCCCGGATCCTCCTGGAGACCTTCCTGATTGGGACGGGCCTGGTCCCCCGGCCGCGGCTTTCGATCAAGCCGAGGCAGCTTGACTTCGGATACCTCCTCTCCGGGCAGACGGGAACGGCCACGTTACGGGTGTGTAAAGGACGGGGACGCGGCTATCTTTTCGGCGTACTGCAGACGAGCGTTCCGTGGCTGCGGGTGGAGCCTCGGACGTTTAGCGGCCAGCCTTTGGAGGCCCTCGTGAGGGTGAACACGGAAGCCCTTCCTATCCGAGAGCGGCCTCATGAGGCGAGGATTTACGTGGAGTCGAGCGCGTCCGAGGACCCGATCGAGATACCCGTCCGGCTGCGCGTCGTGGGAAGGCCCTCTCCCCTCAATCGATATCTGTTCCGTCCTCTCGCTGGCCTGGTGAGCGCAGGGGTTCTGGGCGTGATCCTGGGATGGTTGGGATCGCTGTGGACGAGATCGAATCCATCCGCCATCGGATCGTCCCAACTGGCGTCAGGCTATATATGGAGCGCCCTCATCGGGGGTGTCTGGGCGATCCTGGGCGGGATCCGGGGAGGCTTTCAGACCCCGGCGTGGCCCATCTTATATGCAACCCGACACTGGCTCCGACGGGTACTCATCTGGATGCTAATCTTCTTCTCCCTGACCGGCGTGACCTTGCTGGCCTGGGAGCGTTCCCATCCTGGGTTAAATGCGTATACCGTGAACACCGTGCGAGGCGGTGCTTGGTTCTTCGCCTCCTTCCTCACCGCCGTCTTCGCCGCCCTGGGCGGGATATGGCGTGGATCGGCGTGGCGCAGGAGAGGGAGGATCACGCGGCGGTTGTGGCTGCGATGGGCCCTGTTGATCCTCTGTGGCGCTCTCTTGGGAGGTACCCTGGCGTTTGGAGCGCGCTCCTTTGGTCCGACGTGGCAGCAATTGGATGCGGCGAGATGGATCACGTCAGCCCGGATCCAGGCCGAGGATCAGTGGATTCGCTTCGAGTCCGAGGTAAATACCCTGATCGATCGCGTCTACCTACTTTACTACGATCGTCGGGCGCCCGCGCAACCTGTGGTGGAGCCATCACCTCAGGCGACGCGTCCCGCTGAAGGCGAAGCACCCTAAAGGCGATTCGGTTTAGACGGGGCCGGGGAAATCCGTCTTTGACAACGCACTCAGCCTGGCTATAATTCCTGAAAAGGCTTTCATGGTTAGTCCCCTTGAGAGAGGTTCCCTGACAAGCGAAGATGCCTCGGAAGCAGGAGGTATTTCATCTCCTCGATGTCCTCATAGAGATCCACTAAGGCAGGCCGTAGGAGAGAAAGGAGGTGAGGTCCCGCATAGGATAATCTGATCTTCTCCTCGGTTCATCGAATCTCCATTCTCTGAGAAAAGGAGTAGCGTCATCATGAGAGTAAGCATCTCTCGAGCCACGGCAGTGTTGCTGATCGTCGTCCTGGTGTTGCCGTTGTTCGCTATCTCGGCTCAGGCGGATTCGACTGCCGCGCCCCATTGGGGAGGGCCGACGACAGTGAGCGCGGCCAGTGACGTGGCCGCGCGTAAGATCCACACCAAACTGGCCAAGCAACTGGAGGGAGCAGCGGCTCGGGACACGATCGATATACTGGTATACGTCAAAGCGGGCACGGACCTCAGCCAGTACCTGGTACGACAGGTGGTGCGCCCGTTTGTGTATCCCAACGGACTGCAACTGATCGTGGGTACGGCTAAGGCCGGGGTGATCCCGAAGATCGCCTCCCTCGACACAGTGGTCGCCGTGCGCCCGCTGGCTAACGTCTATGAGCCCCCGAAGCCGGTGGAACCAGAGATCGCTCGCTCGCCCGATCGCGACGCGATTCAGGCCCGCCTGGCGGCCATCCGCAGCGGCGCGAAGGCCCAACGGGCACGTCCTGAGGCCGCTCAGGGCATCTCCGGGTGGTTCGACGTCCTGGATAACCACAAATCCAAGGCCGCCTGGGAGAAGGGGTTCACCGGGCAGGGCGTCAAAGTCATGGTGAACGACTCGGGCGTTGACTTCTGCCATCCAGACCTGGAAGGCACCCAGGCTCGCATCACGGACCCGAGTTCGCCATACTACGGCTGGCCCGAGATGTTCGATAGTTACTCCATGCTCCTTTGGGTCCTGGATCATTTCTGGGGCACGAGCTTCGTCGCCGGAGGGGAGGCCGATTACGCCGACACCTCGACGACGCGCTCGGGCGACGAGCTGATCGACAACGGCGATGGGACCTACAGCCTGATCTACACGCCCATCGGCTCCACCGATCCGGAAGGACATGTCTACCGTGTCCCTGGTACCAGCAAGAGCGGCGTCTACCACATCGGCAGCCACCCCGATAGGACCCTGCAGGAATACTGGTATGATGAGCGGGTCGCCGTGCTGGTCGTGGACGAGAACGAGCCTGGCGTATACGACACGGTATACGTGGACCTGGACAACGACTACGACTTCACCGATGAGAAGCCGGTGCGCAAGGGTGACGAGACGGCCTGTAAGGACCTGGACGGCGACGGGTACGCGGACGTGTCCGGTGGCCTGGTCTACTTCATCGCTGATGGCGTCAACCCAATCCCCACCGCGGACTGGCTATGGGGGATGGGGGTGGCCGGCAACGGCGTGCAGGACTTCGGCGAGCCTGGTAATGGGGACCTGGTTGCCTTCATCGTCCAGGATTTCACTGAGGCTGGCGGGGATCACGGCCAGTTGGTCGCCTCCAACGTCGCCGGTCAGGGCGTAATCGATGGCAACGCGCCGGACTGGAAGCCGGCCGGCGACGGCACACCTGGCACGGGCATGGTCGTCGGCGGGGGGAAGGACGTCAAGTTAACGGTCAACGGCAACTTCTACGTCTCCCCCATCGATGAGGACGCCTTCCTGTTCTCCGCTCTGGGGTATGACGGCTTCCCCGGCACTGAAGATGACATTCAGATCGTTACTAACTCCTGGGGCAATCCGGGCGGAGACAACGATGGATGGCAGGAACGGGATCGGTTGCTGGATAGTATCCAACGGATGAACCCGGCATTGAGCATCCTCTTTTCCACCGGTAACTACGCCCCCGGCTATGGGACCGTCACGCCGCCCAGCCCCATGAACGTGATTGGCGTGGGTGCCTCCACCCAATACGGCTCCTCCGAGTTCGGCGCGATGGAGCTGGCCTCGATGGATCAGATCACGTATGGGGATGTGAGCTCCTTCTCCAGCCGTGGGCCCAGCGCGCGAGGTGAAGTTGGCGTGCACGTCGTCGCCAACGGCGCGTGGGGCGCTGGAGCGCTCTCCCTGAACGAGGTCGGAGATGGCTGGACGGCGTGGCAGACCTGGGGTGGCACCAGCCGCTCGGCGCCGGTGACCGCGGGCAACCTGGCGCTGGTGTACGATGCCTATCGGCAGGTACATGGCGTCTGGCCTGACTATGAAACCGCCCGCGCGATCCTGATGGCTGGCGCCGATGACAGCAACTATGATGTGTTGGTCCAGGGTGCTGGTCGGGTGAACGCCGATCGGGCCACTGACATCGCCGCTGGCCTGGGTGGCGTCTATGTGGAGCCGGATTCCTGGAGCTTCGGCGACTATCGCGGCGTCAACTACCCGGGCTTCGCTAACATCATGTTCCCCGGCCAGTCCAGCACCAAGGCCTTCACCGTCTACAACCCTGGCCCCACGGATCAGGTCGTGACCATCGCGACTGACCGTCTGGTCAAGATCGGCGAGATGAACTTCGATTGGACCACCGCTCCAGTAAGTGATGAGGGGCCGTACGAGTTCCCGATGCCGGATTATCTGCGCGATCTGACGCCAGATATCCCGGAAGGGACGGACCTGATGATCGTACGCTGGACCATACCGCTGGATGAGTTCGATCCAGATGGCGATCTGAACTGGGATCAGCGGTGGTACGGCGCTATCTATGACTGGACGGACGTCAACGGGGATGGTGATCTGTGGGAGGATCTGGACGGCGACGGCGCGGTCGATCGCGACGCTGGTGAGATGGATGAGCGAGAGCTCGTCCTCTTCACTTACTGGCGACCCTATAACATCGGCGGGCATATGACTGTACAGCGTCCGCTGGAGCGCATGCATGACGGCATCTATCTCGGGCTAATCCATCGCCAGCGCAACGAGGCGATCCCACAGACCCACTTCAAGTTCAAGGTGGAATTCTATCAGCATGCGCCGTGGCCGTGGCTGAGCGTGGAGCCCACCAGCCTGACCGTGCCGGCCGGCGGCTCTGCTACCTTCGAGGCCACGATGACCGTGCCGTCCTCGGCCGCATACGGCATCTACGAGGGGAGCATTCGGGTGGATGACGGTTCTCACACAAGCGTGATCCCGGCCCTCGTCAACGTGGCGGCCTTCAGCCCTAACTTCACCTTCGGAGGTCCGCCTGCTTCCGAGGGGCCGTATGACAACGGCCGCGTGTATCCCGGTCAGGACTGGGTTGGCCAGGCGGCCAACGGCGACTGGCGATTCTACATGGTCGATATCCCGGAGGTCCCCGAGAACAGCAGCCTCATCGTGGATACCCGCTGGGATTACCCAGGGACGGATATCGACACCATCATCATGGGGCCTGTGCCCTCCGATTACAGCGATGAGGAGCCCGAATACTACGGTCCGTATACGCTGGACACGGTGGGGCGCAGCGCTGATACCAATCAAGGTGGCGGTCGATGGCTGTGGGACACGGCCACGGGTCTCAATCGGGAGATCGTGACCGCCCCGGCGCGGGAAGGGCTCCACGTCATCGCCCTGCATAACGTCATCTTCGGTGGTGATGCCATCTACGAGAGCGTCACCGGCCAGGCGGGTCTGATCATGGCCGAGCCCTCCGTCATCGATGAGGTGGCGGTGACCGATAGTGGCACCGTGCAGGTGACGGTGAACGCCACCGTGCCCCTGCCGGACCTGGTCGCGGAGGGGTTCGGCCTGGGCAAGCCAGAGGTCTATCCGGATCAGGTGGTGTATCAGGATGATCCGGACGACCCCAGCACCGCCTCATACACTCGCACCGTGACCATCGAGCATGGCGCGCGGCTGGACGTGGAGATACACGGGCAGGCGGGCGATGATCTGGATCTCTACGTGTACTACGTAGATGGCGAGAACCTGATCCTGCTCGGGTCCTCCTTCACGCCTACGGCCGATGAGTTCGTCAGCATCACCTTCCCGCCCGATGGGCAGTATCTGATCGCGGTGCACGGGTGGTCCGTCCCGACGGGCGTGACGACGTTCGAGCTCACCGTCAACGCGGTGCAGGGATACGACCTTCAGGTGACGGATGTGCCCGAAGGGCCGTTCGCCCCCGGTCAGGAGATCACCTTCAACTTGCATTGGACTAAGGCGTTGGCTGAGGGTGAATCCGCGGAGGGCCTGCTGCTGCTGGGGCCATCTATGGCGCCTGGCGCCCTGGCGATCCCGGTGCGCATCCGGGCCGCCGTCTTCAGCGAGCCGATGAGCACAGATGTGCCCGTGGTGATGGACACCCATATGCATGGCGGTGAACCTGACACGAACTTCGGCGAGTGGCCCAAGCTGCACGTGGGCGCCAACGACACGCTGCGGGCCGTGCTCTGGGCGGATGTGTCGAGCATCCCGGCTCCCTATCCGGTGGATCAGGCCACCCTGTACGTCTGGGTGGACTCGTTCGCCGGTGGTGGTAGCCCGCACGACCTGACCGTCCATCAGGTCCTGAGCGCCTGGGATGAGCCCACGACAACGTGGAACGCGCCGTGGGCCGCCGCTGGCGGTGACTACGACCCCACCGTGGTCGGCTCGACGACCATCAGCGCCGCGGATGCCGGTCGCTGGGTGACGATCGACATCACGCCGCTGGTGCAGCAGTGGGTGGCCGATCCCAGCACCAACCTGGGCCTGATGCTGCGGGCTACGGGGGAAAGCTGGACCCGCTTCAACCTGGCCAGCAGCGAGTACTGGGATGACTCGGTGAGGCCGTACATCCACATCGAATACCGGGCTCCTGTGCCTCCCGAGTAGGGAAAACAGAGTAGGGACGACGTATGCGTCGTCCCTACCTTCTCTCGATTAAAGAAAAGGCCAGCGGAATTCTCTCCGCTGGCCTTTTTGCTCGCTGAGAACTTTCTTCTTGCCGAGCTGTTCCTCACGATTCGGGTTTGTGGCACACCTGACACGACTCCACGGAGCGTCCCTCGTGATCCTCAGGCGCGGGCTTGAGCTGACTATCCACCGCGTGACAAAGCAGACAGTCATCCCCAACCTCTAGAGGGTGCTGTGGCATACTTGGTGGCGAGGCCACTTCCTCCTCGCCAGCCTGGGACGTCGGGGCGGCTGCATGGCATGCCTGGCACAGATCCGATGTTCGTCCCTCATGATCGGGGGGCGCTGGCTTCACGGCGCTATCCACGGCGTGACAGATCAGGCAGTCCTCCCGACCTTCCAGGGGATGGGGGATAGAGGCGGGCCCAACGGTTGCCTGAGGTGTCGGCGTGCTCACGGGCTGCGCCGGTGTGGGTGTCGGTGTGTTGGTGGGGCGACCGCTCGCAGGCGTCGGGGTCGCCGCTGGTTTGTGACACACTTGGCATAGATCTGACGTGCGCCCCTCGTGATCTGGCGGTGCTGGCTTCACGGCGCTATCCACGGCGTGACAGATCAGGCAGTCCTCCCGACCTTCCAGGGGATGGGGGATAGAGGCGGGCCCAACGGTTGCCTGGGGCGTCGGCGTGCTCACGGGCTGCGCCGGTGTGGGTGTCGGTGTGTTGGTGGGGCGACCGCTCGCAGGCGTCGGGGTCGCCGCTGGTTTGTGACACGCTTGGCATAGATCTGATGTGCGCCCCTCGTGATCTGGCGGTGCCGGTTTGACACCGCTACCCACCGCGTGGCAGATTAGGCAATCCTCCCGGCCTTCCAGAGGGTGTGGAATGGGAGCGGGCCCAGTAACTGCCTCGGGCGTTGGGCTCCCCGAGGGTGCGATGAGGGCCTCCTGGATAACCGGATGGCAACCCGTGCACTGGGTTGCATCGAATTGCGTGTGATTCTCTGGATAAGGATGTACCTTCTGAAGCCCGTGGCAGATCTCGCAGTCCGTGCGTGGCCCCACCGGATGTGGTACCTGTGCGGGTACCCCGATAGGCGCCTTCTCCTTCGCCGGCTTCAACTTCTGGGCGATTGCCGGGGCATCCAGCCCCGCATATCTCCATTCGACACCATGGCAGGCACTGTTCGAGCAGAAACTCGAGTTATCGGCTCCTCCAGGATTGGCCACATCATGGCACGCCGTGCAAGTCTGATCGAACTCGAATCGGTGTCGGGCCAGCCATTGGGTATCCTTGTGCGAATCAGGCTCGTTGGGCTTCTCCACAGAGATGACCGGTGCAGGATCACCAGGGCCTACGACCTCCGGGATGGAGTGACAGATGTTACACTCCAGTCGGATAGCTTGTTCCTGGGGGCTGAGGTGTTTCCCATCATGACACCGGAAACATCCGGGGAACTCGAGATGTCCGATATTATCGGGATGGGTCTCCCATCCTACGTCCATTTCCGGGAAGACCGTTTCCGAGTAGATGCGCTTTAGCTCCTCGATAGCCTTTTTCAGTTTCGCCTGATTATCGGGGACCTGATACCACTCTGGATAATTGGCACGATACCATTCCTCAAGCCGCTCAATGGCCGCGGCTGCTTCGTCGTGACTCTCATACGTCGCACTGAGCACCTCAACCCCTTTTGCCTTGATGTAGGGGATATTCCTGTCGATCAGCCGACGGGAAAGGACCCAATCCATGGCCCGCTCGGGTGAGCGGAACGTGTGAGAGATGCGATTGTGACAATCAATGCAGTCCATGCGACGCAGTTTATCACTGTTCCTGGCTACGAAATCGGACGGCAGAGCGGCTGTCACGTCGAAATACTCGATAACCTGCCCGTTCTCATCCACCTGACGTACATAAGGGATGTTCTGCTTATGCTCGTCGGTGGCGATATACCAGACCTCGTTCTCGATATGCCAGTGGATGCCCTTGCCCAGTCCTTCGCGCCGGGTCCCGCCGCCGGTTTTCATCACGAGATAGATTCGAGTCTCGCTATTCTTCTCGTCCGTGCTGTAGTGTCGGATCACGCGCAGGCTATCGTCGGAGAACTTTTCGGGGTTATGGCACTTCTCGCAGGTGTATCGCGCGGGACGCAGGCTTTTGACGTAGATAGGTGTCTCATAGTTCTGAGTCAGAGCGAAGAGGACATGCCGGACCTCCTTCACCTTCCGCGGCACAATGGTGAGCACGCTTTCCATGCCCAGGTGACAATCCACACATGGGACGCGGGCATGGGGTGAGATCTTGTAGGCGGTATATTCCGGCGGCATCGTGTGGCAGGTCGTCCCGCAGAACTCAGAGCTGTTGGTGTATTCCCAGACGGTGACACCTCCAGCGAAAAGCAGGGATCCGACCACGATGACGATGATGGTACCGAATACAAAGAAATATGTACGATTGGAGCTCAGCGTGGTTAGGATCGTGTTCAACCTTTTCCCCTCCTTGTTGATGAGACTTGAGGCTTATCCTCCGAGAATGCAGATGGTGACCCCTAACGTAGTCCTTTAGATGGCTGAAGACGGTGTCCTCCGCTACCCGTCCCTCCTATTAGATAGATGCCTCAGGAAGTATAGAAGGTCAAGCTTCGGCCATCACCTTGAATCCCAGCGATCAGTTATTAGGTGCGCCCGCCGCGATCCAGGCTCGCACGATGGCAAGTTCCTCTTCGCTCAACCGGGCCGGATGCGTGCCTGACATCTTCTGGATCAGTGGGCTGGCCTCCGGCTGCCCAGGCACAATGACCGGTCCATTGTCACTGCCTCGCATGATATCCTCGTAGCTGCTGAGGTTAAGCCCGGCCATCTCCCCATGGCAGACGGCGCACTTGGCCTGGAAGATAGGGAGCACCATGGTCGAGAAGCTGGGAGCAGTCGCTGGCTCGGCCGTCGGCAGCGTTTCCTCAGCGGCCGCCAACGGGTGGCAGAGGAGACACGTCTCATTGCCCCGGCCGGTGTGGTCCGAGGGGAACGGCTTTATCGCACCCACGCCATGACAGAGCAGACAGTGCTCGTGGTCGGCTATCGTGTGCGGTACGGCGACCGCGGCTTGTGAGCCCGCAGGCTGGGCTGTAGTAGGGACCGCCTTTGGAGTGGGAGAGGGAGCAGGCGTCGGTGTGGGCGTCGGTGTGGCGGGGGCGTAGGCCACCACAGCGCGCCGGGGCAACGTGGTGATGGCCGTCTGCTCGTAGGTGACGAACTCATACAAGCCCAGGAGGAGCAGGCCAGATATGAGAACGGAGATCGGCAGGTAGATCCTCTCGCGTTGGCGTCGCGTTTTCTCATCCGGGGGCTGAGGCACCTGGCCTGCCTCGATGCGCTCCAGCTCCAGGGGATGCTCATGGCGCATCTCCTCCTCTGTGAGTTTACCCGTGAAGATGCTTTTATTGAAGTGTTTAATATGCACATGGTAGACATGCCACGTGATGATAGCTAAGACGGCCAGCAGCGCCTCACCGCTGTGCGCAGCTTTGGCCGCGAGGACGAATTCCCCGGGCAGGAAGCGCGTCGTCGTGATGGGGTTCCACATCATGAACCCCGTGATCGCCATAATGACGGTACCCCAGACCACCGCCCAGTACTCGAGTTTCTCCTGGTACGTATAGCGGTCCATTCGGGGCCGCCGCTTCGTCAGGCCGAGGTTGTAACGGAGATCGTCGATCAGGTCGATGAGATCCTTGGGGCTGGGGAGGATAGAGGGGCTTACCCTCAGGACGAAGAGCCGGTATCCCGCAGCCACGACGTGGTAGATGCTCTCCAAAAGGAGGATGACCGCGGCGATGTGATGGATCTCTCGGACGGTCTCGATACCCCCCATCCAGCCGATCAGCGTCTCGGCCCACTCATGGCCCACATATTTCTGCGGAAGGCCCGTCACGGCCAGGATGGTAAATGATAGCATGAGCACCCAATGCTCGATACGCTGCGAGAGGGTAAACCGTTGGTAAGTCTTTTGTGTCTTGTACTCCATCCTACGCTCCCCTCTGAGCGAAGCGCTCTACCGTTCGACGTGCGATATCCAGCAGGATGTAGACTACGAAGAAGCCGATGAGGGTCGGGATCAGGATCCGATAGAAGAGCTGGACGTAATAGACCAGCGGGTACTGCTGTGGGCTGGCTCGGTAGTGCTTCACCCATGCCGTAGGGAAGTTAGCCGTGGCATCCGGATGACACTGGCGACATGTGCGCAGGAGGTTCTCCTTCACGACCGTCGCCTCTGGATCCGTCACCTTCTTGATGTTGTGGATGCCATGACAATCGTAACATACGGCCTTGTTCGTCGGCTGATCAGGAGACTGCTTGGCGAATAACTCCACCGTCGTGCCGTGGAAGTCAGCCACATAGGTATCCAAGACATCAGTGGAGATGCCATATTTGCCTATACGGACTGGGTCGGTGTGACATCCAGCGCATATCCAGGGTGATTTGAGTCGGAATCTGGCCGTGCGTGGATCCTCCATATGATGTGCCCCGTGACAATCGATGCACGTGGGCACGTCGGGATTGCTCTCCTCCAGCAGGGCTGCCCCGTGAACGCTCTCTTTGTATTCGTTGTAGATCGTCGAATGGCATTTGGAGCATGTGTGGGTGATCCGGGACCGCGGCTCGTCGGGCGGTGCCACATCATGGTACCCGTGGCAGTCGGTACATATGGGCGCCCGTCGATCCCCGCCAGCTAACAATCGGGCGTGGACGCTATCTAGCCCCTCCCGATATTGCTTCTCGTGGCACCGGCGACAACTCGTATACAGCCCCAGGGAGAGATCTCGGCGGTCCACGGCGAACAGGGGGGGATGGGGATAGCCGGAGATGCCATCATGGCAGGCCGTGCACTTTTGGCCCAGTTGGCCGTGAACCGAGGCGTTGAACGCGTCCGGATCGACGTAGAGGGAGAGCTCCTCGCCACTGGGGAGCTGCATCTTGAGCTCTGGGTTGGCATGGCAACCCAAGCACACGATGTTCTCATCGCCCTGCTGCCCCGTGGAGCTCGCTCCGGCATCGATCGTGAGAATGAGCAGCACTGATAAAGCCGTGAGCAACATCAGTGCCCACTTGCTTCGTGGCAGCCGTGTATCCATGCTCTCGCATCTCCTCCAGCATGCGACAGGTTGAACGAACTGTGGGATCGTAAGCTCAATATATCATTTGAGTAATTATGCACCAATGACGCTCATCATGCAAAGCATGAGGTGTAGTATGGAGCCACTAAGGTGGTTGAGAACGTCTGTCACGCAAGGGCGCCCTTAAGTTCCAGAAAAGGACATAAGGAAGGCCTCCCTCACTTCGAGGGAGGCCTTCCCGTTGCTTTCTCGGGAGGATAAGACTATGGTCGCGCGTGGTAGTCCGTGGCTCGCTCTCGCAGTTGATCGTCCGTCTTCGGCGTGGCCTTGCCACCTTCTCTGTGGCAGTGCCGACAAGCGAAGTCTAACGAGATCTGCGAGAGAGCGAGCTTGCCATCCTCTGTGAACTGGCCCTCCTGCTCCGGATCGATGGCCATCAAGTGGGAGCGGATGTCGCCGGTGTACTTCTCCGGGTCGCCCCACGCGCTCTTGACGATGCGCGGCATATGGCAGTCGATACACTGCACACCCACGGCTTTGTGGACCTCGCTCTGGTTCCTCGCCTCCTCGAAGTGGCAGTTCTCGCACTGCAGCCGCGTCGTCGGCTCACCCGCCTGGCGCAGCTGGACGACGCCAGCGTGCGGGTCATGGCACGTCACACAATCCAGGGCGACGTGCTTGCTCTGCAGTTGCTCCTCATACTGCTCATGATGCTTGATGAACCCGCCCTTGGCGTCGACCTGGGTCGGATCGCCGCGCAGGTGGCACTCGCCACAGAGCTCGGAGTCCCGATCGACCACCATGCGCACGCCATACGGGTTGGCCACGTGTAAGCTACCCGGACCATGGCACCGCTCACACTTGATGCCGGGCTCCGCCCAGGTGCCGACGATGCCAGGCATGTCGTCCTGATGGCCCTCCGGCTTGTACCCGGTGGTATGGCAGGTACCGCAGTTGTAGGGCTTCTCTTCCCCAGGATGATAGGCGACCCACCCGGCCTCCTTGCCCACGATGGGATTGGCGAAGTTATATTGCGTCTTCGCGTTCTCATCAGGGCCGGTGATGATGTAGCCGTTCTTATCGATGAAGCGGGCTTTCCAGTTATAGCCGCCGATGACGTAGGAGATATCATCCCAGGTGTAGCCCTCCGGCGGGTTGGGCACCTCGGTGAACGGGTACTCGGGCGGCTGGCCATCCACGACCGGGTTGAGCTTCCAGGCGTGCCCGGACTTCATGAAGACCTCGTAGATCTCCTGATGGCACGAGCCGCACGTTTCCGCCCCCACATACTCGGCGCCCGCTGGCCCAGGAGGACCGGGCGGTCCCTGTGGTCCCTCGGGTCCGGGAGGACCAGCCGGTCCTGGCGGTCCTTGTGGGCCAGGTGGTCCTTGCGGCCCCGGTGGCCCCGCCTGAGCGGCACAGGCCGCCAGCACCAATGCCAGCACCAGCACACCTACTACGATCAGCGCTCTGCGGATGCGTTTAAAGGTCGGCATATTCCCTCCTTACTATTGAGGAATGGCTATGATGGGAAAGATAGAGCGTCATAAGCAGAGAGCTTCTTCAGCGCAATGACTCACCCCCTTTCCAGCGTTGGCCGTGTCTGGTCGAAGACCACCTCCTACTCTCGCCACGGCAACGCCTGCCATGGCCAGCAGACCCCGGTGGGGACCTGCCGCGCGGCATAAGCCGCCATGGGTTGACCATTACATGAGGTGCTCTAAAGCGATGGCGAATTGGAAACAAAATTGGACAATCCGAGGTTCCCTTCCCTTTAATCATGCCACAACTTCCCAGATAACACCAAATCATCCATTTAGGGTCAGTGGCTCCTACCATCGCTAGGCTCCTATGGCTCAAGTCGCCGATCCAGTTCTCGTTTGATGCTATACAGGGCGCCGACGGTTATAGAGATGGCTACTACGGCGACTACCATCGCCTGACGACGGAACACACTTTCCCGCAACTTCTGTTCGGCCGCTTCCATCACCTCTTGACTGGCGGCTACGCTGGCCTCGGTGAGCTTCGTCACCACATCCAGCGCGACCTGATGCTGGGCAGCTCGAGCAGAGATCAGCCCGGTTCGGGCTTCCGATAACTTCGTCTCCTCATAAGCCACGATCATGCCACGGCTGGCGGCCTGGGAGACTAGCTCTTCAGCCTTTGCCAGGGTCGCGGCCGCCTCAAGGATGGCCTCTCTGATCTGGGCCACCTCTTTTCCAATGGGCGAGTCTGGAGGATGGCAATTTCCGCAATGTCGCTCCTCCGTTCCCACGAAGAGGCTCTCATCGGGCTTGGTGACGTCATAGCGTCCATGGCACGTGACGCATTTGGGCCCAGCATCGCCGGCCTGGGCATGTGCCCCCCGTGCATAATAGTCCTGAGTGGCGGAATGGCAGCTACCGCAGACATTGGCCACCTCGGCAAATCCCGGTGGCGCTGCGCCGTGCGTGCCATGGCACGTCGCACAACTGGGAGCCCTCAGGTCTTGACGTTCCAGCAACGCGATGCCATGGACACTCTTCCGGTACAGATCGTACTGATTCGTGGCGATCGCATAGGGGGCCATCAGTTGCTCGTCGGCGTGACAGCGAGCACATAACTTGGGCACGTTGATGGGGTATACGTCGGCGCTGGGGTCGTTCACCTCAGGGACCTTGTGAGAGCCGTGACAGTCAACGCAGGTCGCCACGTTGGGATCGCCATTTTCATACAGAGCGCGTCCGTGGATGCTCTCCTGATACTTGGCGAATTGATCCGTTGGCAGATCATACTGGCGCATCCGTACCGGGTCGGCGTGGCAAGACGCGCACAGCCCCGGGACTTTCACTCGATCCGGCACGCCGATATAGCCTGCGGCAGGAGCCATAGACTCATTGATCCCCTCAGCTCCCGGATCGCCGCCATGGCAATCCGCACAGCTAACATTGCGAGCCGCGTGAATGCTCTTCTCCCACTCATCTACGATACGCGCCTGCTTCTCGTCGAGCGTCCGATGGCACGTCGCACAGGTATTTTGCCCACGTCTCACAGGGTGTACGATGGGCGTCGGGATGGGGACGGGAGTTGGCGTCGGCGGCCCCGCAGGTGTGGGAGGCGCCTCTATGGGGGCGCCAGGCTGATGGCAATTCCGACACGTCTCGCTCGTGCGCCCCGCATGATCAGATGGGATCACCGTCGCTCCACCGACCCCCTTTTCGTGACAGAATAGACAGTCAGAGCGCCCGACCAGCGTATGAGGGATGAGAGGTGGCTGAGGCGGCGCTTCGCTGGCGGCCACGTGACAGGTAGTGCACATCTCGTTGGTGCGACCCGTGTGGTTGGCAGGAATCACCGGGGCTCCGCCTACGCCCGCCTCATGACAAGCGAGACAGGCGGCTCGGCCTTCCAGCGAATGCGGAATCGTGGGAATAGGAGGCTGTGCATACACGTCGCCAGCGATGGCGAGTGACAGGAACACGAAGGCCAAGAGCCAACCCCCTCGCCTGACCATGACAAGGAGGGTACGTCTTTGAACCACCATTTCTCCCCTTCCTTGCTAACTCATCCAGCCCCAGATGGTTAAGACGACCACGGCCGCCAGGATGACGAGACTCAGGCCGATGGCGATCGGGCGGCGCCGCCATGTCTTGTATGGGTTCCGATCGATGAAGGGCAGGAGAAACAATACCAGGATGCCTACCACCGGCATGAGCACGCCGATAACGCGCGGGACGAGCTTCAGCCCCTGATAGAGGGCCAGGAAATACCACTCCGGCTTGATGTGGGGAGGCGTCTTAAAGGGATCTGCCCGCTCTTCCAATCCAGCCGGGAACAGAGAGGCCAGCACGATGATGACGGCCAGCATGACATACCAGGCGATCACCTCGTCCAGCAAGTAGTTTGGGAAAAACGGCAGTTGCGATCGACCTCTCGTTCCCTGATCTTCTGGCTGGTGTTTCTCAGTGCTCACCGACATCCTCCCGCTGTGAGTCACTGGTGACTACCTCTTTCGGTGGATCACTCGCAGGCCATGCTGGCTCGGTAGGGTCAGACAGGCCCTGTTGGTGAATCATGACCAGGTGGACCAGGATGAGGGCAGCCAGGGTGACGGGCAATGCCAGTACATGGGTCCCGAAGAACCGGCTCAAGGTCAATGCGGAGATCTCCGGGCCACCTCGCAAGAACTCCATCGCGAATCTTCCCACCACTGGAATCGCTCCTGCGATCTCCGTCCCGACCGTGGTGGCCCAGAAGGCACGTTGATCCCACGGGAGAAGGTATCCCGTGAAGCCGAAGCCCAGTGTGATGATCAATAGCAGCATCCCCACCACCCAGGTCATCTCACGTGGAGCCTTGTAGGCCCCTTGAAAGAAGACACGAAGCATGTGAAGAATGCAGAAGAGGATCATCAGGTTGGCGCCCCAGGCATGGATGCTGCGGATCAGCCAACCGAATCGGACATCGTTCATGATGAACAGGATGCTGTCATAAGCTTCTTCGGGCGTAGGGCGATAGTAGAGGGTGAGCAGAATGCCGGTGACTGCCTGGACGAAGAAGAGGAAAAGGGTAATGCCACCTAAATAGAGCGTCCGCGCCGTACGCGGGATGGGTACGTCCACCAGCGCGTGAAAGAGGCGCTGCAGTGCATAACGCTTGTCCAGCCAATGCCAGGCCCGAAGGGCCCATACACTGTAGAAGGGAGCCCTCTCCTGCATCAGGCACCTCCAGGACAGTCACCACGAGATCTTGCGCATGAGCACCTATCCGCGAGCGCGGTGGTCCGGTCGGGTGAGCACGGGACCGTCACCATGGCTGCTCGCTTATCCACCGTACAGCGGGCTCAGTGGCTCGCCTACATAGATCTTGCCTTCCTCAATGCTAAACTCATATGCGGGCAGTGGGCGCGGTGGCGGGCCAGCGATCACCTCCCCGTTGATGGGATTGAATCGTCCATCGTGGCAGGGGCATTTGATATACGATAAGCTGGGCTCCTTTTCCAGCACGATACACCCCAAGTGCGTGCAGATGGCGGAGAAGACGCGGATGCCTTGTGACGTGTTCACCACGATCACCGGCTTGTTGTTCACAGGGATGATCTTGCCCCAACCTGGCGGGAAGTCCTCCACCGTGCCCACCAGGGTCCGGCCGCCCTGGGTGCCACTCGGGCGAGCCGGAGGCCATAGGTAGCCGATGATCGGGGTCAACACGCCGACGATGGTGCTGATAAAGGAGAAACCCAGGAGGTAACGTACGAACCCGCGACGCCCAATTCCTGCCGACTCCTCCCGGGATCCCCGCTGCTCCGGTTGCTGCACAATCCCACCTCCTCTCCTGCGTGGGCAGAAACCTCCCTTGGCAAAGTTGCTGCTATCCGCGCGGGGTGGGCCCCTATCCATGCCGTGCGAGCCATCCTCTAATAGCTGTCGGGACAGTTTTTCTCTCTGCCATTTCGCCCGCGGATAAATTGCAGGCTAAACCATGGAAGTCGGCTGGAAGCCGACAGGAGGTTCAAGGCCTCAGGTTCAGGGCCTCATGTGAAGGAATGCGCTGCGTTCATAGGTCAGGAGGCGGGGGAGATCCCCCATGCCTCCTGACCTCGTCCCACCGTTTGGTCCGCCGGCGGGCTTTGATACCTTCAGCCGCTACTTGATGATGAGGGTCGCGTTGGGTACATCCTGTCCCGTCAGCTTGCGGTAGGAGAGCTGTAACAGCGCCACGGAGCGCTTGAAGTTGTGGATTGCGGATGCTCGCCCTTCGCCCTCGGGCACAGGGCCGATGACGAAGCGATAGTTGTAGATGGCCGCCTTTTGCTCCTCCGTGGCTTCATCGGGCAACTGGAAGTAGGGATAATGATCCAGAGCGGGGACACCACTGGCCACGATGGCCTCCTTCAACAGGTCTAGCAGCCCCTTGACCTCATCCTGCACGCCTTCCACGGTGCCATCGCCGTCATAATCGGCTTTGGCCGGGAAGTTGAAGGTCTCGATGCCGGCGTGGCAGGTCTGGCAGACGGTCACCTGCTCGAAGGTGCCGTCGGGGCTGACCATGTTGAAGCTGTGGGCGCCGACCAAATTGTGACCAGGCGTCTGGAGTGCCTCTTCTGTATTGCGGTTGCCACCCGGCGTTTCTTCCATGTGGCATGCGACGCACGGCCCTGGCTTGTAGCCGCCGAACTTCTCTGGATCGGCTGCGGTCCCGATGATCATGCCATGTGGCGAGTTCGGGATCTGCTCGCCGAAGTCATAGCCACCCTGGCCCATGACGGCCTCCGCGGCCGTGCTGTAGTGCGGGAAGTGCGGCTTCTCGGCGGCCACCTCTTCCGCGGTCACACGACCGTTGTGGCACTCCATACACAGGGCCGAGAGCCCGACGTCGGTGATCTCGATGGGGGCCTCTTTTACTGTATCCACGACCTGCAACTGCCATGGGTTGCCGTTGCCGTGTGGATCGTGGCAGGTCGCGCACTCGATGGCACCCACCTCGGCGCGGCGCTTCTCCTCGGGCACGCCGTTGATGAAGTCCACGAACCCACCCGGTGAGTGGCACCGAGCACAGGCCGCCCGCCCATTCGGAGGACCGATCGTGCCCGCCTGCGCGTGTTTGGAGTTGGCCAGTTGCTCGCCCTTGACATGGTAATGGCCGTCGTTATGGCACTGGTTGCAGACGCCTGCGCTCAGGCTGTGATCGATCTTGGCCTTGTCGCCGCTATGAGCGCTCCCGGGCCCGTGGCAGTTCTCACACTGGATGTTGGCCAGGTTCTTCAATTCGGCGGGTAGGGCATCATAGGTCCCCTCGACGCCGATCTCCTCGGGGAAGGTCCATCCCAGCTTCTTGGCCACATCCGCGAAGCCGCCGGTCTCCGCCGTGGCCGCGGGATAGTAGCCGACGGTGTGGCAGGAGATGCACTGAGGGCCATAATGCTCGCTGGGGTTCTCATCCAGGTTGACCTGGAAGAATGTGGCGTGTCCCGTCTTTTCCCAGGAGGCGACCTGATCAGCATGACACATGCGGCACTGCGGCGGCGGTGCCGACTCTCCGCTCATACCACCTACGCCCACATAGGTGGCCACCTGCATGGTCAGCTCCGCCGGGGTGCTCACGTTCCCGGCGTCGTCCGTCACCGTCACGCCGATCACATAGGTCCCCACCTGATCCGGGACGAAGACGGCACTGCCCTCTGGGATACCCTTCTCGGCATCGGCGGTTACCTCTTCCAGCGTGGCCGCCAACCCTTCGGGTGCCGTCAGTGTCCACTCGTAGGATGCGATGCTGGCTCCTTCGGCCAGGCCGATCACGCCCGCGTGGAGATATTGAGGCACGCCAGGCGGTACGACCTTCAGCCCAGGCGTGAAGAGCGTCATCGTCTCCTCAGTATCAGCGATGGGAAGCGTAATCCCCTGAGCGGGATTGATGGCCAACACCTCCAGCGTCGCTGTGAAGGGCTTCGCCGCGACCGGCGTCGGTGTAGGAGGTACAGGCGTTGGCGTAGGAGGTACGGGTGTAGGTGTCGGCGGCACCGGCGTCGGCGTCGGTGGTACCGGCGTCGGTGTCGGTGGAACAGGTGTTGGCGTGGGTGGTACTGGGGTGGGCGTCGCCTTGGGAGCGCATCCGATGCTGAGGATGCCGATCAGCAACAGGCCCAATATGATGGTCAATATCCTGCGTTTCCTCATCCCCTCCTCCTTTGCTCATTGGGGTGTCTTCACCTAGCGGGAACGTATCGGCCGCGTACCCCCTGAGGATTGCCTAGTCGCAGGGGGCACGGCGTCACCGTGCCCCCTACTCAGGCGATAGAGAACAGATCAGAGCGTGGGGAGCATGTCGGCGCTTACTTAGTCAGGGAGCGCCCCCTCCCCTCAACTCCGCTGCCATGGCTTTGATCTCAGCCAGTGTCGCTTTCATTTCAGCCCAGCCGTACCAGAAGGTGTAATCCGGATTCGCGTGGAACGCGCCCTGGAAGGTGCGCATCCGATATTCCAGGAACATCTTGAAGAGCTTCTGTTCGATGGGGTGATTGACTTCGTAGAAGGCGAGCAGATCGGGGTAGTTGTACGAGAAGTGCTCCGGCTTCTCCAACAGCCCGTCCTCGTAGAGCCCGGCCACGATCCGGATGGCCTCCGCCATCAGATGATCAGCCTCCCGGATCATCTCGTCAGCCTTCTTCAATTCGGCCTCGGCATATGCTTGGGCGTGACATTGGCTACAGGCCGTGAGCATCTTCTCGCGTTCTGTCTGCCAGTCTTCTTCCGTCAGGCGCGCCACGTCCGCGGCCTTGACCGCGTCGAGTCGGCCCGTTGGATTACCCTCGGGGTCCAGCACGCCCAGCGCCTTGAGGATCGTCACCCGATCATCTGCCCATTGCGGGTCATCCGGCAGCGGCAGGCGCACGGCCAGGAATCCCCAGGCCGTCCGGACCTCGTGGTCGCCATCCTGCATATGGCAATCCTGACAGGCCGGCGCGGCGACCTCTGGGGAAAGCACTCCCTGGCGCTTCAGGAGGAACCGTACGCCGTGCTTAGAGGTTGACCACATCTCCCATTGCGGGTGATCAAAGCCCATGTGGCAGGTCGCGCAGGCTTCAGGCTGGCGCGCCTCGGCGACGGAGAAGGCGTGTCGCGTGTGGCAGGAGTCACACGAGGCCGTGCCGTACGTCTCTCCCGCCGCCTGCATCGCCTGAATCTCCTCTTCGCTCTTGAGCCCGATCTTATGACAGCCACCGCAGCCCTTCTTGCCCTGGATCAGCTCCATAGGCTGCATATGAGTCGTGGGCATGGCGTTCATGGCGACCCAGGCGAGGGCATGTTTACCAGCTTCAAACTGTGTCACCTGAGTCGGGTGGCAGGTCGCGCATGTCTTGGCTGTGGGGATCTGAGCCTTGGCAGTATCCTCAGCACTGGTGTGTTCAGAGCCATGACAATTGCTACAACGGATGCCCACCTCGTACATCTTCCCCTGCTGGAAGTCCCTTACGAGGGAAGGTGTCACCTCTCTGTGACACTCCATACAGGCGTCATCGGCGCCAGGTGACGTGGCGACAGGCGCCGAAGGCGTAGCGGTCGGTGGAACCGGTGTCGGTGTGGGGGGAGTAGGCGTTGTGATCAGTAGGGGGACCGGCTGCGTACAACCTAACGTGATGAGGGCGATGAACGAGAGAATCGCAGCTGCCCTCCATGAGATGTGTGGCATGATGATGACCTCCCCTCTTATAAGGATTGAGTTATGATCCACAACTTCTGTGGAACGGCCGATTATGGATAAAGGTGTGGCTAGGGACAAAATCCGATTAAGGGAACGGCTCACCTGTGAGCCTGACTGAAGATCCCTCCGCTCGAAGCGGAGGCGATTGATGGCAAAGCACGGTACATCGTGTTCCTATCGGTTTCTCTAAGGCCTAATGGTGACTCAGTCGGTCTTTCTCGGACACGTTCTGGGAGATACTGTCCGATGCAACAATACAGTGAACTGGATCGCCACGTGCCTCCAGGAGATATCCAACGCATAGAAGTCAGCGATATTTTAGCTTAAATTTGTTTTACTGTCAATGTAAACATATGTTCTGCCGTTCAGCTTTATCATCAATGAAAGGGAGATCTCTCATAAGGCATATCAGGCCCTAGAGGGGGGCGCAAGAGGCCTGAACGCGCTACGCGCCGTCGAGCCTCATCCGCTGACCTGCCAGATCCCTTCCACGAGTTTGATCACGGAGAGGCATGATCGGCACCGCGCCTCGTCTTCGGCGGTGCGTTTAGCGTAGTGGCCACAAGAAGGGCACGTGATGGCCACGCGCTGCGCGGCCTGACGCACCAGCATGTGCAATACAGCTTCATCATCGGGGAGTCCCATCTCCTCCCGCAACAAGGCGATCAGCTCCCTCTCCTCCGGTGAGAGGGACAGTGACAGGGAATCGGCTTCACACATCTCGACACCTCGTGGTTTTCTGTAGGCGGAAAGCTTGTGACCGTACGACTTCGGATGAGCACAGTGTAGCAGGAGAGGCCGCGGGATGCAACTCGTTCTCGGGAGACGGCATGTCGCAGCTTGCCATCTACCAAGGACATGCTATCATCTTCTCCACGGCGACGAACGAGACAGGCTCATCTCTGGAAGTCGCACTTTGATCGACGGAGAGAACTTTTCTGTAGACGAGCCAAGGAGATATCCCGTCCTGGGAGCCCAGAGTGATGGTTGCCAACACGCCATTCGGTAGGGCAGATGCCGGACCTTTTTATACTCTACCCAGACATGCTCTGAGAGCTCTCAGGCGGGTCCGTGTACCGATCGACAGAGAGGAGAGATCGTTATGCAGCCACCTTTCCCGCCTGCTATGACCATCGGTCCGATCACGATTCACTGGTATGGCCTCTTCATCGTCACCGGCGCGGTCCTGGCCGCTGTGGTCGCCTCCGCGGAGGCCCGGCGTCGAGGTGAGGACCCGGAGCGCGCCTGGGATATCCTGGTGTGGTGTCTGCTTCTGGGCATCATCGGCGCGCGCCTGTATCACGTCATCTCCCGTCCCGCTGGCGGATTCGTCGGCTGGGACTATTACAAGGAGCATCCGATCGACATCATCGCCTTCTGGAAGGGCGGATTTCGCGGCCTGGGCATCTACGGAGGCGTTGTCGGGGGCGTCCTCGCCATCTTCATCTACACGTGGCGCCATAAACTCTCGTTCTGGCGCTGGCTGGATATCGTGTCCCCGGGCGTCTTGCTGGCCCAGGCCATCGGGCGTTGGGGCAACTTCATGAACCAGGAGCTTTATGGTCCCCCTATGAAGAACCCCATGCCGTGGGGACTGAAGATCGATGCACAGCACCGTTACGGGGAGTACCTCGATCTCCAAAAGTATCCGGTGGAGACGACACGGTTTCATCCCACTTTCCTGTACGAATCGCTGTGGAACCTCATCGGCTTTGCGTTACTGCTCTGGATCGGCAGGCGCTTCGCTCATCGTCTGCGGAACGGTGATGTCTTCTTCCTCTACCTCATCTGGTATCCCGTGGGACGGTTCTTTATCGAGATGCTGCGGCCGGATGCGTGGACGATAGGGGGCATGGCTACCGCTCAATGGATCGCGTTGCTGGCCATCCTCTTCGCTCTCGTCGGGCTATACATCAACCACCGGCGGCCGCTGCCGACGCCTTCCGTCGAGTCGGCTACGTCATCTGACGAGCCTGGGGCTCCGGCTCAGAGCTAAGGAGGACTATAGGCGTCCGGATCGCAGGATCGACCACATTAACCAGGCGCCACCCAGGGAGCCCAGGAGGAGTCCGACCAACCCGGGGAGGGAGACCTCCTTCCACGTCGGCGCCGCGCCGAGGCCCAGGAGGACCCCCGCGGTGAGCAGTGTGCTAGATATCACCAGCGCGGCCGCCAGTCGGTTGACCAGCCGGCCGATCTGAGGCAGGTTCCGATCCAGATCGCCCTGTTCGATGATGACAGGGAGCCGCCCTTCCTCCAGTCGCTGGAGCAGGACCTGTAGTCGCGTCGGGAGTTGGTCCAGCAGCCGGGCGGTGATGATGGCGTTGCGTCGCAGCTCGCGGCTGATACGTTCCATGGAGAACCGCTCGCGGCGCAACTCGACGGCGACGGGCTCCGCGATCTCCATCAGGCTGAGATCGGGGTCGAGTTGCCGGACGACCCCCTCCAGAGTGATCAGCGTCCGGGAGAGCTGTCCCAGTTCTGGGGGCACCTGCACGCCATATTTGATGGCCAGCGAGAGCATCTGTTGCAGCGTCTGCCCGATGGAGATCTGGCTGAGGGGGATCTCGTAGTATTGCTGGAGCAGGCGCTGGAGGTCGCGTTGAAGGGCTCGCTGGGGTACGGGGCGCGTCAAGACGCCCAGGTCCTGTAACGCGAGGGACATCCCCGTCACGTCGCGCTCGATGATCCCCATGACCAGGCCGATCAAGGCGTCTCGAAGCGGCTCATCCAGAAAGCCGACCAGCCCGAAATCGGTGAAGACCAGCCGGCCGTCCAGCGTGACCAGCAGGTTGCCCGGGTGTGGATCGGCGTGATAGACCCCGTCCCGCAGGGCCTGGCGCGTCATGGCGCGTGCCAGGAGCAGCGCCAAGCGCCGACGTTCCTCCAGAGGAGGGCATCGGGCGATCACGTCGGAGAGCTTTTCACCCTCGATGTATTCCATGGTCAACACGCGCGGCGTGGTGTAGGTCCAATACACCGCGGGCACGATCACGTCGGGATCGTCGGCCAGGACCTCGCGCACGTGCTCCGCATGGCGTCCCTCGACGGTATAGTCGAGCTGCGCCCGCATCTCGCGGGCCAGATGATCGACCAGCTCGGTAAAGGAGTAGACCTTCCCCCACGCCGTGCGCCCCTCCGCCAGGCGGGCGATCTCTGTCAACACGGCGAGGTCTCCTTCCACCTCGTCCACCAGGCCGGGACGCTGGACCTTCACGACCACTTGCATTCCATCCATGAGCTCTGCCCTGTGCACCTGTCCGACGGAGGCGGCGGCGATGGGCTCAGGGTCGAACCAACGGAATAGCGTCTCCAGAGGGGCGCCTAACTCGGCCTCGATCTGGGCTCGCACTTGGTCCATGGGGAAGGGCGCCACCTGATCTTGAAGGCGCGAGAGCTCTTCGACCCATTCAGCTGGCAGGATATCGGCGCGCGTGCTCAGGATCTGGCCTAGCTTGATGAAGGTCGGCCCGAGGTCCTCCAGGACGGCGCGCACCCGCGCGGCTGCCGTCTCCGGGGGTGGCGCGGCGGGCTGGATCCGGCGCGGCAATGGGAGGCCGAGCTGAGCGGCCACGTAGCCCATCCCATGGCGGAGCAGCACTTCCGTGATCTGCTGCATGCGTTGAAAGTGGCGCCGGGGCTGCCTTAGTGGGAAAAGCACGAGCATTCGCTCCCCTACGCGATATCCTCAGAGCGCATCTGAGGATTTCTCTCTCGAGACTGGAGCAAGCAACACAATCGTCCGGGGGCGCACGGCCGTGCGCCCCTTACATTTTTCGCTATTTGGTAGCCAGTCCATAAGTCAGATACGCCCTCAGAAGAGGGGGGCAGCGCCGCCGAACCCCTACATAAATGTCTCTCAAAGCGATGGCATTGTATCATCGGAAGAGAGCAGGGGCAACGCGAGAGGCGCGACGATGATCCATATCTCACCGCGGAGACGAGAGAACGCGGAGGGGACAAAACGAGGGATCGATGGGCTTGACTCTGCGTCCTCCGCGTCTCTGCGGTGGAATATCGCTCTAACGAAATGCTAATGCGCCTCTGATGAAATCCTTACACCCGCGTGGTTTAATGGGAGTGCGGCGTGGCAAGGGGCAAAGCGCGTCGGGATGGTTGGGATCCCGGCGTCGCGCCGCTGCGTTGCAGGCGACAGTGCCGTTCCGGCCCTGGTCGTTTGGACGCATGCGAAGCCCATGTCTTGAGCACCGTTGAGAGGCATGCAGCACGATCTCGTGACTGCCGCCTGCTCCGGGCCCAGGACAGCGGCTTGCCACCCGCCTGCCGCCGTGCTGGCCCAACCCCGGCGCGGCTGTCGCGGAACCCGATCAGCCGCATAGGGCGGCTGTGTCCAGGAATCCGTCCGCGCAGCCCTGGATTCAAAAGCTCTTGCCCCTCTCGATAATGGAAGGGAAAGGGATAGCGCGGCGACTTCGACGCTATGAATCCTTGAGCGATACGACGCGATGAAAGAGATGAAAGGCATGTTGATTCCCATATGGTCTTCCCTGGGTGACGAGTGGAGTGATCACATGATGATGTTTAAGAGTGGAGAGGCCCTTGAGAAGGAGTATCGGGAGATCCTCCAGCGATTGCCAGAGGAGTTGCCGATCCTCCCTCTGCGCAACACCGTCGCGGTGCCGTTCGCCATCATGCCCCTGGCCGTCGGTATCCCGCGCTCGGTGAAGCTGGTTGAGGATGCACTGGCGGGGGACCGCCTCATCGGCCTGGTGGCGATGAAGGACCCCTCCATTGAGGAGCCCATGCCAGGCGAGATCTATGAGGTGGGCACCGTCGCGCTTATTCATAAGGTCATCCGCACCTCCGATGGCACCCTGCAGGTGGTGATCCAGGGGCTGGAGCGCTTCAAGATCGAGACCTGGACGGAGACGGAGCCCTACCTGAAGGCGCGCATTGTGCTGGCGCCCGATCAGGTCGAGGACGATGTGGAGACGGAGGCGCTCCGCCGCAGCCTGACGCAGATCGCCAAGGAGGTGCTGGCCCTCATGCCGAACCTGCCGGAGGGGGTGGGCGCCTTCCTGGATCAGATCGATAATCCCCGGCAGCTTGTCTACATGATCGCGGCCAACGCCCGGCTGGAGGTGGAGCAGGAGCAGGCGCTGCTAGAGGCCGACGATTTGAAAGAAAAGATGCGCATGCTCATCTCCCACCTGACGCGGGAGAAGGAGGTGCTGACCCTCGGCCAGAAGATTGCCGAGGAGGCGCAGGAGGAGATGAGCCGGCAGCAGCGCGAGTACTTCTTGCGCCAGCAGCTGGAGGCGATCCGTCGGGAGCTGGGGGAGACGGACGAGCAGACGGCGGAGATCGAGGAATACCGACAGAAGATCGAGGAGGCTGGCCTGCCGGAGGAGGCGTATAAGGAGGCCATGCGCGAGCTGAAGCGCATGGAGAAGATGCCTCCCCAGGCCGCCGAGTACTCCGTCATTAAGACCTATCTGGATTGGCTGGTTGAGCTGCCGTGGAATAAGCTGAGCGAGGACAACCTGGATATCGAGCACGCTCGCCAGGTGTTAGATGAGGATCATTACGACCTGCAGAAGGTCAAGGATCGCATCTTGGAGTACCTGGCGGTGCGCAAGCTGGTCAAGGAGCGCGGCATCGAGTCAGAGGATGGCCGCGAGGAGGATGTCCAGGAGGCCATGGGGGCCATCCTATGCTTCGTAGGGCCGCCCGGCGTGGGCAAGACCAGCCTGGGCAAGTCCATCGCGCGGGCGTTGGGCCGTAAATTCACCCGGATGAGCCTGGGCGGCATGCGGGACGAGGCGGAGATCCGCGGCCACCGCCGCACGTACATCGGCGCCATGCCCGGCCGCATCATCCAGGCCATCAAGCGGGCTGGCACGCGCAACCCGGTCTTCATGCTGGACGAGGTGGACAAGATCGGCATGGACTGGCGCGGCGATCCCGCCAGCGCGCTGCTGGAGGTGTTGGATCCGCAACAGAACCATGCCTTCCGCGACCACTACCTGGACGTGGACTTCGACTTGAGCGACGTGATCTTCATCACCACGGCCAATCAGCTTGAGCCGATCCCGGCGCCGTTGCGCGACCGCATGGAGATCATCGAGCTGGAGGGTTACACCGAGTACGAGAAGATCCGTATCGCTCAGGGGTATCTGATTCCTCGTCAGCGGCGGGCCAACGGCCTGCGCAAGGGCGAGATCGAGTTCACCGAAGCGGCCATCCGCCAGATCATCCGCGATTACACGCGTGAGGCTGGCGTGCGCAACCTGGAGCGCGAGATCGGCCGCGTGTGCCGCAAGGTGGCCGTGAAGATCGCCGCGGGCGAGGTGGAGCGGGTCGAGGTCACGCCGGAGGTGGTGCGCGAGTACCTGGGCAAGCCCAAGGTGTTCTTCGAGGCCGCCTTGCGCACGGAGACCCCGGGTGTGGCCACTGGATTGGCCTGGACCCCGGTCGGCGGCGATGTGCTCTTCGTCGAAGCCACCCGCATGAAGGGCAAGGGCAACCTGGTCACGACCGGTCAACTGGGCGACGTCATGGAGGAATCGGTGCGGATCGCCTATAGCTGGGTGCGGGCGAACGCGCCTGATCTGGGGATCGAGGAGGACGTCTTCGAGCACAGTGATTTCCACATCCATGTGCCGGAGGGGGCGATCCCCAAAGACGGCCCCAGCGCGGGCGTCACCATGGTGACGGCGCTGGTCAGCTTACTGACCGGTCGCCCGGTGCGCGCCGATGTGGGCATGACCGGCGAGATCACCCTGCGGGGGCAGGTGTTGCCCATCGGCGGCGTGAAGCAGAAGGTATTGGCCGCCCACCGCGCGGGGCTGAAGACGGTGATCCTGCCGCAGCGCAACGAGGCGGACCTGGACGATCTGCCGGAGGATGTGGGCGAGGAGCTGAACTTCATCTTCGTCGAGCGGATCGATCAAGTGTTGGAGGCCGCGTTGCGGCCGCAGCCGCAGCTCGCTACTGGGGAGGCCCCCTCCGGCGACCACAGGCCGGAGTCGGAGAAGATCTCCGCCAATGGCCACGGGCATGACTTGGAGGTGTCGGAATGACGTGAGGAGGAGTCGATCCCAACGGTGGGATGGAATGCCCTTCGCGGCGTTCCATCCCCTCGCGTGGGAGAGGCCGGGGGACAAGGGCGTCTCCCGGCCTTTTTACCTCTGACCTTCGCCTGGATAAAGCAGCACACAAACATGACTTTCGGGAAACGGCGGGTGCCCTGTAGGGGCGACCGGCTGGTCACCCCTACGAGAGGGCTACGTCGGATATTCCAACCTATAAGCGTACCCATTGACCATTTCGCTGGCCAGCAGGAGGGAGGCATGCCTTTATACGAGTACCGTTGTGCGGCATGTGGACATCGGTTCGATCACTGGTTTGCGACCTTTCAGGCGGCGGAGGAAGAGGAGGACTCTCTGGCCTGTCCGACCTGCGGTTCATCTTCCGTGAGCAGGCTCTTCTCACGCGTCGCCATCCACGTCGCCGGCGAAGCTTCCGATTCGGACGATTCGTCCGAGTCGAAGGAAGAGGAGCCCGTGGAAGAGAAGCCCAAGGTGTTCGGGCGCAAGGAATTGAACGAGATCATGGAGATGCGCAAGTCGTGGGGGATCGATTGATCATGGGAAAGCCCCCTGAAGGTGGGGATGGGGAAGGGGCCGATCGTACGGGATATCCTGTTGATCGCGGCCGACTGGCAGGCCCGCGCGTTGACGCTGGCCGAGTTACAGGAGGCCGGATACGAGGTCATGGCCCTGCCGGGGCTGCGTTACGGCCTGAAGGCGGTGCTTCTCTCTCGGGTGGCTCCCCGGCTCGTGTTGCTGGACGTATGGCATGATGACTTCGCCGCGCCGGATCGCGTGCGCGATCTCATTCGCGCGTTACCGGGGATTCCGGTCGTTCTAATAACGGGAACCTTTGAACGCGAAGCGTATGCGGCATTAGAGGGCCAGGTGTCGGCGTTGCTGGCGCGGCCGGTGCGGGTGGGAGACATCGTGAAACGGGTAAAGGAGCTGTTGCCACCCCCCGGCGCCTGAGGGGTCACGATGGTGGCCACGCGTTAACAAGGGAGATAGGGTCATGTTGGCATGTGCTGCGGACTTATTGACGTTATTTCGTGGCCTTGTCGCCCTTTGGCTGGTGTGGTTGGGGGCAACGCGAGGGGCGAGCGCGTTGCCTATGGCGGTTACGATCACGTTGATCGCCTGGGTCGGCGACTCGCTGGACGGATGGTTGGCCCGGCGTGCGCGGCGTCCCACTTTACTGGGGCGGTATGATTTCCTCGTCGATGTGTTGCTGACCTGGGGGGCTTTGCTATACATCACCTTAAGCGGCTTCCTGCCGATGTGGGTGACGGCCGTCTATACGCTCCTGGCCGGGGTCGCCGTCGCCGCGCTCCAGCGAAAGGCTGTGCTGGTGCTCTTCATGCGGCCGGTGGATCTGACGTGTGGGGTCGTCGCGCTGACCGGTGCGCCCGAGGTTCGCTGGATGATCGCGGCCACCCTGGCGGGGTTGGCGGTGGCTCAGCGTCAGAGGCTTCGCACCCGGCTTCCCCGATGGCTTTGCGAGGTGGCTCAGATGCTGCACTTATCCTGGTTGGTCGAGTGGATCAGGAGACACAGGGCCAGGCGATGATGTCTCCTGATCGTTGGATCCGCGCGTTGTCTCGGCTCGACGGGCGATGGATGCTCGCCTGTCTAGCCGGGCTTTTTTTGTTAAGTGGGACATGGCTGTTCCACAAGCTGGAAGGATGGAATATCCTGGATAGCTGGTATTTCGCCGTCGTCACCCTGACGACCTTAGGATATGGCGACCTGGTGGCCAGCCGCCCCATCACGAAGCTGCTCGTCAGCGTGTACGTGATCCTGGGGTTGGGGCTGATCGGCGTGACCGCTGAGGCCTTTCTGGGGAGATGGCTGCGCAGCAGCCTGTTGGAGGCATTGCGTATGGAGCGTGTGAAGCCGTTGAAGGATCACGTCGTCCTATGTCGTTACAATTCGCCCGCCCGGATCATCGCGCAGGAGCTGGCGGCGAGCGGCCAGAGCTTTGTCATTGTAGAAGCCGATGAATCGATCTGCCGCAACCTGGTGGAAAGCACGGACTGGGCTGTCGTGCATGGCGACGCTCGGGAGGAGGAGACGCTCCTGCGGGCAGGCATCACCGAGGCGCAGGTTTTGATCACCACGTTTGAACAGGACGCGGATAACGTCTTCACCATCATCACCGCCCGGGAGCTCAACCCGAAGCTGCGCGTGGTCTCGACGGCCACCCGCCCGGAGAACGTGGCGAAGCTGCGGCGCGTGGGCGCGGACGAAGTGGTGGCGCCGGAGATCGTGGTGGGCAAGGTGCTGGCGCGGGCCGCCGTGCTTCCGCAGTTCACCAGCCTGCTGGATCGGCTGCACCTGCTCCCCGGGGTTGACCTGGAGAAGCGCGCGGCCGTATCCGATGAGACGGGGCGGAGCGTTGGGCAATTGGCCAAAGAAGGCACGGTCGTGCTGGCCATCGTGCGAGATGGCCGCATCGTGCAGACCTTCGACCAGGAGGAGATCGTGCGACCAGGCGATGAGTTGGTCGTCGTGACCGGGGCTGAGGAGGATGAACTCTAATAGATCGCTTACGTTGATCTGATGTTTTGCTTATGCATCGCGCCTATAGTATAGGCAGGCGAGGTCGGTAGAGGTTTGGAGATTAGAGATTAGGGATTGGTGATTGCGAAGAGGGGAGCTTCTGGAGAGATCTCCTTGAGGAGGTGAGAGGATGACGAACCTGATGCGGTGGGATCCGTTCCGGGACTTCATCAGCCTGCGGAACGCGATGGATCGTCTGTTTGAGGAAGCTTTCGTCATGCCGAGCCGGCTGTTGGCTCCGACGACGGAGTGGAGCCTGGCTCTGGATGTCGCTGAGGACGAGGATAATTTCATCGTGAAGGCGACCATCCCGGGTGTGCGGCCGGAGGACCTGGACGTCAGCATCGCCGATAATGTGTTGACCATCCGGGGCGAGATCAAGGCGGACGAGGAGATCAAGGAGGAGCAGTATCACATTAGGGAGCGCCGCTATGGCTCCTTCAGCCGCTCCGTGCGTCTGCCGGCCCCGGTGGATGCGGACAAGGTGGAGGCCACCTATGAGAACGGCGTGCTGACATTGCGCATCCCGAAGGCTGAGGAGGTCCGGCCGAAGCGCATCCCGGTGAAGACCCGTCAGATGATCGAGGGTCAAGCCTCCGAGGTGAAGGAGGACGAGCAGAAGTAACCCTCGTGACGGGTCATACCGTCAGAGTGTGAGATGATCCCCGTGGGCGGGACCGGACGATGGCGCGGCTCCCGCCCTTTTCTATTTCGCTCATATTGGCATACACGACAGAAACGTAGGGGCGACCGGCTGGTCACCCCCACAAAGGGTCATGCTGTCTATTATGGACGTCTCTAGTATTGATGTTCCCATCATCTGGAGGTGAGCACCATGTTGGGTGACCTGGGACGATGGCTCGTGGTGTTTGGCGGCTTTATGATCGTCATGGGCATCCTGTTGATGGTTCTCGGCCGTCTCCCATGGCCTGGCCGCCTGCCGGGGGATATCGTGATCAAGCGAGATAACTTCGTATTTTACGCCCCTCTGGGCACGATGATCCTGCTCAGCGTAGTGCTGACGGTGCTTTTAAACATCATCTTCCGGCTGTTCCGCTGATGGCGGCGGGACAGGCCCGCAAGACGGAGACTTGCTGCGCCTGTTCATTGCAAGGTGCGTCTAATGGATTACAAATGGTCATCTTATGTAGGACTTATGCGGTATGAGGAGAATAACGAACGGGGTAACCTTTTCGCTCCCAGTACGCATTCGTGAGATGAAGAGGCGCTATTCGGATCAGCCTGACAAGGGTGCAATGAGGCACCTGGGAGCGATATCAGCGTGGATTAGAAGGGAAGGGAGGTGACGGTATGGCTGATCTGGTGCGTTGGGATCCCTATCGTGATGTGATGACCGTGCGCGAGATGATGGATCGACTATTCGAGGAGGCCTTCGTGCCGGTTCGTCGTAGCCTGTGGGATTGGCCAGCCTGGCCGTTCGAGACGGATTTCTGGCGGTGGGGCGATAACCTGCCCGTAGACATGTACGAGACCGATGATGCCATCGTCGTGAAGGCGGCGTTGCCCGGCGTGCGTGAGGAGGATATCGATATCGAGGAGCGTAACGGCATTCTGACCATTCGAGCCGAGAGCAAGGCCGAGGATGAACGCCACACGTTTGGGTGGCACATCCGAGAGCGCCGCTATGGCCTGTGGCAGCGCAGCCTGCGCCTGCCGACCGAGGTCAAGGTGAACAAGGCCAAGGCGGAGCTCTGCGACGGCATCCTGACCATCACCCTGCCGAAGGCTCACGCGGGCAAGCCGCTGGTGAATAAGATCAAGGTCAGCCGGATCCTGCCGAAGATCCGGTTGCCCAAGATCGGCAAGCGAGAGCACGAGATCAAGGTCGAGGAGCGATCGTAATCGAACGTGAGGAGGATCGGAGCCGTTGTAGCTCCGGTCCTCACTTTATCCAAGGAGGCGAACGATGGATGAGACCTTCCCTGCCAACGTCATGTCACTGCGCGATGCGGTGAACGAACTGCTGGAGCAGAGCTTCATCGACCCGTACTTCCGCGAGCGAAGGCGCGAGCGGGCACCACAGATCCCCATCGACGCCTGGGTCACCGATGACGCGCTGGTGATCAAGGCGAACCTGCCCGGCGCGGAGCCGGATCAGGTGGACATCACCATCGAAGGGGATACGTTGACGATTACTACCGAGATCCCGCGGCCGGATCCACCTGGACGGGTGGTGGCCCTGGAGCGACCCCATGGGAAGATGACGCGGACTTTAACCTTGAACATCCCCGTGCAGGTGGATAAGGTCGATGCGGTGTTCAAGAACGGCGTGCTGACGTTGACGTTGCCCAAGGCGGAGCAACTGAGGCGACGCACCATCCAGGTGCGCACGGCCTGAGAGCACGCCGGAAGATACACCACACAGCCGTTGCATAATAAGTGAAAGGCACAACATCTTGTAGGGGCGACGCATGCGTCGCCCCTACAGCTTATGATGTGTCCATTGCCACATCAGGCCACGGCCGGGTGAGAACAGGAACGCCAGCAGGAACAACGCCGTGCAGGTGAGCACGATGGCCGCTCCCGACGCGATGTTCATGTAATACGACAGGTACAGACCGACGATGCCCGAGCCGGACCCAATGAGCGCGCCGAGCGCCATCATCACGGGTAACCTCCGGGTGAGCATGTAGGCCGTGGCCGCCGGGGTGACCAGCATGGCCACCATCAGGGCGATGCCCACTGTCTGGAGGGATACCACGATGGTGATGGCGATCATGACGAGCAGGAGGTGGTGAAAGAAGGTATCCGGCAGTCGCAGCGTCTCCGCCAGGATCGGATCGAAGGAGATCACCAGGAACTCCTTGTAGAAGGCCAGCACCAGGAGCAGGACGAGCCCCCCGAAGGCCGCCGTCAGGTACAGGTCCTGGTTGGTGACCCCCAGCACGTTCCCGAAGAGGAAGTGGGTCAGGTCCACCGTGTAGCTGCGCACGGATGAGATCAGGGCGATCCCCAACGCGAACATGCCAGCGAACAGGATGCCGATGGCCGTATCCTCTTTGATCTCTCCCTCCCGGGAGATGGCGCCGATCCCCAGGGCGGTCCCTATGCCGGCCGCCAGCCCGCCCCAGAACAGCGGCCCCTGCGCGCCGCCGCCCAGCAGATAGGCGATCGCGACCCCGGGCAGGATGGCGTGGGCCAGGGCGTCCCCCAGGAAGGCCATGCCGCGCAACACGACGTAAGTGCCGACGACCGCGCATACGGTGCCTACCAGGATGGCGGCTACAAGGCCCCGGATCATGAAGGTATAGCGTAGCGGCTCGATCAACCATTCAAGCATGATCCATCCCTCGGCTACAGCAGGTGTCTGATACCATCACGGTGCCGTCATCGGTGTCCAGCATCGTGACCCGACCGCCGTAAGCGGCCAGTAGATGCTCCTGGGTCAGTACCTCCTTGGCGCGCCCCATAGCGATCAATCGGCGATTCAACAAGATCAGGCGATCGAAGCGGCCGGCCGCCTGGTTCAGATCATGAGTGGAGATCAGGACCGTGACCTCGCGCTCTCGCAGCCGGTCGAGGACGCGAAAGAAGACCTCTTGCGAGGGCATATCCAGCCCGGCGAACGGCTCATCCATGAGCAGGATCTCCGCCTCCTGGGCCAGCGCGCGGGCGATGAAGACGCGCTGCTGTTGGCCGCCGGAGAGCTCGCCGATCTGACGGCTGGCCAGCTCCTCCATGCCCACCAGACGGAGGCTCTCACGCACGATCTCCCAGTCCCGGCGTCGTGGCCACCGCAGGAGCCCCAACTTGCCCACCCGGCCCATCATCACCACGTCGGCCACGGTGACGGGAAACGACCAGTCCACCTGACTTCGCTGTGGCACGTAGGCGATGCAGATGTGCCCATGCGGGGCATGGCCGTAGACGTCCACCCGGCCGGATGTGGGGGACAAAATGCCTGCGATCACCTTGAAGAGCGTGCTCTTCCCCGCGCCGTTGGGGCCTACGACCGCCACGCGCTCTCCTCGCTGTAGGGTGAAGCTGATGTCCTCCAGGGCCGGCGTCCCGTTGTTGTAATGCACGCTCACGTGCGTCAGCCGGATGACGGGCTCGGCCTCCTGGTGTTGGACCGGCCGCTGGAATAGCCGCGTCACCTTCGTTCCCGGGCTTCTCCTCTTTCTCGGCTTCCTCGACTTCTTTCTTCGTCCGCTCATGGATGGCTCAACCCCTCTACGATCGTATCAACGTTCGTGCGCATCATGCTGATGTAATCTTCCGCGCCGCTGCCTGGTTCTCCCAACGCGCCGGTATAGAGCGGGAGGACGCGGGCGCCCACCTCCTCCGCCAGCACTTGGGTCATACGGGGGTTCATCGTCCGCCCCACGAAGATGGTGGGCACTCCCGCCTCGTGCACCAGCGCCGTCAGCCTGGCCAGGTCGGATGCCGATGGCTCAGCGACGGTGCTGAAGCCGGGGATCACCGCGCCGATGACCTCGAACCCATACCGGGCGGCGAAGTAGCCGAGCACCAGATGGTCGGCGACCAACTTACGTCGCTCCGGGGGGATGCGCGCCACCTGTTCGCGGATGTAGGCATCCAGCTCTCGTAGCTGCTGGCGATAGACCTCCGCGTTCGCCGCATACTCGGACGCATGGACGGGATCGAGGGCGGAGAGTGCGCCTTCGATGTTGTTCACCCATAGGATGACATTGTTGGGATCGAACCAGGTGTGGGGATCCGGCCTGCCCGTCCCCTCCTGTCCCGACAGGTGCATCTCGCGTGCGGGCACCCCTGTCGATACCGCGATCACGGGCTGGCCGCGATCGGCCGCCGCCTTGATGGTTCGCTCCAGCCCCTCCTCAAGGCCCAGCCCGTTGATGAAGATCACATGGGCCTCCGAGATGGCGGCGATATCTTTGGCCGTCGGCTCGTAACCGTGGGGATCCTGACCAGGCCCCATCAACACCGTAAGCTCGACGAGGCCATCGCCGACATGGGCCACCACGTCGCCGATGATGCTCGTACTGGCTACCACACGTAGTCTCTGTCCCTCCGCCAATGTGACGGGCGTCAACGTGGGCAACGCCTCCTGGCGGGCGCCTGGGGATGCTGCGCTCTCTGGGGGGCGCGCCGTGTGCTCTGGGGAGGCACATCCCGCCATCCACATCGCGCCGATCAGCGCCAGGATCATCACGACCCGACCGAGATATACCCCTATCCGCTGATGGGGCCTGATCATCCCCCGCCCTCCTGGGTGTCCTGACACTCATGACACAGGCCGAAGAACTCTACCATGTGCCCTGTGATCTGAAAGCCGGACGAGGCCGCCACCTCCTCGGCGAGATCGGCCAAGGGGCACTCAGGCAATTCAACGACGGTACCGCACTGAATGCAGACCACGTAGTGGTGATGCGCTTCCCGGACGACCATAAACCGCTGCTCTCCCCCTCTCAGAGGAAGTGGGCGCAATAGGCCCAGTTGTACCATCTGGTTGATGGTGCGGAAGGCCGTCGCCCGCCCCAGCGGCTGATAGAGCGACTTGGCCCTCTCCCATATCTCCTGGGTGCTCAGATGCCCAGGATGCTCGCTCAGTACCTGTACGATGGCGAGTCGGGGCCGGGTGAGCTTCAGGCCATGTCTGGCCAGGCGCCTAGCCAGTGGCAGCTTGGATGCCCCTTTATAGTCCCACATGACGTGACCTCGTAAGTGATACTCGGTCTCAGTGTACCGCAGTAGTGGGGAAAGGACAAATCTGGAGGATGCGGGTGATGAGCCATTGGGCTCATCGCAATGTGTGCTGGTGGCGGTAGCGCGGCGCCCCGCGCCGCACGGGTTCATGTATGATCTGGAATTCACCTCTTGAGGTTCGCTTCTTTGACAGATCGTTCTCTTTGTCATAAAATGCGCATAATTTCGAGAGAGAGGGAACGAGGAGAGGCCGCGCCCCTTTTCCTCCGGGCGTGTCCGAATGGCGGATGGGTACCACCCGCAGTACGGTGCCTATGTTTAATCCAACTAGATAGCTTGTTTTCAACTGCCGCCAGCCCAGGCGGAAGAACGCCTGGACGTGTGTTCGCGGACGATGGGCTTCTCTGGGGAGGGAACATGCTTGCCGACTATGTGCCGATCCTGATCATGCTTTTCCTCTCCACGGCGTTGGCCGTGATCGCGTTGCTTTTTCCCACGCTGTTAGGGCCTAAGCGCCCGACCCCCACTAAACTGGAACCCTATGAATCCGGTCTGCGACCCTTTTCTCTCCCCCGTCGCCGTTTCCCCGTGCATTACTACATGGTGGCCATCCTCTTTGTGCTGTTCGATATCGAGGTGCTCTTCCTGTATCCGTGGGCGGTCCTCCTGCGCCGCCTCCGCTGGTTTGGCATCCTCGAGATGGCCGTCTTCCTGGGGATCCTGTTGATCGGTTACATCTACGCCTGGCGCAAAGGGGGACTGGACTGGCTATAACGCTGCAGCGATTACGCCTTCGATTTCTCCTCTGAAGGTTGCAGGTAAGGCCGCCTCGTGTGGGCAGGCTCTGTGAAGTGAGATCGGAGGGTTTAAGTTAAGGAGAGCGGGGAATGGCTTTCGACGTCTCCTCATCCACTGGGACAGAGGTCCCTCATACGCAGGGATACATATTGACTACGTTGGAGCAGGCCATTAACTGGAGCCGACGGTACTCCGTCTGGCCGTTGTTGTTCGGCCTGGCCTGTTGCGCCATCGAGATGATCACCTCTGGCACCAGCCGTCATGACATCTCCCGCTTCGGCTCGGAGGTCTTTCGGGCCTCCCCGCGGCAAGCGGATCTGATGATCGTGGCCGGGCGGGTGTCCAACAAGATGGCACCCGTCATCAAGCGCCTCTACGACCAGATGTTGGAGCCGAAGTGGGTGATCGCTATGGGGATCTGCGCCTCCGCCGGCGGCCCCTTCAACAACTACGCCATCGTTCAGGGGGTGGATAAGATCATCCCCGTTGACGTGTATATCCCCGGCTGTCCTCCCAGGCCCGAGGCGCTCTTCTACGGGCTGCTGAAGCTTCAGGAGAAGATCTCCCGTGAGCGCGTGACGATGCGTGGAGAGCTTCCCTGGCTGCGCAAGCAGGCCGCCATGTCGGAGGAGGGATAGGCCGTGGCACGTCAGGCCATGAGAGACACGGTGATGTCGGTGCCATATACCCCCGATCTCGAAGGGGAGCGGCATGTGGTCGCCGTGCTCCAGGAGCGCTTCCCGGATGCCGTGTTGGCGGTCGAGGAGCATCGCGGCGACTTGGTCGTGACGATCCAGGCGGACCGGCTGCTGGATGTGGCCCGGTTCCTGCGCGATGACCCGGAGATGCGTTTCGATCATTGCGTCGATGTGACGTCTTACGATCGGCTGGACCTGGGTGAGACGCCGCGTTTCGTGGCCGTCTATCAACTCCACTCGATCCCCTATAACCGTCGCCTGAGGTTGCAGGTTCCGCTTCCCGGGGGGAACAACCCGGTGGTCCCCTCCGTCGTGGACATCTGGCCGACGGCCAACTGGCTGGAGCGGGAAGTCTACGACCTGATGGGCATCCGCTTCCAGGGACATCCGGACCTGCGCCGCATTCTGATGCCCTACGATTGGGAGGGGCATCCGCTGCGCAAGGATTACCCGCGCGGGGGGGAGCCCATCCCCTTCACGGTAAACTGGTCCGATCCCGAATTCGAGAGCCTGGGTCGTCAGATCCTCAAGCCAGAGCTCCCGCCTCAGGAGGTTCCCAAGGGGATGGACCCGGAGCGATACCTGATCGTGAACATGGGGCCTCAACACCCATCGACGCATGGCGTGTTGCGGTTGATCGTGGAGTTGGAGGGGGAGCGGATCGTCCGGGTGGTGCCTGATGTGGGCTACCTGCACTCCGGTTTCGAGAAGCAGGCGGAGAGCGTCCGTTACAAGGACTTCGTCTATTACACCGACCGCCTGGATTACACCGCGGCCATGAACAATAATTTGGGCTACGTCCTGGCCGTGGAGAAGCTGCTGGGGGTGGAGGTCCCGCCGCGAGCGCAGGTTATTCGCGTCATCGTCGCCGAGTTGCAGCGCATCGCCGCCCACCTGGTTTGGCTGGGCACCCATGCCATGGATCTATCCGGCACGATCCACGCGCTGCTGATGTACGTCTTCCGGGAGCGGGAGATGATCCTCGACATGTTCGAGATGATCTGCGGCGCCCGGCTGACCACCTCCTACATCCGCATCGGCGGCGTGTGGCGGGATATCCCGCCCGCCTTCGAATCGCGGGTGCGGGACTTCCTGGCGCTGATGCCCGCCCGCCTGGATGAATATGAGCGTATGTTGACGGATAACCCCGTCTGGCGCAAGCGCACCCAGGGGATCGGCAAATTGACGGCGGAGCAAGCCATCGCCCTGGGCGTGACCGGCCCCATGTTGCGGGCGACCGGGGTCCCCTATGACCTGCGTAAGGTCCGTCCCTATTCGGGGTATGAGAACTACGATTTCGAGATCCCGACCTCGACTGACGGAGACGCATACGCGCGCTACCTGGTGCGCGTGAACGAGATGCGTCAGAGCCTGCGCATCATCGAGCAGGCCCTGGATAACCTCCCCGATGGCCCGTATAAGACGCCTGATCACAAGGTGACGCTCCCGCCACGAGAGGAGCTGGATACCAGCATGGAGGCCCTCATTCATCACTTCAAGCTGGTCACGGAGGGGATCAGGCCGCCGCCCGGCCAGGTCTACATGAGCACAGAGAACCCTAAGGGTGAGTTCGGCATCTTCATCATTAGCGATGGGAGCGCCCATCCCTATCGGGTGCGGGTGCGGGGACCGTCCTTCGTCAACCTGCAGGCGTTGGATCCCATGTCGCGTGGCCATCTGGTGGCGGACCTGGTGACCAACATCGGCTCCGTGGACATCGTGTTGGGCGAGGTAGACCGGTGAGAAAGCGAGGCGAAGCGGGGAGTAGATGAGATGCTTTCGGACGCGACGAAGAATGAGATTCGAAGGCTGATGGAAAGATATCCTCAACCCCGGTCGGCGTTAGGGCCGGCGCTGCATGTGGTCCAGCGCGAGCTGGGATGGGTCCCGCCGGAGGTGGAGGAAGAGATAGCCGAGCTGTTCGGCCTGGACCCCGCGGAGGTCCACGCCTTCGTCGGGTTCTACAATATGTATTACAAGGAGCCCAAAGGGCTTTATCACATAGAGATATGCACCAACGTCTCCTGTAAACTCCGCGGGGCGGAGGAATGCGCCCGTCACCTGATGGAGCGGCTGGGGTTGAAGGGATGGGGGGAGACCACCGAAGATGGCCTCTTCACGCTGGATCACGCGGAGTGTCTCGGGTCATGCGGGACGGCCCCGGTGATGAGCGTGCGCAAGCGAGGCCAAGAGCTTCCCCGTTATTACGAGGCGTTAACCCCGGAGCGCATCGATGAGATCCTGGCGGAGCTGCGAGCGAACGCGGACCGGCCCCTGCCCGTGGAGCCGGATCCGATGGGGCCGATGCATTTCGGCGGGATGGAACCTAAGGTGCTGCTGGCCCGGGTGACGAAGCCGAATTCTCACCGCCTCGAGACGTACGTGGAAGATGGTGGGTATCAGGCACTGCGAAAAGCTCTCTTTGAGATGACGCCCGAGCAGGTGGTCGAGGAGGTAAAGGCTTCTGGGCTGCGGGGCCGCGGCGGAGCGGGCTTCCCCGCCGGGGTGAAGTGGTCCTTCATCCCTCAGGGTGTCTTCCCTCGCTACCTGGTCTGCAACGCCGACGAGAGCGAACCAGGCACCTTCAAGGACCGGATTCTGATGGAGTACGATCCCCATCAGGTGTTGGAGGGGATCATCATCACCGCGTATGCGATTCAAGCTGAGAAGGCCTTCATATACATCCGGGGCGAGTATGGATTCCCGTACGCCCGGTTGCAGCAGGCCATCGAGGAGGCCTATGAGCACAATTACCTGGGCCGTAACATCTTGGGGACCAACTTCAGCTTGGATGTGGTCATCCATCGGGGTGCGGGTGCCTATATCTGCGGCGAGGAGACGGCTCTGCTCACCTCGCTGGAGGGTTATCGGGGTCATCCGCGATTGAAGCCGCCCTTCCCCGCGTCGGAGGGCCTCTATCGCAAGCCGACCATCGTGAACAACGTGGAGACCCTGGCCAATGTGCCTCATATCGTGAAGAACGGGGCGCAATGGTACCGTTCCTTCGGCACGGAACGAAGCCCTGGCTTTCGCCTGTTCGCCCTCAGTGGCGAGGTGCGGAAGCCCGGCGTCTACGAGTTGCCCCATGGCGTGACGCTGCGAGAGCTGATCTACGAGTACGCGGGGGGGACGCTGGATGACCGGCCGGTGAAGGCCATCGTGCCGGGCGGCCTCTCTATGCCGCTGTTGACCGCGGAGCATCTGGAAACACCGCTGGACTTCGAGTCGGTCCAGGAGGCTGGGTCGCTTCTGGGATCGGCCGGCATCATCGTCATATGTGAGGGCACCTCGCTGGTCGAGGTTATGGAGCGCACCATCGCCTTCTACCGGGAGGAATCGTGCGGCAAGTGCGCTCCCTGTCGTGAGGGGACGGGCTGGCTGGAGAAGATCCTGCAGCGCATCCGCTCGGGGAAGGGACGCAAGGAGGATCTGGACGAGATCTTGCGTATCGCGAAGTTCATCGAACAGCAGACGTTTTGCCCCTTCGGTCCCGCGGCGGTGTGGGGCATCACCAGCGCCATCAGGCGCTTCCGGGCGGAGCTAGAGGACTACATCGAGGAGACGAACCCCACCGGCGAGGTCCCGCCGTTGCCGGTGCGCCCCATGTATCGGCCGGACGTCGGCATGCCGGCCCACGAGCGTGCCTGAGTCGAGCGGACAAGGGATGCATCCATGGCCGAGTATGTAACGATCACGATCGACGGTAAAGAGATCAAGGCCGAGAAAGGTATTCCCCTGACCCACGCGGCCAGGGCGGCAGGCATCGAGATCCCTACGTTCTGTGACCATCCGAAGCTGGAGCCTATCGGCGCCTGCCGTATGTGCCTGGTGGAGATCGAGACCCCGCGCGGGGTGCAATTGACGACGGCCTGCACCACCCCGGTCACGGATGGGCTGATCGTGCACTACAACAGCCCCCGCGCTCGGGAGGCTCGCGAGGCCACGCTGGAGTTCATCCTCATCAATCACCCGCTGGACTGTCCCATCTGTGACAAGGGCGGCGAGTGCATCCTCCAGGACCAGGCGATGGAGCATGGGCCAGGGGTGAGCCACTTCATCGAGGAGAAGCTCCACAAAGACAAACATCATCCCATTTCCGACTTGATCCTTCTGGACCAGGAGCGTTGTGTCGTCTGTTGGCGTTGCATCCGATACCTGGAGGAGTGGGAGGACAAGCCGCAGCTTGGGCTCTATCACCGGGGTGGCGAGACGGTCATCGATACCCATCCTGATCATCAGGTGACGGCCAAGACCAGCGGCAACATCATCGACATTTGCCCCGTCGGCGCGCTCACGAATCGCGTGGCGCGCTTCCGATTCCGTCCCTGGCGGCTAACCTATGTGCCCAGCGTGTGCCTCCACTGCTCTCAAGGGTGTAACCTGCGTATCGACGTTCGCACCAACGAGGTGCGCCGCATCGTCGCCCGGGAGAATCCGGCCGTCAATGATCAGTGGATCTGCGATAAGGGGCGATTCGCCCAAGGGTTCTTCCACCATCAGGATCGCCTACGTCAGCCTATGATTCGCGAGAACGGCGAGTTGCGGCCGGCGACCTGGGATGAGGCGTTGCGGCGCGTGGTCGAGCGCCTGGCTTACTGGGCTCAGGAGCGACCGGAGGCGGTAGGTGCCGTCGGCTCATCCAAGGCCAGCAACGAGGCCAATTATTTGCTGCAGAAGTTCTTCCGCCTGATGGTGGATACCAACAACATCGACCATCGATTCGGCGGCGACGTGCAGGCGGATCCGCGCGGGCTCTCCTCCATCGAGGAGGTTCAGCGGGCAGACCTGTTCCTGCTGGTGGGCATCCATCTGGCGGAGGAACATCCCGTCCTGGCCTTGTTCTTCAAGCGGGCAGTGACGCGCGATGGTGCCCGTGTGGTGGTGGTCCACCCCCGGCGGACGGAGGACGCCGCCTATGGGGTACACCTGCCCGCGCTGCCGGGCACGGAGGCCGTGGTGCTGAATGGCCTTATGGCGCTCCTGGTTCAATACGATCGGTTCCAGAGGCAGATCCAGCGCATGGCCGGGGGCCGGGATCTTCTGGCTGGTTTGGAGGCGTTCTCGCCGGAGGCCGTCGCTGCCCTGAGCGGGGTGGAACCGGAGGCG
Organism: Caldilineae bacterium; assembly: GCA_011176545.1. Taxonomy (GTDB): domain Bacteria; phylum Chloroflexota; class Anaerolineae; order DUEN01; family DUEN01; genus DUEN01. Next base: position 13,510 of record DUEN01000021.1, on the reverse strand, counting down.
CTGCGAGAGGCGGCCGCGCGGCTTGCGGAGGCCGAGCGGCCTCTGGTGCTATACGGCCCGGATGTGGTGCGTGGCCGGGAGGCGGAGGCCGGCGCGGCCGCGCTGGCTAACCTGGAGCTTCTACTCGGGCGTGATCGCGTGGCCTATTTGGGTCCTGATGCCAACAGCCAGGGCGCCCGCGATATGGGTGTGTTGCCGGATTACCTGCCCGGGCATGCTCCTGTGACGGACGCCGACGCGCGTGAGCGGCTGCGGCGTCTGTGGGGCAGCGAGGTGCCAGAGGAGCCTGGCCTGACGTATACGCAGATGTTGCAGGCTGCCGCGGATGGCTCTCTGAAGGCGTTGTACGTGATGGGGGCCGATCCGGCGTCGGAGGGGGATTGGGCGGCCGCCGCGCTGGAGAAGCTGGACTTCCTAGTGGTCCAGGATGTGTTCCCGACGGAGACGGCGCGGCTGGCGGATGTGGTGTTGCCGGCGACGACATATGCGGAGACGGATGGCACCTTCACCAACATGGAGCGCCGGGTGCAGAGGGCGCCACGCGCGTTCCGGCCCTATGCGGAGGCGCGCCCCGATTGGGAGATCCTGACGGAGCTGGCTCGCCGTTGGCCGGTGCGCGAGGCTGGCGAGACGCAGCGCGGCAAGCGCCGGAAGGGTAAACGAGCCCGTCGATCGCCCCAGGAACGATGGACGTATGAGCGTCCGCAGGATGTGTTGCGCGAGATCGCCCGTGCCGTGCCGCAATATCGCGGGCTGGATTGGGAGGCCCTGGGCGATCAGGGGGTGCAATGGAGCGTCGAGGGCCTGGGCGCGACCACACGATTCCGCGAGGTGGCGCCGCCGCGCGGGGCCTCGGATTCGGAGTTTCCTTTCCGGCTGGCGGTAGATAGGCTATTATATGATCACGGGATCTTGATACGCACCACGCCGCAGTTCCGGCGTTTGCTGGCTGAGCCGGTGGCCCGGTTGAATCCAGACGATATGGCTCGGCTCGGCGTGAGGGATGGAGATCAGGTGCGGATTGCCTCCCCCTATGGGCAGGTGGTCCTTTCGGCTCGGGCCGATGTAACGGTGCGGCCTGGCGTGGTGGCTCTGGCGTATAGCCTGCCTGGAGCCCCGGCGGAGAGGCTCATGGGCCCGGCCGGACCGGGGATATCCGTGAGCATCCAGAAGGGAGGTTGAGGGCCTGGTATGTCCACGAGAGAACAGATCATCGAATTGCTCCATGAGCATTATCCTTTCCTTGCCGCCGAATATGGCGTTAAGAGGGTAGGGATTTTTGGTTCCTAACGCTAAAGGTCAACCTGAGGAGACCAGTGATGTAGACATCATTGTGGAGTTTGAACATCCTGTCGGGTTCAGGTTCATCGAGCTTGTAGAGTATCTTGAACGCTTGTTGGGCAAAAAGGTGGATGTATTGACTCCTGATGGTCTCCGAACGATCAGGGTATCTCATATTACTCAGGAGATTGCGGAGAGCGTCATATATGTCTAAGCGGGCGGATAGAGACCTTCTGAGCGATATCCAAGAAGCCATCCGCCGCATAGAGGAGTATATCGCGGGGATGACTTATCAAAATTTCTTGGAGGACACAAAGACGCAGGATGCTGTCATTCGTAACCTAGAGATCATCGGCGAAGCGACCAAGAATCTGACGAAGGAGTTACGAGAAAGGCATCCGAACGTACCTATGGAAGGGTATGACGGGAGTTCGAGATCGGCTGATTCACCATTACTTCGGTGTCAATTTGGATATTGTGTGGCAAATTGCTGTGGACGAGTTGCCCAAGGTGGCTTTGCAACTGGAAGAGATCTTAAAGAGATCTTACGTGAAGAAAGCGACGTCTAATTACCGTCAGGCCTTGAAGGATCGTGGAGTCGCTTTATGGATTGGATAGGGCTTATCGTCATACCTGCTGTTAAGGGAATCATCATCTTGCTGGTGTTGCTGGGCGCCACGGCCTATCTGACCCTGTTCGAGCGTAAGCTGGTGGCGCGATTCCAGATCCGGTACGGTCCCAACCGGGCGGGCAAGTACGGGATCCTGCAGCCCCTGGCGGATGCCGGTAAGCTGATGCTCAAGGAGGAGATCATCCCCGGGCACGTGGATAAGCCAGTCTACCTGCTGGCGCCGATCCTGGCCATGGTGCCGGCCTTCGCCATCTTCGCTGTGGTCCCCATCGGGCCTGACCTCCACCTGTTCGGCCGCACGATCCCCCTGCATATGGGGGATGTGAACGTAGCCCTGCTCTATGTGGCGGCCATCGCCTCCGTGGGCACATATGGGATCATGTTGGCCGGCTGGGCCAGCAACAACAACTACTCCCTGTTGGGGGCCTTGCGCACCAGCGCTCAGATGATCTCCTATGAGCTTCCCATGGGGGTCATGGTGGCCAGCCTGCTGATCATCACGGGCACCCTTAGCCTCGTGGAGATCGTCCACGGCCCTAGGCCGTTGTGGGCGTGGATCTGGCTGTGGTTGGGATTTCCCTTCTACTTCATCTGCGTGCTGGCCGAGACCAACCGGTCCCCCTTCGATCTGCCCGAGACCGAGAACGAGCTGATCGCGGGGTATCAGACCGAGTATGGAGGGATCAAGTTCGCTCTCTTCTATCTATCCGAGTACCTGCACATGATCACCTCCAGCGCTATCGCGGCGACGCTGTTCTTCGGTGGGTGGCGCGGCCCGTTCGTGGATCAGCTCCCGATCCTGGCTCCAGTGTATTTGGGTATCAAGATCGTGGCCATCCTGTTCCTGTTCGTCTGGGTCCGGGCCAGCATCCCTCGGGTTCGCTATGATCAGCTGATGAGCTTCGGCTGGCGGTATCTGTTGCCGATGTCGTTGATGTATCTGGCGGTTACGTCGGTGTTGGTGGTGGTGTTGGGATAAAACGTGATGCGTAAAACGTAATGCGTAAAACGTAGGGAGTGAGGGGCTGATGTCGATCAGGGAGTTCGTCGAGGGGACGCGCGAGATAGCGAAGGCGATGGGCGTGACGCTAAAGCATCTGGCTACGAAGCCCATCACGGTCGAGTCGCCGGATCAGCCGATCATGGTGTATCCCCGCTTCCGGGGACGGCACTATCTGCGCCGGTATGATAACGGGCAGGAGCGGTGCATCGGCTGCCAGTTGTGCGAGGCCGCGTGCCCGACGGGGGCGATCTACGTGGAAGCGGCGGAGGACGATCCGGAGAACCCCGTATCGCCTGGCGACCGATACGCCAGGGTGTATGAGATCAACCTGCTGCGTTGCATCTTCTGCGGCGATTGCGAGGAGGCCTGCCCGGTGGAGGCGATCGTCCTGGGACACGAGTATGCCCTGGCGAACTACGAGCGCAGGGACTTCATCCTCACGAAGGAGGATTTGCTCAATCCGCCGGAACCTAACGTGATCATCCGGCCGGAGGAGTGAGCCGATGGAATGGGTCTTGTTCGCGCTCTTCAGCCTGGCCGCTTTGGGAGGCGGGGTAGGTGTGGTGCTCAGCCGAAATGCGGTGCATAGCGCCCTGTTCCTGCTCCTCAATTTCGCCTCCATGGCTATGCTCTACCTGTTGTTGGGCGCCCAATTTTTGGCCATGGCGCAGATCCTGGTGTACGCGGGGGCCATCGTCGTGCTCTTCATCTTCGTCGTCATGTTGATTGGCAACGAGAGGGTGGACGACGTGGTCGCTCGCGAGCGTACGATGTTACGCATCGTGGCGCTGATCCTGGCCTTGCTCTTCCTAGGAGGCGGCACATACGCCCTGGTGATGGGAGGACAGGCGTCGCCTGCGGGGGCTCCAGAATATGGGAGCATTCAGGCGGTGGGACATCTGCTGTATACCCGCTTCCTGTTGCCGTTCGAGCTGGCCTCTGTACTGCTTCTGGCCGCGATGATCGGCGCCATCGTGCTGGCTGGCCGCACGAGGCCGCCACTAGGCCGACCGAAGGAGTGAGGAAGTGATCCCCACGTCCTACTATCTGATCCTGGCGGGCATCATCTTCACCATCGGCGCTCTGGGTGTCCTCGTCCGGCGGAACGCCCTGATCATCTTTATGTGCATCGAGATGATGATGAACGCCGTGAACCTGACCTTCGTCGCCCTGTCGCGGCAGTGGGGCTCGCTGGACGGGCAAGTGTTCGTCTTCTTAATCATGGCCGTGGCCGCCGCGGAGGTCGCCATCGGCCTGGCCATCGTCATGGGGATTATCCGGCATCGCGATACAACGAACGTGGATCGTATTCACCTGTTACGTTGGTAATCTCCAATCTCCAATCTCTAGCCTCAGAGATTAGAGATTGGAGATTGGGAGATTGGAGAGATAGTGAGGAAGCGTAAGGGACTATGATGGAATACGCCTGGCTTTTATTGGCCTTTCCCGTGCTAGGGATCGTCCTCAATCTGGCCTTTGGGCGTCGTTGGGGGAAGAACGTCACCGGCGGGGTGGCCTCAGGGATGGTGTTGCTCTCTTTCCTGGTCGCCCTGGGGCTCTTCGTCGCCCTCAACCAGCTCCCCGCGGAGGAGCGCACGATCGAGCGCGTGCTCTGGCGCTGGATCGCCATCGGTGACTTTCAGACGGATATCGGGCTCCTCATCGACCCGCTCTCCGTGTTCATGGCCCTGGTGGTCACCGGTGTGGGCTTCCTCATCCACGTGTATTCCATCGGGTACATGTGGGAGGACGAGCGGTACGTCCGCTACTTCGTCTACCTGAACCTGTTTGTACTCATGATGCTTACGCTGGTGATGGCCAATGATTTCGTGCAGATGTTCATCGGCTGGGAGGGCGTCGGCCTGGTATCCTATCTGCTCATCGGGTTCTGGTTCTTTAAGCCCAGCGCGGCGGACGCCGGCAAGAAGGCCTTCCTGGTAAATCGCATCGGGGATGTGGGTTTCATCCTGGCCATGCTGTGGGTGTTCCGGTTGAGCGGCCAGTTGAACTTCCTCAAGCTCTTTGAATCGGAGCATCTGAGCGCTCTGGAGCTCTCGGCGACGGGGATCGGGCTTCTCCTGCTCCTGGCGGCGACGGGCAAGTCCGCCCAGATCCCCCTATACGTCTGGCTCCCCGATGCGATGGAAGGCCCCACCCCTGTGAGCGCCCTGATCCATGCGGCGACCATGGTCACCGCCGGGGTGTACATGGTGGCCCGCACCTCGCCCCTGTACGCCATGTCGCCCACCGCGATGACCTGGGTGGCCGTGGTCGGCGCGCTGACGGCCCTCTTCGCCGCCACCATCGCGCTGGCGCAGACGGACCTGAAGCGCATTCTGGCGTACTCGACCATCTCACAACTGGGATACATGTTCCTGGGGGTTGGCGTGGGCGCCTTCACGGCGGGCATCTTCCACCTTTATACGCATGCCTTCTTCAAGGCGTTGCTCTTCCTGGGGGCCGGGAGCGTCATGCACGCGCTCCATGGCGAGCTCGACATCCGAAGGATGGGCGGGCTCAAGGATAAGCTACCCATCACATATAAGACGTTCGTGATCGGCGCGGCCGCGCTGGCGGGATTCCCGTTGCTCTCCGGCTTCTTCTCGAAGGATGAGATCCTCCTGGGCGCGTGGGAGCGCTCGCCCCTGCTGTGGCTGATCGGGATCACGACGGCTTTCCTGACGGCTACCTATTCCTTCCGGGCTGTGTTCGTCTCCTTCTGGGGTACCCCTCGCGATCGTCGATTGCATGAGCACGCCCATGAGTCGCCGCCGGTGATGACGAGGCCGTTGATCATCCTGGCCGTGGGGGCTGCGATGGGCGGCGTGATCGGCCTACCTCGGATCTCCTGGCTGCACAGCTGGCTGATGCCGGTCTTCGAACATGTCGCATCGGAAAGCGAGCCCAGCGCCGTCGCCTGGGTATTGATGCTCATCTCGGCCCTGGTGGCGTTGGGAGGCATCTACTTCGCCTATCGGATCTTCGTCGTGGATCCGAAGAGCGTCTCCCGCCTTCGGGAGACCCTGGGGCCACTGGATACGCTGGTGCAACATCGGTACTATGTGGATGAGATCTACATGATGCTGGTGGTCAACCCGCTGAAGGCGTTGGGAGACTGGTTGGCCACCGCCTTCGATCAACAGGGCATCGACGGCACGGTGAACGGCGTGGCGCAGGTCATCGGCTGGGCCGGCCAGCAGGTCCGGCGGGTACAGACAGGGCTTGTGGGCACCTACGCGTTCACGTTGTTCGCGGGCGTCGTGCTGTTGGTCCTCTACTTCGTCATCTGGGCGGCACGGTAGCGGAGAGGATCTCGCAGGCTTAGCCGTCGAGGTCAGGGATTGGAGATTAGGAATTGGAGATTGGATGCCTATGACATCGGCTAATGGCGTGCCATGGTTAAGCCTCATCACTTTCTTTCCCCTCTTGGGAGCGTTGATCCTGTTACTGCTCCCCCGAAGAGGGCGAACGCCGTGGTATTGGGCGCTCCTGGTAACCACGGTGACTTTCCTGCTCTCCCTGCCGCTCTTCTTCGGGTGGGAGATAGGGGAGGCGGGATATCAGTTCGTCGAGCGGCGTCCCTGGGCGCCGGAGTTGGGGCTGAATTACATCGTCGGGGTCGATGGGATCAGCCTCTTCCTGGTGCTGCTGACTACCTTCCTGGGGCCGATCGTGATCCTGTCTTCCTGGAACAGCATCGCCGATCGGCCGGTGACCTACCTCTTCCTGATGCTGGTGTTAGAGACGGGAATGTTGGGCGTGTTCGTCGCGTTGGACCTAGTGCTGTTCTTCCTGTTCTGGGAGGCGACCCTCATCCCCATGTATTTCATCATCGGCGTCTGGGGCGGCCCGCGACGGGTGTACGCGGCGGTGAAGTTCTTCCTCTACACCATGGCTGGCAGCGCGCTGATGCTGGTCGCTATCCTGGCGCTCCGCCACTACAGCGGCACCTTCGATCTAGTCGAGATCCTGGCCGGGACCTCCCTAGACCCGGGGGTGCAGCGCTGGCTGTTCCTGGCCTTCGCCCTGGCCTTCGCCATCAAGGTCCCGCTGTTCCCGTTCCATACCTGGCTGCCTGATGCTCACGTGGAGGCGCCCACCGCGGGATCGGTCATCCTGGCCGGCATCCTGCTGAAGATGGGGACCTATGGCTACGTGCGCTTCGCGCTGCCCTTGTTCCCCGAGGCGGCCGCGAGCCTGGCCGAGCTGTTCATCGTACTGGCGGTCATCGGCATCCTTTACGGCGGGATGGTGGCGCTGCGCCAACGGGATTTCAAGAGCCTCGTGGCCTACTCCTCGGTGGCCCATCTGGGTTTCGTCATGCTGGGCATCTTCGCCATGACGCCGCAAGGATTAAGCGGCGCCGTGCTCCAGATGATTAACCATGGTTTGAGCACGGGGGCCCTCTTCCTCCTCGTGGGCATGATCTACGAGCGGCGGCATACCCGTCTCCTGTCCGATTTCGGCGGCGTGTGGGCAGTGATGCCGGTTTATGGCGCGTTCCTGCTGGTGACGATCCTGAGCTCGGTCGGGCTGCCGGGGTTGAACGGGTTCGTGGGCGAGTTCAGCATCCTGATCGGCGCCTTTCAAACGCATCGCTGGGCCGCGATCCTCGCCGCCCTGGGCGTCATCGTGGCGGCCTGGTACCTGCTCCATGCTTTCCGGGAGGTGATGCAGGGGCCGTTGGATAAACCGGAGAACAAGCGCCTGACCGATCTGACGAAGCGAGAGGTCTTGATCCTGGTGCCCGTCACCGTGATGTTCTTCCTCATCGGGCTCTTCCCGAGCCTCTTCTTCGATCGGATCAACCCGACGGTGATGGAGTTGCAACAATATGTGGCGCAACACCAAGGAATGGTGGTCGCGTCACTACTGAGGTAAGGGTGGGCGTAGAACGTAAAAGCGTAAAGCGTAAAACGTAACGTAAAACGTAAAACGCAACAGGTATAGGGTATGAACGATCTTTCGCTTGCTCCTGTGTTGCCCGAGATTATCCTCCTGGTCGCCGCCATCGTGGTGCTGATGACGGATATCCTCGTTGGGGATAAGCGGTGGCTTACCTGGGTGGGGCTGCTAGGCGTGATCCTGGCCGGGGTGGCGACCTATGCGTTGGCGAAGCAGCCCGCTCAGGAATTTCAGGGGATGGCCATATCCGACGGATATACGGCGTTCTTCCGCCTGATCATCCTGGCGGCGACGGCCCTGGGGCTGCTGGTGGCCATGAACTGGCTGGACGCCCATGGGGAGCAGCAGGGGGAGTATAATGGCCTTCTGTTGTTGGCGGCCATCGGCATGACCCTGATGGCGGCGGCTACGCATCTCATGCTCGTCTTCGTCGCTTTAGAGGTGCTCTCATTGAGCCTGTATATCCTGGCCGGCTTCGAGCGCGAGCGGGCGACATCGGGCGAGGCGGCGTTGAAGTACCTGCTCCTAGGGGCTTTCTCCACCGCGTTCTTCCTCTACGGCGTCGCCCTGATCTACGCCGCGACGGGCGCCTTCGACTTCGCCGGCATCGCTCAGGCTGCCTCCTCGGACCCAACCCTCTTCGTCGGCATCGCCCTTCTTATCGTAGGGTTCGGGTTTAAGGTGGCCGCTGTCCCGTTCCACATGTGGACGCCGGACGTCTACCAGGGCGCGCCGACGCCCATCACGGCCTTCATGTCCGTGGGAGCCAAGGCCGCCGGATTTGCTGCCTTCCTCCGGCTCTTCGCGGGAGCGCTGAGCGTGGAGCGAGGAGCCTGGATGCCCGCGGTGGCGCTCATCGCGGCGCTCACCATGACCGTGGGGAATCTGGCCGCGCTGCGACAGATCAGCCTCAAGCGTATGCTGGCGTACTCCTCCATCGCGCACGCGGGCTATATCCTGGTAGGGTTGACTGCGGCCAATGCCAGCGGCATAGCCGCCGTGCTGTTCTATCTCTTCGTTTACGCGTTCATGAACATCGGCGCGTTCGCGGTGGTCATCGCTCTGGAGCGGCAAGGCGAGGGGGATGCTTTGATCGATCAAGCGCGCGGCCTGGCGCAGCGCCATCCCCTGCTGGCCGCGGCGATGGCGATCTTTATGTTCAGCCTGACCGGCGTGCCGCCGCTGGCCGGGTTCTTCGGTAAGCTGTATCTGTTCCAGGCCGCCGTGGAGGCCAACTTGACCTGGTTGGCGATCGTCGGGGTGATCAACTCCGCCATCTCAGCTTACTATTATCTGCGCGTCGTCGTGATGATGTATATGGCTGAGGCAGAGGAACCCGTGACGCTGGCTTGGCGGCCGGTCCTGGCCCTGGCGACCGGCATCGCTGTCCTGTTCATCGTGATCATCGGCGTTTATCCCGGCTTTTGGCTGGCCCTCGCCCAGCGCGGCATCGAGGCTGTGTTAGGGTGATAAAGTTTTGCGGGGGCGCAGCACTGCTGCGCCCCCGCAAAACCCTCTGGAGGTGTCCTCTCAGCCGGCCTGAGAGGACGCCACGACTTGCTCCTTGTATTCCTCGTATCCTCGATCTTCCAATTCCGCGATGAATTTCTCTACCTCCATAGCCGCCGCGCATCCCTGGCCCACCGACGTGGCGACCTGGCGGAAGAACCGATCCTGGATCTCGCCCGCGGCGAAGACGCCGGGCACGCTGGTGTGCATCCGCTTGTCGGTCACGATATAGCCCATCTCATCCAGCTCGAGCTGCCCAACGAATAGCTCGCTGTTGGGCACATACCCGACATAGATGAAGACGCCATCGGTTTTGAGCTCGCTCTCCTCGCCCGTCTTCACATTCTTCAGCGTGACCGACCGCACCGCGTCGTCGCCGTTGATCGAGGTGACGACGCTATTCCAGATGAACTCGATCTTATCGTTGGCGAAGGCTCGGCGTTGCAGGATCTGGCTGGCACGCAACTGATCACGCCGATGGACGATGCGCACCTTCGTCGCGAAGCGGGTGAGGAAGAGCCCCTCCTCCAACGCGCTATCGCCTCCGCCGACGACCACCAACTCCTTGCCGCGGAAGAAGAAGCCGTCACACGTGGCGCAGTAGGAGACCCCCCGTCCGGTGAACTCCTTCTCACCGGGTACATTCAGCTTACGGGGGGTGGCTCCGGTGGCCACGATGACCGCCTTGGCCAGATACGTCTTGCCGTTGGCCGTCTCGATCCTGAAGGGATGCTGCTTGAAATCCACCTTAGTCACGTAGTCATACTCAATGCGGCACCCAAATCTCTCTGCCTGCTGCTGCATGCGGTTCACCAGCTCCGGCCCGGCGATGCCCTCCGGGAAGCCCGGGTAGTTCTCGATCTCATTGGTCAGGGCGACCTGCCCTCCGATCTCGTTGCCGGTGAGCAGCAATGGATTCAACTCTGCCCGGGCTGTATAGAGACCAGCCGTCAGCCCCGCCGGCCCGCTGCCGATGATGATGACGTTTTCTACCTGATCACTCATGTCCATCTCCTCGATCTACCTCGAAGGTGTTTTTCTCGACGCTCATATTAGCATGCATGACACACGTAGAAGCGAGGCATGCCTCGTCCCCACCAGAGTGGCCGAATTGTAGGGGCGCAGCGCCGCTGCGCCCTTACAAAACACACCTTTTAAGAGAGCGGGCGTTGCCTATTCTAATTATGAGCGTTTCTCAAACGTGCTACGTCTCTATATCCCCGCCTGGCGCCAGCTCTCCCAGGCGATCCATCACTAGTGCGGCCGCCACGATGGCGGCCGTCTCCGCTCGCAGCGTGCGCAGCCCCAATGAGAACGGCTCGATCCCCTGGGCCCTGGCCTGGGCTATCTCGTCGGGCGTGAACCCGCCTTCCGGCCCGATGAACAGCGCCACGCTCCCCACCTCCTGTTCTGGGATCAGCTCCCGCAGGGACCGGCGGCGCTCTCCCTTCCACCCGATCAGTCGCACCTCCGCATCAGCGGCCTGCTGACAGGCCGCCGTGAAGGTCATAGGGCCCTCGATCTCAGGGACCTTGGCGCGGCCGCTTTGCTCGGCGGCCTCCCGCGCGATGCGCTCCCATCGCTCACGGCGGTGAGAGGAGAGCTCCAGGTCTCGGATCACCGACCGCTCGGTGACCATGGGCACGAAGCGAGCCACGCCCAGCTCGGTGCCTTTTTCGATGACCCACTCGAAGCGAGCCACCTTGATCAAGGCCATATACATCACTAGATGAAGGCTTGGCTCGCCCGTCGCGGCCTCCTGGCTCGTCACCCGCCCCAAGACCTCGTTTCGGGCCACACGGTCCAGCACCACGCGATAGAGCGTCCCGCTTCCATCGAGCACGCCCACCGTGTCGCCTGGGCGCAGGCGTAACACACGGACGATCTGCCGGGCCGTCGGCTCGGGGAAGCGGACCATGCCGCGCGTGATCGCTTCAGGAGGCACGAAGAAACGGTGCATCGGACATCACTTCGGGGCGCTCGCCGCCAAGGCGGCCCAATCGCCCTCCTCTCGTCGTTCGCAGATGCGCAACCCCTGCGCCGTGATGGCCGCCACGATCTCATCAACTTGCGTGGTCAGAATCCCGGAGACGAGGAGCACCCCACCCGGCGCCAAGCGGGCGGTCAGCCCCTGCTCCAACAATTTGATGATGACATCGGCCAAAATGTTACATAGGATGAGGTCGTATTGTCCCTCCGGCGGGGTGGCTCCCATAGTCACCCGAATGCGCTCGCTGAGGCCGTTACGCTCCGCGTTCTCTCGCGTCGCCCGCACCGCTGCCGGATCGATGTCCCGGGCGTGTACGTGCGCGGCGCCCAGTTTGGCGGCTGCTAGGGAGAGGATCCCGGAGCCCGATCCCTGATCCAGGACGCGCATCCCCGGGCGGATATAGCGCTCCAGCAGCTCCAGGCATAGTCGCGTCGTCGGATGAAGTCCCGTCCCGAAGGCCATGCCCGGGTCCAGCTCAATGACGACCTCGTCTGGAGTGGGGAGCCAATCGTGCCAGCTCGGCTTGATAACCAGGCGTGAGCCGACCTTCAAAGGCTGGAACTGGGCCTTCCAGGCCTGGTGCCAGTCCTCCTCCGTCAGCTCGCGAAACTCAGGCTGCGGGATAGGGTAGAGCTGGGAGAGGTGCCACAGCCCCTCCTCGATTTGGCGTTTGATCTCGTCGGCTTGTTCGTCGAGAGGGATATACGTCTTGATCACCACGGAGGAGTCGGCGAGCTCGCCGAGGGCATCATACCCATCGGCCTCGATCACCGTGTTCGAGGTGCCATCCGGCCGTGTGGTGTATCGATTGAACAGCTCAGAGACGGCCTCGGCCGCCTCGCCATCCGCGCGCACACGGATCTCCAGCCATCTCATGACTGCTCGGACCGTCAGTCCACGCCCTTAAAGGCATCTCCGATGGCATCCATGATCTTGCCGAATACGGAGCGGCTTTCTTCGTTCAGGTTTTGCGTGCCCAGGGTCTCGCCCAGCTTGCGCAAGAGCTCGCGTTGCTCCTCATTCAATTCCGTAGGCACGACGACTCGGATGGAGACCAGTTGATCGCCGCGGCCATGTCGTCGCAGATAGGGAACGCCCTTCCCCCGCAGCCGGAAGACAGTGCCATGCTGGGTCCCGGGCGGGATCTTCAACTTAACGGGGCCATCCAGCGTGGGCACGTCGATCTCAGCGCCCAAGGAGGCCTGAACGATGTTGATGGGCAACTCCAGCAGGATGTTATGATCGTGGCGTTGGAACAGGGGATGCGAATCCACACTGAGTACGACATAGAGATCGCCGGGCGGCCCGCCATACAGCCCAGCTTCGCCCTCGCCCGCCAGGCGGATCTGGGTGCCGTCGTCCACGCCGGCCGGGATATCTACCTGGAGGCGTCGCGTGCGACGCACGCGCTTCGCGCCGCGACACTCCCGACACGGCGTCGTCACGACCTCGCCCAACCCCTCGCAACGGGGGCATGTCGTGCGGGTGACGATGGTCCCGAACAGCGGGTTATGTTGGCGTCGCTGCACCTCGCCCAGCCCATTGCATTGCGGACATCGAACAGGAGTCGTGCCGGGCTCCGCGCCGGTCCCTCCGCAGTGTGGGCACGTCTCCGAACGGGGGATCTCTATCTCTTTCGTGCAGCCGAAGACCGCCTCCTCGAAGGTGAGACGCACATCCACGCGAAGGTCTGCCCCGCGCGTGGGCGTGCGCCTCACCCCCGAGGTGCGCATACCGAACCCGAACAGATCCTCGAAGATGGACCCGAAGCCGAAATCGACGAAGTCGCTGAAGCCGCCGAAGTTGCCCTGCGTCGCGGCATGTCCGAAGCGATCGTAGGCCGCGCGCTTCTCCCGATCGCTGAGGACCTCGTATGCCTCGTTGATCTCCTTGAATTTGGCCTCAGCATCGGGTGACTTGTTGACATCCGGATGATATTGGCGCGCCAGGCGACGGTAGGCCCGCTTGATCTCCTCTTGCGTCGCGTTCCGGCTTACGCCGAGTACTTCGTAGTAGTCACGCTTCGTCTCGCTCATGGTCCGCCCAGCCGCCTTTCCCTCTTCACAAAGTCAGCCCCCCAGTCGTCGGCTATGCACAGCGCGAAGCGGGGGGCTCACATGTTCATTCCCATCTGCGGCATTAGCATCATACGTCAAGTTGGGTCGTTTGTCAATGTGAAGAGGGATACGGT
>DUEN01000209.1 GCA_011176545.1 Caldilineae bacterium | reverse complement strand
TCCGATGGCCGCGTGAGCCCGGCCGAGGCCATCGAGTGGTTCGCGAGGCAAGGCCACGACTTCCTGGCCATCACGGACCATAACATTGTCACGCCGCTCCCTGATGGCGCGCCCCTGACCCTGATACCCGGCTCGGAGATCAGCGCCCACCGTGGCGACGTCGATTATCACGTGGTGGCCCTGGGGATCACGAAGATGCCACAGACTCATGATAGCGACCCACAGGCCATCATCAATGCCGTCAACGCAGCCGGTGGAGTAGCCATCATCGCCCATCCATACTGGCACGATCATACGCTAGAGGACCTGCGCCAACTCCGGGACCACGTAGGGATCGAGATCTTCAACACGAGCTGCTGGCTGGAGATTCAGAAGGGACATTCCCTGGTTCACTGGGATCTTCTGCTGCGGCGCGGCCATCACGCGTGGGGGTTCGCCACGGACGATTGCCATTGGCGGATCCCGGACTACGGCAAGGGGTGGGTTATGGTGCGCGCGCCCGAGAACACGCCGGAGGCCATCCTGGCCGCGCTGCGAGCGGGGCACTTCTACGCCAGCATGGGACCAGAGATCCACGATGTAGCGTTGGACGGGCGCGAGGTGACCGTGCGCTGCTCGCCCGCCCGTTCCGTATATGTGACCGGCGGCTATAACTACTGCCCCAACGCCGTACACGCCTGGGATGGCAAGCCACTGACCGAGGTCACGGTCCAGCTACATCCCCGCCAGACGTATTTCCGCGTGGAGGTGGTGGACTTCGAGGGGCGATCGGCGTGGACCCAGCCGGTCTGGGTCGAGCCCGCGTCGTGATTTTACGTTCCGGTTGACCTCAGTATAATGGTGACGCTGTTGAGAGGCGAGGCCACACCTCTTTACGAGCGAATCTAAACGGAGATCAAGACGGAGTGAGGGATCCCGTCAGGTCTTCCCGGTGAGCAGCTTCGAGCCTGGATGCGGGAGAGTCTTCCATTGAGTTAAGCGGCACAGAGCCCTACGGGGATAATCGGATACCCCGTGCCGCTCATCGTGCATGCTCCATCACGCGTTCTTGAGCACGATGGCCAATGCCTTTTTGAGCTTGGCCAGGGAGTCAACGCCCTCTTCGGTGGCGACGCACTCCGCCACGCACGTGTCGATGTGCCCTTCCAACAGCTTGATGATGACCTGGTTCATGGCCGCTTTCACCGCAGCCATCTGAATCAGGAGGCTATCGCAGTCCTGATGCTCAGCCAGCATGCGACGGATCGAGCGCACGTGTCCCTCGATCCGCGCCAGCCGGGCATCCAGGTTGCGCTCCATCTCAGGCGTCAGATATACTTTTACCTCGGTGGCAGCAGGCTCTCGGGTTACCAAAGGCGCAGGCTCAGACATGAAGATCCCTCCCGAAGGGGGTGATTCGCGACCTGATTAAGCGTGAGGCGATGGCCCTCCACGCAGCCTACGGATGTATCGTGTCCCGAATCCGACACGATGAACGGATACCGCCGGAAGATCCGTCGCAAGGGTCGCCAAGACATGATGAAGATCTTTGAGCCCTTGCGCAGACCTCTTTTCCGCCTTGACAGGACCCCGCTTTCACAGTATAGAAGACGGCGAGAGAGCTGTCAAATCCCCCACCCTGGGATGGACACCTCTTCTCAAGCTCACTGGCATATGGAAAGCGAGGTTAAACTCATGCACACCTATCTTTCCCACTTGGAGTGCTCCTGGTGCGGGGCCAGCTACAACGCGGATCGACTCTGGAACGTTTGTCCCGCCTGTGATCGCCCATTGTTGGCCCGCTACGACTTGGCAGCAGCCAACATGGGCTTCTCTACCGAAATGCTGCGAGATCGGCCGCCGACCCTGTGGCGTTATGCCGAGATGTTGCCCGTGCGTGATCCGACATATCGCCTTACCCTGGGCGAGGGGTATACCCCGTTGCTGCGGCTGGAACGCCTGGGGGCAGAGCTCGGGATGACGGCTCTCTATGCCAAGGACGAGAGCATGAATCCCACGGCCTCCTTCAAGGCTCGCGGGTTATGTATGGCAGTGTCCCGCGCTGCGGAACTGGGAGCTCGAGCCCTGGCTATCCCCAGCGCCGGAAATGCCGGAAGCGCTTTGGCGGCCTATGCCGCCCGGGCCGGATTGCCAGCTCATATCTTTCTCCCCAGTGATGCGCCCCCGATCTTTGTGGCAGAGATGCGCGCCTTGGGCGCCGAAGTCACGCGGGTGGATGGCCTCATCACTGACTGCGCCCAATATGTGCGTGCGGGCGCCGCCGAGGGACGCTGGTTCGACGTCTCCACGCTCCGGGAGCCATATCGCGTGGAAGGGAAGAAGACGATGGGATACGAGCTAGCTGAGCAGTTCGGCTGGGTTCTGCCAGATGTGATCATCTATCCCACAGGCGGTGGCACCGGAATCGTCGGCATGTGGAAGGCGTTTGAGGAAATGGAAGCGCTGGGATGGATCGGACCGGAACGCCCGCGCATGGTAAGCGTACAAAGCGCCGGATGCGCTCCGATCGTACGCGCCTTTGAGGCAGGACGTGAGACGGCCGAGCCCTGGCAGAACGCGATGACCATCGCCGATGGCCTGCGAGTACCATCCGCCATCGGGGATTTCCTCATCCTGCGCGCCCTTCGCGACAGCAGCGGGACGGCGATCGCCGTGCCGGATGAGGAGATCCTCGATGCCTTGCGAGAGATCGGTCGGACGGAGGGGCTGCTGGTCGCTCCGGAGGCTGCGGCCACCGTCGCGGCGCTGCGCCGACTTCGCGCCGATGGTTGGATCCAGCGTGATGAGCGGGTGGTGCTCTTTCTGACCGGCAGCGGGTTGAAGTACGCGCATCTGCTGCGCGAGGCATAAGAAGAAGCGGAAAAAGGGCGTCCCCGGTCAGCCGATTGCCTGGGGGATCAGCCCTTTGGTCAGCCAGTAGTAGATGATGTAGACCCCTGCCGCCAATAACAACACCGCTCCCGCCCGCTCCACGTAGGGGATTAGCCGCCGTAAACGGTCAACCAGCACCTCCTCAAAGAGAGCCAAGCCCAAGGTCAGTGCGATGATCACCGCTCCCATGCCCAATCCATAGGCCAGGAATTGCGTCAGGCCAGCGATGATCCCCCCGCTAGCGAACACGCTGCCGACGGTTCCGAGGAAGATGGGCAGGGTACAACTGAGCGAGATCAGGCCATAGGCGACACCGAACAGAAAGATGTTTCGCAGGCTGCGTTCCGGGCGCGCGTAAAGTTGCGGTAAGCCAGGCAGAACCAGACGTTGTCCCAGGAGGAGCCAGCCGCCTAGCAGCACGAGCCCCGCGCCGATAAGCAGTCCGATCCAAGGCACAGCTTGTATCAGGAAGTAGGCTCCAAGCGAGACCGCCACCCCTGCCGCTGCGAAAAGCGCAACAAAGCCTGTGGTTAATGCTCCACTCACCAGCAACGCGTTCCCGAGGCGAGGTATCAGCCCGGCGGGTCCAGGGTCGTCCTTGCCGGTGGCCAGGTAGTAGGACACATAAGCGGGCAGCATGGCAAAGCCGCACGGATTGACGGTAGCCACCATGCCGGCACCAAAGGCATAGAGCACGAGTACCGTGTTCATCCGCTTATCCTTATCTGCCTCTTGATTTGTCGTTCTCGAAGACCTCACAAGGTCCAAGGAAACCCGTTCAAGTTTTGCCCGATTTCAGAACGGTCCAGGGCCTGCAGCAGCTTCGCTTCAAGACCAATCAGAGATGGGCTCATTGACTACTCACATAGGGTTGGTCTTCCAAAACCTGAGCAGGGTAGTAGGGCGAGAGCGCGGCGGCTAACTCATCCGCCGTAGCCTGTTTTGGATCATAGATCACCCACCCGCTGCCTTCTCGCCAACGAGCCCCCGCATCGATCACACCGGGTTGCTGCAAGAGGATGCCACGCACGGCAGCAGCACAACCGCTTCAGGTCATGCCGCTGATCGCCAGAGTTGCCCGGCGCAGTCTGATCGCTGACGTAGGGCTGGCCAACGGTTGGGTCCCAGCGGATGCCTCAAACTGCACCGTCCGCGTCGGGGTAGATGCAGCCGATTGAGAGTCGATGAGCGCCTGAGTCCGAACCGGCGAGGGCGTCTCAAGCTGCGCCGAACGATCCGTCGAGGGCCCCGACGGGGTCTTGAGCGAGTTATAAACCGCCGTCGGAAAGACGTAGGCCAGCACGATGTACGTGACGACGAAGGTGGTCAGCGTGACGAGGGGGAACAGCCATTGATTGCGGCGATGCTGGTCTGAACTACAGGTCAGGCGGCTCAGACGCAAGGCCCGCATCAATCCCAGGGTGGCAAAGCCCAGCCCGATGAACAGCAAGGGCACCCGGTAGCGTGTCAGGCCGAGGAGAAAGGACGCCCCACCGATACCGAGAAGCACGGCCATGGCCGGCCCCGCGCAGCACAAGCTGGCGATCAGGGAGCCTCCCAGGCTCCAGGTCCAGCGGGAGCGGGCAGCCTGCCCTGACGTCGTGTTTTCCGTCAGCGGCTTCGTCATAGGGTCAGCACCTCCTCTCCATACACTCCCCGCGACATGTTCTGACGTTTCCGTAACTGCCAGGCTGGCGATCGACGACGAGCGGCGGTGCCATGGTTCGCCACCTATCACCTGTCGCCGTCGGTCTTATCCCGCGCAGCAGCTCAGCTTAGCCACGTCTTTCTCGAACGCCTGGGCGGCTAGCTTCAACCCCTCGACCATGGTCAGGTAGGGGAACATCATCGTGGCCAGGTCGCGGGTGGTATAGCCAGCCTTCAAGGCCAACACCGCCGTTTGGATCACCTCACCTGCCTCGACAGCTAGCACGTGAGCGCCCAGCAACCGGTCCGTGGTCCGGTCAGCCACCAGCTTGATCAGGCCACGGGTATCCCGTGCCGCCAATGCCCGAGGCACGTGCTCCAGCGCTAGGACCGAGGTCTTGACGTCATATCCCTGCTCGCGGGCCTGCTGCTCGGTCAGTCCCACCACCGCCACCTGGGGATCGGTGAACATCACCTCAGGCAGCGTCGAGAGGTCCAGTCGCCGTTCGCTGCCGGTGAGAGCATTCTCAGCGGCGATGATCCCACCGGCTGCGGCCACGTAAACGTAGTCGGCCAGGCCGGTCACGTCCCCCGCTGCATAGACATCGGGATTGGATGTCTGCATGGTGGCATTGACCTTCACATGTCCGTCGGGCCCCAAGGCGATGCCAGCTTCCTCTAACCCCAACCCCTCTGTGTTGGGAACATGCCCTAGAGCTGCCAACACCTGTTGGGCGCGGAATTCGCGGCGCTTGCCGTTCACCTCCGCCACGACGATCTTTTCTTCCCCTTCCGCCCGCAACGCCAGCAGCTTCACGCCGGTGAGGATGGTCAGGCCTTCCTCCTCCAGATAACCGCGCAGCGCTTCGCTGATCTCCGGTTCGCGCTGAGGGATGATACGCGGGCTACGTTGCAGAATCGTCACGGCGGTGCCAAAGCGGGCAAAGGCCTGTCCCAGCTCCAGGGCTACAAAGCGGCCACCCAGGATGACGAGGGACCGCGGCTGCTCCGGTAAGGCCATGGCTGTGGTGCTCGTTAAGACGCCTACCTCCTCGACGCCGGGGAGGTCGGGCAGGCGCGGATGCGCGCCGGTGGCGATGACGTACTTATCCGCGCGATAAACACGGTCTCCGACGGCCACCGTGCCGTCGCCGTTCAAACGCGCCCGCCCTTCGATGAGGGTGATCTGTGGATAGGCGGTCAGCACGTCGGCATACTTGGCCTGGCGCAGTTCCGACACCAACTCATCCTTCTGGCCGACGATGCAGGCCCAGTTCAGGTTAACCTGGCGGGTATGGACGCCGGTGAAAGGGTGATGGCCCGCCTTGTGCCAGGCTTCAGCGGTGCGAATCAGCGTTTTGCTGGGGATGCAACCGATGTTGACGCAGGTGCCACCCAGGCCGATGGCCCCATCGTTGATCAGGCCGACGCGCGCGCCCAACTCGGCCCCTCTGATGGCCGCGGCAAACCCGGCTGAACCTCCTCCAATGACTATTAGATCATAATGCACATCGCTGCGCGGCCGAAAGCGCGCACCACTCATGGCCTGACGTGCTTGGATGGTTGCCCGGTAACCTGCGGCCTCCACCGCGCGAACGAGCGCGGCATCGTCCACCTCTTCATCTGCCATCACCTCTGCCCGGGCTGATTGCCATCCAGGCACGTCGGCCTGGAGCACGCCAGAGACCGCTCTCAGGGTGCGAGCGACATGCTCGGCGCATGAATCGCAGGTCATGCCTTCTATCCGAAGCGTAATCCGTCGTCTCTCAGACATCCATTTCCTCCTTCGAAATAGGTCGTCTCCCCGTTCCGTGTTGAGAAGGCACAACGCACCTTTGCCCATCACAAGACGGCGCTGACGAGAGCTACAGAGCAGGACGAGGTGATCTCGCATTTCAAGAGGCTCAAATAACCATATCCCCCCCAGGGGGATTATTTTACTATGAACGTGAGGATCTGTCAAATGGCAGTGGGCGCAACACACCTCTACATTGGGCATGTGATGCGACCCTGGCCCGCTTTGCAGCTACTGCGAGAGCAGGGCGGGGATCACGATGGGTCAAAATGAGAGAAGTCGAACTCCGCCGGCACGTCGGCATACTGCGCATGGCTTCCACCTAGAAGGGGTATTACTTCGGCCGCTATGCTCCAGCACGGCTGAAGCTTATGACGCCATCGATGGATTGATGGATTTTTATCGCGTGGGCTATCCGCAGATCTATGCCCAGCGCCGCGCGGATATCGAGGCTGCCCTGGCCGAGCTTAAGCGGATCTACG
>DUEN01000208.1 GCA_011176545.1 Caldilineae bacterium | reverse complement strand
CCGTTGTTGCCGACATTGAGTTCGTGCGGGAGCCGGGCGTGATGGAGCTCATGCGCCAAGTGGATCACCTGATCATCGGGACGGCGCTGGCTGAGGAGATTACCGGACGCGCGGATCCGGCCGCGGCTGTGCGAGCGCTGGCCGAGCCGTCTCGTGCGTGTTGCGTGGTGACGGCTGGGGATCGAGGCTGCTGGTATTCCGAGTGGGGCGGGGAGGTGCGGCATTTCCCAGCCTTTCCGATCGAAGCCGTGGACACCACGGGCTGCGGTGATGTGTTTCACGGCGCGTACGCGGCGTGGATCGCCCAGGGCGGAGAGGTTCCCGACGCGATCCGTGTGGCTAGCGCCGCAGCAGCGCTCAAGGCGATGCATCCCGGTGGGCGCAGCGGCATCCCCGACCGGGCGACCGTGCTGCGATTTTTGGAGGAGCACAGCGCATGACCATCTCCGTCGTTTTGATCGGCGATTCCATCCGTATGGGATATGAGCCCTTCGTGTGGGAGATGCTACAGGGCGTGGCGGATGTTTGGGGGCCGGAGGAGAACGGGGGGACGAGCCAGAACGTGCTTGATCATCTGCATCCCTCCCACTGATGGACGACCGAGGGCTTTCCTCGTCGATGCGGAGGATGGAGAGGAGGACATCTATCTTGTCTTATGAATCGCCGTCGTATCGGACGCTCTGCCAGATCCTCGCAGGCCGGGCCGATCCGGTGGCTTGGGGGGCTATGAAGCCCTCCGACTTTGAGGAACTGTGGACGCTCGCCCGGAGGGAGGGCGTCCTGCCTCTCCTGTATTATCTGCTCATGCGGTCCGATACCTGGCATCTCCTGCCGCGGGAGTCCCGGGAACAGCTGACGCGGGTATACTATGCTACAGCGGCGCGTAATACGTTAGTTTATCAGGAGCTGGCCCGCATCCTGACAGCGCTTGGGAACGAGGATATTACGCCGGTCGTGGTGTTAAAGGGGGCGGCTTTAGCCCTCACACTTTATCCCTCCGTCGCCTTACGCTCATTCGGAGACATCGATCTGCTCCTTCCCAGGGATCATATCGACGCAGCGACCAGGGCGATGCGCTCGTTGGGATATGTGGAGCCTTATCCGGAGATGGGTCATGGGCTCGACCGGCTAAGCCAGCATGTGCATCTGCGGGGAGGGCCGCGGGATGGTGTGGCTGTGGAGCTGCATTGGAGTCTGGTCGCGGGCGATGCCGATTGGCGGGCTCCTCCACTGGAATGGTTCTGGCAACAGACGGAGCCTCTGGTTTTGAACGAACGGGATCGAGGGGCGGCTCATGCGCAACATGTCCAACGGGGACGATGGCCCGACTTGCGGGTGTTCACCCCCACGGCGCATCTGCTTTATCTGGCCGCCCATCTGATGCTACAGCATGGCGGCGCTCAGGCGCGGCTCCTTTGGTTTTATGATCTGCATCTGCTCGTGGAGAAGTGTGGGGAGCGTATTGACTGGGATGCTCTCCTGCGGCAGGCGCAGGCGTTCCCTTGGACGGCAGCCCTGTACATGGCGTTGAAGGGAGCTCAGGAACGTCTGGATACGCCGATACCGGATGGCTTCCTGGATCGTCTGGCGGAGATCGATGATCCAAAGGTGGCGCATCTGGTGCGGCGCAAGGCCGCCCCGCTTCAGACTCGCGCGACCAGTGTGTGGGATCGTCTGGCGTCCCTGAGTTGGCAGGCGCGCGGTCGCTTCATCTGGGGATTGCTCTGTCCTCGCCCCGCATACATGCGATGGCGGTATGCACCTCGCCCCTCTTGGCTTTGGCCCCTGTATTACCCCTACCGCTGGTTAGACATCGCTCGTGAAGGCGTGATCACGCTCTGGAAGAAGGCCCGCTTATCCTAAAAAGAGTGGCAAGTTGCCAGGGATGTCGTGGTCAGGCTATACTACCGGCCACTCATGATGAGTAGGGTATAACACGAGTTTTTCGTTAAGATCTCACCCTGTCAGGTGGGCTCGATGTTGATAAAGGGTTACTGTGAATCTTCAGGAGGTGAGAGGCGGGATGGACTTCGATGTCGCGGTCGTTGGAGCCTCGTCATCAGGGCTCTACGCTGCTGAGCTGTTGGCGCAGGCAGGGCAGCGTGTGGCTGTTTTCGAGCGGGAGCGCGCGCTGGTGCCCGCCCGGCGTACGCTGATCGTCACGCCGCGCTTGTCGCATGCACTGCATCGCATTCCTGAGGCGGCCGTGCTGCATCGCATTCACGTGATGGCCGTGGCCACGCCTGGGGCCGCCGTGAGCATCACTCTGCAAGAGCCGGATCTCGTCATCGAGCGAGGCCGTCTGGCGCGCGCCCTGGCGGATCGGGCGCGTGACGCCGGCGTTGAGCTCCGCTATGGTTACGACTTCCTGGGCTTTATCCCATGTTCGGGAGGAGTGACGCTGCGCCTGAGAGCCGATGATGGCCGCGAGGCGCGCGTCAGCGCTCGCGCGGTGATCGGCGCTGATGGGGCGTTTAGCCATGTGGCAGCTATGGCAGGCATCCGACGCCCATCTGTCGTGCCTATCCTGCAGGCCGAGGTCCGGTTGCCCTCTGATTGGGATCCCGCGGTGACGCAGGTATGGTTTGATGCTCGGGATACGCGCTTTTTCTATTGGTTGATCCCTGAGTCTTCTGAGCGCGCCGTCGTAGGGTTGGTTGGAGACCCTGGGGTAGACATGCGAGCCCTTTTAAGGCGCTTCTTACGCAGGCATGGCTTGGAGCCACTAGGCTATCAAGGGGCCCTGGTGGCCATGCATCATCCGCGTCTACGGCCCTGGGCGCGAGTGGGAGACGCTCCTGTGCTGTTAGTGGGGGATGCCGCTGGGCAGGTGAAGGTGACGACGGTGGGGGGGACCGTCACCGGCTTT
>DUEN01000207.1 GCA_011176545.1 Caldilineae bacterium | reverse complement strand
GGCAACCGATGGTACGGCAAATCCACGGAGACACCCATCTGTGAGGTTGGCCATCGTGTCCATAATGAGGCTATTGTCAGTGGTGCTGTGGACGAGTGGGGGATGATCGCCCCAGAGGCCTCCGATGAGGCCTGGGTGGCCATCAGCGCGCCGCCGGCTCCTCCGGTTTCCTGTGAGGCGCTCTCGCTGCATAGCCTGCGCTTCGATCCGGACGAGCCGAACCGCATCCTAGCCACGATCAGCAATGCTGGGCCTGTCCCCGCGCGGCTGGACCGCGTGACCTTCCACTGGCCAAACCATCCTGGATATCCTCAGATGAAGCTGGATTGGTTTAAGCTGAATAAACGGACCATCTGGGATGGGGACAGCCGCCGACATCCGACGGAGGTAGCCTTAAAAGGCCCGGAGCGGCGGCGCATGGTGGCACCACGAGAAGAGGCCGTGTGGAAGGTGAAGATCTCGCAGGGGCCTGAGCGCATCGATCAGGTATTCCCCATCGAGTGGTTTGGGGTGGACATGGCGGTGAGCCTGGGGGACATGCAGTGCGAGCTGCAATTGCCGCCAACGCCGCCGCCACCGGCTTCCTGCGATGGGCTCACCGTGAGCAGCCTCCAGTTTGAGGAGGACCATCCAGATCGTCTGCAGGCCACGATATACAACGGGACCGGCCTACCGGCTCTGCTCAATCGCATCGTCTTCCAATGGCCGAAGTCGCAGGACTATCCTAAGATGCGGCTGGATTGGTTCAAGCTGAAGGACAAGAAGATCTGGAACGGCGATAGTAAAGATCATCCCGCTGATGTGATACTCTCAAGCGCGCCCTCTAAGCGCGTGCTCTTCCCAGGAGAGCAAGCCGAATGGGAGGTGCGGATCAAGAAAGGCCCCAAGCCGTTGGCTGAGGTCTTTAGCCCCGACCAATTCGCCGTTACCATGTATATGGACGTGGCTGGCACTCAATGCGCGGTGGCTTCGAAGCCTGCTGCTCCGCCTCCACCGGCGCCTACGCCCACGCCTTCACCCACGCCCGTCCTGGAGGGGCCACCCGTGGATGGCAATCCAAACGATATGTCGGGCGCTGACCAGATCTGTCTCTACCAGGCTGATGCCCCTACCAACCCGCTGGCCCGTATCCAGTACATGCAGGTCGTTGCCAGCGATGGGACGCCGCAGCTTCACGTGGCCCTTATCCTCGATAAGTCCTTCGTGGACAACACATACGGGGCCAATTCGTTGGGGTATTACGACAAACGAGGACGTCCCAAGCAGCATAGATTCCGGGATCTCGTGGGTAGCGATCACGCCCAGATCTACTTCGAAGACGCCAACGGCCAGCGCGTGCTCGAGATCAAGATCGACTATATCAGCCCTTCCGATGCTTTCCCGTCCGGGTATGGCTCTTTAGGCGTCCGTGGAGGCGACGGGAGTGTCATCCTGGGCGATCCCAATTGGATCCTGGCTACCGGCACGTCTCTCAGCTACAATTTTAACGAGCTGGGATATGTGCTGACGCAGGACTCCCCGGCCACGGACGCGAACTACACGCCGAATCCGGATTATCCGGATTGGATCTATGACGTGGTCTACGAGATGCGCATCGACATGGCGGCCTTTGGGCAGGCCGGGTTGGGGAACATAGGCATCGATCATGTTCACGCCTCACCCAGCAAAGTGGGGGTCAACTCTCTGCCCGTTGTACCTGGCCCCTGCGTCCCATAGGACATGCCGACGGCCGCCCCAGGGGGTCTGATCTCATCGGGAAGGGAGTGGAAGGGCCGCCAGGATATGACCCTGGCGGCCCTTAGGCTCCGGTGACACGAGCTTCTATCGCCCTGAGTGGCTTGTCTGCCTCGCGCTCGCCCCGAGATAGACATCTGCGAACCCCAGCCAGACCGCCAGATGGGAGAGCAGGCCGGTCAGCACGATAGCCGCGAAGGGATATCCCACCAGGGCCCCGATGAAGACCAGGAAGAGCCGCACATCCCTAGACCCTGGGATGATCCGGTAGAGCCGGTGCTCGTTCAGCTCGTACCCGTAGCGCACCTGGAACTCCTTTTTGGTATAGCTGTACAGGATGAACCCGGTGACGGCCAGCAATCCGATCAGCCATGTCAGGGCGTCCGGGTGCGTCTTCCAGTATCCGTAGGTGATCCCGCCCACGATGAACATATCGGCATACCGATCCAGCAGGGTATCGAACCACGCCCCGAAGCGGCTCGCTTGAAACTTCAACCGCGCGATCTCCCCATCGCAGCCATCGGTGATGGAGGCGAACTGGACGAGAAGGCCAGCTAAGACCATAGTGGGATATGTCCCTATCGTGAAGAGCAGGGCGCCGAGCAGGCCGATCGCGAAGCTGAGGATGCTGATCGCGTTGGGCGTTAAGGGCGTGTGGGCCAGCAGCGCGGAGATCCTTCTGGAGATCGGACGATTCAAATGACGGGAGATAAAGCCGTCGCCGCGCGGCTTCGCCAGCCGTTGGAGGAGCAATCGTTTGGCGTGAACCAGGCTCTCCGGCGTGTCCACGTCGATCCAGAAGCGGTCGCCGATATCGATGGCGTGGATCTTACCCTCCGGGATCAACTGCCGGATGCCCGCGGAGAGGGAGCCCTCCCCTTGAGACCGAGCCCTCTCCAGCCCCTCGAAGAGGCATGGCCTGCAGAGAAACACCCCTGTATCGATGCCATTGAACGTCGGGAGATCCTTCCCGATGGCGATGATCCTCTCCCCATCGAGGCGGACTTTCGTCGCATCCTCCAGATCGAAGACCCAATCGACGCGGCGGTCTACGGCCAGTAGGCAGACCCCCGAATCGCCGTCCGATTGGAGCACGAGCTCGAAGATTTCCGGATCGACGATGTGATCGCACATGGTCAGCAGGAAAGGCCTTTGATCATCCAGATGCGCCGCCGTAGCGAGCGCGGAGACGCCGTTCCCCTCTTCCCAATCCGGGTTCTCCACGATGTGGACGGATAGCCCATGGCGGCGCTCCAGTGTTCTGATGTGGGAGATGACCTTCTCCTTCTCGAAGCCGACGACCACGTAGTACTCCGTGATCCCCGCCTCTCGGCAGGCGAGGAGGGCTCGTTCCAGTAACGTCAGCCCTAAGACCTTTACCATGGGCTTCGGTATCCCACGAGATTCCTCACGCAGGCGGCTCCCCTGGCCAGCCGCCAGGATCACCGCCGGTACATGACTGCGAGATGTATGTTCTCTCTTCATTCGTCACTCTCCTTCCTTCCAGACACTCTTCCCCTTCTCAATCCGCTCATATTTAACGGCTCCTAGGTGAAAGTAGAGGCAGGTCTCAGACCCGTCCCTACTTGGGTTGATACCTTGTATAGGGGCGGCCCTTGTATCTGCCCAGGTCAAGAGATGGCAGTCGTACCTAATCGCTTCGCTCATATTGGCGTAGACGACACACGGCGGCGACTGCGTTCTATATCGCTTCACCAGGGGTAAGGACAACGCATGCGTTGCCCTTACGTCTTCGTCGTGTATGCAGCGAAGGGTTAAAGCGACGCCGCCGTTCTGCCGCGAAAGCAAGGGCACAGCATGCTGTGCCTCCTACCGCTACGCCCGGAGACGATGCCTCTTCGCCCGTCAGGATGCTCTGGCGGCGGTCGCAAGACAGATCAGGATCCCGAAGCGAAGGTGCATCGCACCTTCACTATGGGCGTGTATCCGTAAACTTGTATCCGACAGACCACTGACAGGGAGTCAAGCCCTGGGATGGGCCTCGAAGTGAGTTGACGCAGGGGTTGAAACGCTGGCTGAGCCTGGGAACCATCGGCTTAGCCGATGGCCGCCTAGGGAAAAGGGTACGGGTGCCCATACACGGGCGAGTCAGGCAGGTAATGGCCGATCACGATCTCGTTTTCACCTCCTCATCGTCGCTCCTCTCGCATATACGGGATCCCCAGCGCGGCTGGGGCGCCGACGCGCTTTCGGATCGCCTCCCACCAAGTGATGATCACGAGTACAATGATGGTGAACAGATAGGGCATCATGTTCAGAAACGCCGCCGGTATCGTCGTCCCCGCGGCCTGCATGCGGAACTGCACCGCGTTGATGCCGCCGAAGAGGACCGCTCCCACCACGGCACGCAACGGATCCCACATGGCGAAGATGACCAGGGCGATGGCGATCCACCCGCGCCCGCCGGTCAGGTTCTCCGTCCATCCGGGCGTGTACGCCAGGCTCAGATGCGCGCCTCCCAGGCCGGCCAACACACCCCCGAGCAAGGTGTAGAAGTAACGCACGCCCTGTACGTTGATCCCCATAGCGTCGGCCGTATGTGGGTTCTCCCCCACCGCTCGCAGGTGCAATCCCGGGCGGGTCTTGTAAAGGAGATACCAGGCCAGCGGCACCATCAGATACATGAGGTATACCAGCAGATCTTGCTGGAACAACGCCTCCCCCAGGAACGGGATATCGGACAACACCGGGATAGGGAACTTCTTGAATTGAGGGCCGATCAGCCCGACCAGCGGCTTGCCCTCCGGCCCCAGCCGTTGCCCCAGAAAACTGGAAAGCCCCGCCCCGAAGATCGTCAGCGAGAGGCCAGAGACGACCTGGTCCGCGCGCAGGGTAATGGACAGAAAAGCGTGGATGAGCGACAGAGCTCCGCCCACGGCCATCGCCGTAATCACGCCCGCCAGCAGGCTGCCCGTGTGATAGGCGGCGGCGAAGCCCGTCACCGCGCCCATCAACATGATCCCTTCCAGCCCCAGGTTCAGGATCCCTGAGCGCTCGGTCAAGATCTCGCCGACGGCGGCGTAGAGCAGCGAGGTTCCCGCCCGTATCGTCACCGCCAGAATCGACGTCAGCATTGCCAGGCTCATGATCCCGTCCTCATGCGCGTTTCCTTAAGGCTATCCATGTCCATGGGGGAGCTTTCACGCGCCCACCTCCTCCGCAGCCTGCGGTATCGGCACCCGCCGCGAGCGCACGATCCGCAATCGATACTGGGTGAAGACGCTCCCGCCCAGGACGAAGAAGAGGATCAGCCCTTGCAGGACGAGCGCCACGGAGGCGGGGAGCCCCATGGTGATCTGTAGCTGATCGCCGCCTACTAACAGGCCGGCCAACAGGATGGCCACCAGCAACACGCCCCAGGGATTGAGCTTGGCCAGCCAGGCGACGATGATCGCCGTATATCCGTACCCAACGTTGAGCCCCTTTTGCAATCGGTGGGAGATCCCAGCTACCTCGCCGAAACCGGCCAGCCCGGCCAGCCCACCGCTGAGGATCATCACCAGCAGGATATTGCGCACCAGGCTGATCCCCGCGTAACGCGCCGCGCGGGGGTTCTCGCCGATGACCCGGATCTCATACCCCCACTTGGTGCGGGTCAGCACCACCCACAGCGCGATAGCCGCGAGGATGGCGATGACCAGGCCTAGATGCACGCGCCCGGTGATGCGAGGCAGCCAGGCCGCCTTGGGGAATTGCGCCGTGCCGGGGAAGCCAAACCCCTGAGGATCCTTCCACGGCCCGACGTATAAATACTCCACCCACAGGATCGCCACGTAATTGAGCATCAAGGTGGTGATGATCTCATTGACCCCGAGCAGCGCCTTCAACAGGGCGGGCCCCAACCCCCATAAGGCGCCCACGGCGAAGCCCGCGATGAACATGAGCGGCAGCAGCGACCAATCGGGCAGCCAGGGGAAGCGCTCCGGGAGGAAAAGCGCCACGCCAGCCGCGGCGAAGCCTCCCATCACCAACTGCCCCTCGGCGCCGATATTCCAGAACTGCATGCGAAAGGCAACGGAGACGGCCAGACCCGTCAGCATGAGAGGGATGGCCTTCACCAGGGTCTCGGAGATGTTATATTTGCCCCCGAACGCGCCGATGGCCATGGCCTTATACGTTTCCCAGGGGGAAGCGCCTACCAGACGGAGCAGGATGCCCGCCGCGACCAGCGACAGAAAGATCGACGCGATGGGGACCAACACGGCCGCTGCGCGTGATGGGGTAAGGCGCCGTTCCAGTCGTAAGGAGAAGCTCATCTCACACGCCCTCCGGAGCCGGTACACGGCTGCCCGCCATCATCAGTCCGATCGCCTCGATGTTCGCCTCGTCGGCGGAGACCGTTCCCATGACCTGTCCCTCGTACAACACCACGATCCGATCGCTCAGCGCCAGTAGCTCCTCCAGATCCTCGGAGATCAGGAGGATGGCCGCGCCCTGCGCTCGCTGCTCCAACAGCATGCGTCGCACCGCCTCCGTCGCCCCCACGTCCAGCCCGCGCGTCGGGTGGACGGCCACCAGCAGCCCGCGCCCGGCCGTAATCTCCCGCGCCAGGATGCATCGCTGCAGATTGCCTCCGGACAACAGCCGCACCGGCGTCGCCGGGCTGGGCGTATCGATCCGAAAACGTCGGATAAGCTCCTGAGCGAAGCGGATGACGGCCTGCTTGCGCAGGAAGGGCCCCTGAGCCAGTGGAGCCTTCCGGTAATCCTTCAGGATGATATTATCGCTAACCGGCAGGTTGGGCACCAATCCCATGCCCAATCGATCTCCCGGGATATGGCTCACGCCGGCCTGGATGACCTCCCGCGGCGAGCAGTTGGTCACATCGCGGCCGTGTACCAGGATTCGGCCAGAACTCACGGGCCGCAGCCCGGTTACCACCTCCGCCAGCTCCCGTTGCCCGTTGCCCGCTACCCCCGCGATGCCCACGATCTCCCCGGCCCGGATCTGTAGCGAGACGCCCCGCAGCGCGGGCAGCCCTTTATCGTTCAAGGCGTGGACATCTCGTAACTCCAGGACGACGGCTCCCGGTTCCACCGGCTCCTTCTCCAGGCGGAACAGCACCTCCCGCCCCACCATCAATCGGGCGAGCTCCTCCCGCGTCGTCTGCTCGGTGGGCAGCGTGGCCACTACCCGACCCTGACGCAGCACCGTGACCCGATCGGAGAACTCCGCCACCTCGTCCAGTTTGTGGGTGATGAAGATGATGGCCTTGCCCTCCTCAGCCATGCGCCTCAGCGTCCGCCCCAATTCATGGGCTTCCTGAGGGGTTAACACCGCGGTGGGCTCATCCATGATCAGGATGTTCGCCCCCCGGTAGAGCGCCTTCAGGATTTCCACGCGCTGCTGTTCTCCCACGGAGAGCTGCCAGATGTACGCGGTGGGATCCACCTGGAGCCCGTAACGTCGGGAGAGCTCTTCGATTTCCTGCTCGACGCGATCCATGTCCAGCACCAGGCGCGGCTCTTTGAGCCCCAGGATGACGTTTTCAGCCACGGTCAACGTCTCCACCAGCATGAAGTGCTGATGCACCATGCCGATGCCCAGCTCGATGGCATCTCGTGGGGAGCGAATATCGACGAGATGGCCGTGGATGTAGATCTCGCCTTCGTCCGGGCGGTAGAGGCCAGCCAGGATATTCATCAGCGTTGATTTCCCCGCTCCATTCTCACCAAGCAGCGCGTGGATCTCGCCGGCGTAGACCTCCAGATCGATCCCCGCGTTGGCGACGACGCCGGGGAAGCGCTTGACGATACCGACCATACGCACGGCCGGCGTGCCCTTATTCGATAAAGCCTCCGTCACAGCCTACCTCGTGAAAGGCTCATAGACATGAGTCAGGCAGACCGCGACTCGCGGTCTGCCTG
>DUEN01000206.1 GCA_011176545.1 Caldilineae bacterium | reverse complement strand
TGCAGTCCCCTGCAGACCTTTAAGGAGGTTGACCATGTCTGCGAAGAGTGTGAGCACTTTCCTCGGTTTGGTTGTCATTGTATCCATGCTACTCATCGCCTGTGCGCCTCCGGCTGCACCAGCAGTTCCACCAGCCGAGGAGAAGACGCCAGTCGCGCCTGCTGAAGAGGTGTCGTGGTGGGCCAAGGCGGCCGAGCCCTACAAGGGTGTGACCATCAAGGGCATCTCCGAGAGCACCCCGCCCTCTAAGTACATGCAGCAGGTATTGGCCCCCGCCTTCGAGAAGGAGACCGGCATCAAGGTCGAATTCGAGGTGACGTCCTGGGATCAGATGTATGATAAAGAGATCAAGGACATGGAGGCCGGCACGGGCATCTACGACTTCATCTACATCGAGCAGGACATCATCTATGCTTACCTGGCTCGAAACTTCCTGGTCGATCTGACGGCCTTCATGGAGGAGCATCCCGAGCTTGTATATGAGGATCTCGACCTGGACGACTTCACCTCGTTCATCGACTACTTCAAGGACGACCAGGGCCATATCTACGGCCTCCCCTTCGAGGCGTTCTTGAAGGTCTACCTGTACCGCAAGGACCTGTTCGAGGATCCCGAGGTGCAGGCGGCCTTCAAGGAGAAGTACGGCTGGGATCTGCGGCCCGCGACCAACTTCGAAGAATACGCCCAGATCGCTGAGTTCTTCACCGAGTGGGGCCAGGAGAAAGGTCTGGAGCTGTGGGGCACCACAGTGCAGGCGGGCTCGCATCCGGCAGCCTTCTATGAGATGGCCGAGACGATCTGGCCTTCCTGGGGCGTGTACAATTGGGGCATCAATATGGATACCTGGAAGGCGACCTCGGCCAATGGAGGCGCACTGGATAGCGACAGGGCCAAAGCAGCTCTGAAGTTCTGGGTAGGCATGTTGAAGTACGCGCCGCCTGAGGCGACCAGCAGCACCTGGGACGAGGTGGCGGCGAGCTTCGCGGCCGGCCGCGCGGCCCAGGGCTGGGTCTATGGCGAGAATGCAGCCTGGATCGCCATGGATGAGACCCGATCCAAGGTGGTCGGCAAGGTCGGCGTGGCATTGCCGCCGACGGCTTCCGGCGTGATGGAGGATGCCGAGGCTGGCAGGGGCTACATCGGTTACTACGACGGCGGTGCCCTGGGCATCCCGCACTCCTCGAAGAATAAGGAAGCGGCCTGGCTCTTCCTCCAGTGGGTGAGCCGTAAGGACTTCCAGGGTGACTTCGCCGCTGCCGCCGCCCGCATCGTGCGCAAGTCGACCTTTGACGATCCCAAGGTGAAGGAGATCGATCCCAAGGTCGATGGATACTTCACGTTGATGAAGGAGAAGGGGTACCTGTTCGCGGGCGCGCCACCATTCCCGTTCCATGCTCAGATCCGCGAGGTCATCCTGCCGTATGTCCTGAAGGCGATCGCCGGGGATATGACACCGGAGGAGGCCCTGGACGCGGCGGCGCAGGATGTCGATGCCGAGCTGGTCCAGTTAGGCTACGGCCAGTGATCATCGTGTACGCTGCCATCCAGGGGGTAGGACCTCTATGAGATCAGATCGTGTAGCGTGGGGGCTTTTGGCCCCCACGCTCCTCATTCTCGGGGTTGTCGGGCTATTGCCCTTCTTTTATGTCGTCTACGTCGGCTTCTTCGACTGGAACATCTTTTCCAAAGTCGGCGGGTTGGTCTGGGCTGGCGCCGAGAACTATCGCCGCCTGGTGTTTGATACCGAGTTCCTGGCTGCTCTCAAACGCGGGGTCGTCTTTACCATCTGGGCGGTGAGCATCGAGATGGTGTTGGGGATGGTGCTAGCCCACCTCCTCATGCGAGATTTCACGGGGAAAGGCTTCTTCCGAGCTGTCCACGCCCTGCCGCTGACGGTGGCCCCCATCGCTGTAGGGGCGGCCTGGCGATTGATGACCCTCCCCGGCTTGGGCCCCCTTCCCTACTACCTGCGACGGATCGGCTTCGACTACAATATCGGCCGATATGCAGGACAAGCCTTCGCTACGACGGTGTTGATGGACGTGTGGCATTGGACCCCGTTCGTCACGCTCACGTTGCTGGCGGGGCTGACGGCGCTGCCCCGGGAGCCGTTCGAGCAGGCCATGGTAGATGGCGCCAACCGCTGGCAAATCCTCCGTTATCTCACGCTTCCTATGTTGCGCCCCATTATCCTGACGACGCTCTTTCTGCGCATCATGGACGCGCTGCGCATCGTGGACGAGGTGTGGATGCTCACGGGTGGTGGTCCTGGCACGGCCACCCGTTACGTCGGCATCCATGTCTGGCGTGTGGTCTTCCCTAAGACCGACTACGGGTACGGCTCGGCCATGTCCGTGTTGCTGTTATACTTCACCATCGTCCTGTGCTGGCTGCTGTTGACGGCCATCACACAGACACGGAGAGAGATCAGCTCATGAAGGGGAGCAAATCTCGTCGGAACCTTTCGCAAGCACTCAATTACATCGTATGGACTGCCTTGACACTGATCACACTGTTTCCCATTTATTGGATGTTCCTGGTCTCAGCCCGGACCCGCGTGGAGCTATTCGACAAGCCGAAGCTGTATCAGACGAGCTTCTACGCGGAGAATTTCATTCGCCCCCTGTTTCGGGATGTTTATGGTCGTTATCTGTTGAACTCTCTCATTATCTCCACGGGGAACACGTTGCTGGTAGTGGTCCTCGCCGTGATGGCCACTTACGCGCTATCACGGTATCGTATCCCTGGAGATCAGAACATCTTCTTCTGGACGATCACCAATCGCATGGCGCCGCCAGCCGCGTTCATGCTGCCCCTGTTCCTGTTATATAGTCGCTTCTTCCGCATAGGCCCGTGGCAGCTCTTCGATACGCATATCGGCCTGATCCTGGCTTACTGTGTCTTCAATCTGCCGTTCGCCATCTGGCTACTCAAGGGGATCGTGGATGGCATCCCGGTCGACCTGGACGACGCGGCCATGGTGGATGGTGCCTCGGTCTTTCAGATCATCTGGCGTGTCATTGTACCACTAGCTGCCCCAGGGATCGCGATCACGGCCCTGCTGAGCTGGATCTTCGCCTGGAACGAGTTCCTCTTTGCCGCCACGTTGACCAGCGTCAGAGCTCGCACCATCACCACCGGCCTGTCAGAGTTCGTCACGGTGGTGGGCACCAACTGGGGGGAGATGGCGGCGATGGCGTTGATAGCGCTGACCCCGGCGCTGCTCTTCCTGTGGCTTGTGCAGCGGTACATCGTGGTCGGCCTGACTTTCGGCGCCGTGCGTGAGTAGGAGGGACGCATGACCACATCGGAGAAACCGCCGCGCCGCGGCTTCCTGCCGATGGAGACGAACCTCTTTGATCGTATCTTCATCGGTGTGGTCTTGTTCGTGGCGATTCACCTGCTCTGGATGCGCTTCATCGAGCAGTACATCCCGTTGACCGTGGCGACGGGGCTGTCGGTTCTCCTGATCTACGTCATCGCGAAGTGGGGGTAAACGCCAATGGGGATTCCCAAGACGATGAAAGCTGTGGTTGTGCATGGAGTTCAGGATTATCGCCTGGAGGAGGTGCCGGTTCCCGAGATCGGGCCAGGCGAGGTGTTGATCCGCGTGCTGGCGACCGGCGTCTGTGCCAGCGACGTCAAGACCTTCCACGGTTATCGGGTGTGGGGCTCAGAGGAGATCCCGCCCTATATCGAAGTGCCCGTGATCCCCGGCCACGAGTTCGTAGGTGAGGTGGTCGCCCTGGGGGAGGGCGCTGCGGAGAAATACGGCCTGGCCGTGGGCGACATGGCCGTATCCGAACAGATCGTCCCCTGCTGGCGATGTCGCTTCTGCAAACGCGGCCAGTATTGGATGTGCCAGCAACACGACATCTACGGCTTCAAGAAGGACCGGGCCGAGGGCTCGTGGGCGGAGTACATGCGCTTCCCTGCCAACGCCATCAATCATAAGGTGCCATCGGACATCCCCCCGGAGCACGCGGCCCTCATCGAGCCGCTGGCCTGTGCCATCCACGCGGTGGAGCGGGGCAACATCCAGCTGGGAGACGTGGTGGTGATCGCTGGCATGGGGCCTATCGGGTTGTGCATGTTGCAGGTGGCCAAACAGAAGGGCCCGGGGATGCTCATCGCTTTGGACCTGAAGCCCAAGCGGCTCGAATTGGCCAAGCAGTTGGGGGCCGACCTGGTGATCGATGTCAGCCAGGGGGATGCCGTGCAGCGGGTGCTGGACCTGACGGACGGCTACGGCTGCGATGTGTACATCGAGGCGACCGGGGCCGGACCGGCGGTGGGGCAGGGGCTCCAGATGCTGCGGCGGCTGGGCACGTTCGTGGAGTTCAGCGTACATGCCGGCCCCGTGGCTGTGGACTGGTCCATCATCGGCGACGTGAAGGAGCTGAACATCCATGGCGCCCATCTGGGACCATACTGCTATCCGCTGGCCATCGAATATCTGCGCAACGGCGTGGTGGACGGCGCTGCCCTGGTAACTCATAAGCTGCCGCTGGAGAAATTCGCCGAGGGGTTGGAGATCGCCCACCAGGGCGATGAATCCGTTAAAGTCGTGCTGATCCCGTAGAAGCAAGTAGGGAGGTGAGCGGCATCTTCATTGAACGTAGCTAATCCCTCGGAGGTGAATCATGGGCATCTTGGATCGCTTCCGACTGGATGGGAAGACGGCGCTGGTGACAGGCGCCGGTCAGGGGATCGGGCGAGGGTTTGCCCACGCGCTGGCGGAGGCCGGCGCGGATGTGGCCATCGTTGACATCAACCCCGAGACAGCCGAGAAAGTGGCCGAGGAGATCCGGGCGCTCGGACGCCGTTCCATGGCCATCATCGCTGATGTGACCAGGAAAGACGATGTGCAGCGTATGGTCGATACAATCGTCAAGGAGTGGGGCAAGCTGGACATCGGCGTGAACAACGCGGGCATCGGCGGCTGGGCTAACGCGGAGGACATGACGGAGGAGGAGTGGGATCGCGTCATCAATGTGAACTTGAAGGGGGTGTTCCTGTGCGCCCAGGCGGAGGCGCGGGTCATGATTCCTCGCCGCTCGGGGAAGATCATCAACACGGCGTCCATGTCCGCCACCATCGTGAATCGGCCACAGAATCAGGTGGCGTACAACGCGTCGAAGGCGGGCGTCGTGCATCTGACGCGCAGCATGGCGGCCGAGTGGGCCAAATACGGGATCTGTGTGAACTCCATCAGCCCGGGGTACACGTACACGCCGTTGGTTGAATCGCCGGAGGTGCGGGACATGGTCCCGTTGTGGCTAAAGGACATCCCCATGGGGCGGATGGCGCAGGTCAGCGATCTACAGGGCGCGGTGGTCTACCTGGCATCGGAGGCGTCAGATTACGTGACGGGGCATGACCTGATCATCGACGGCGGATACACGGTGTGGTAAGGGATCTTGGAGGACCACGAGGGAGCCCGGGCGAGGCGCTCATCCGGGCCTGTTCCCCCTCTATCACGCAGTCCTCGTCGGGTACGCCGAGAAAGTCGTCCCTTACCAAAGACGCGTTTGTCAATTAGGGGGATTTTGAGTATAATATAGGCGAGTGTGGGCGATTAGCTCAGATGGCTAGAGCGCTACGTTGACATCGTAGAGGTCACTGGTTCAAGTCCAGTATCGCCCACCATAGGGAAAGCCCGACGGTATCGTCGGGCCTCATTATGCTAAAGCGTCGATCGGGACGAGTACACGGGAACCTGGCGCCAGAGAGGGGAGGTCGCCGGCTGTAAGCCTCCCTCGCTAAGCCCCGTGGAAAACCCCCCGAGAGCGGGCTCCTGAAATCGCGAGAGAGTAGGGAGCCCCGGGTGGCGCCGTTACACGCCGAAGAGGGATCGCTCTTCGTAGCGATCCGAATTTGGGTGGAACCGCGGGACCCCTCGCCCCAAAGGCGAGGGGTCTTTTTGGTACAGCCGCCTTTTGGAGGAGATCCGATATGGCTCAACAGAATAATCATCAAGAGGAACGCGAGGAGTTCCTGTATAAGCTCCGGCACTCCACAGCGCACGTGATGGCCGGGGTCGTGCTGGAGATGTTCCCCGAGGGCAAGATCGCCATCGGCCCCCCCATCGAGAACGGGTTCTACTATGACTTCGATCTGCCGCGCCCGCTCACGCCGGAGGACTTGCAGAAGATCGAGGAACGCATGCGGGAGGTCATCGCCGCGGACTATCCATTCGAACGTCGCGTAATCTCCCCAGAGGAGGCTCGCGAGCTGTTCCGCGATCAGCCATATAAGCTGGAGCTGATCGAGGATATCCTGAACTCCGGGACGGATGAGTATGGCGAGGGAGCGGGAGGCAGCCCAGAGCTGACGACTTATCGCCACGACGCGTTTGAAGACCTGTGTCGCGGCCCCCACCTGGAGAGCACGGGACAGATCCCCGTCGATGGCTTCAAGCTGCTGAACGTGGCCGGCGCGTACTGGCGTGGCGACGAGCGACGCCCTATGCTGCAACGTATCTACGGCACGGCTTGGCCCAGCAAGGAGGAGCTTGACCGATACTTGGCTTGGCTAGAGGAGGTCGAACGCCGCGATCACCGCCGTCTGGGGCGGGAATTGGACCTCTTCTCCATCAGCCCAGAACTGGGGGGCGGCCTGATCCTGTGGCATCCCAAGGGGGGCATGGTCCGCAAGATCGCCGAGGACTTCTGCCGAGCGGAGCATGAGAAGGCCGGCTATGACTTCGTGTACTCGCCCCACATCGGCCGCGCTGCCCTGTGGCAGACCAGCGGACACCTTGACTTCTTCCGGGAGAATATGTACGCGCCCATCGAGATCGAGGGGCAGGAGTATTATCTCAAGCCGATGAACTGCCCGTTCCACATCCTGATCTACAAGAGCCGCCTGAGGTCCTATCGGGACTTACCATTGCGCTTCGCCGAGTGGGGGACGGTTTATAGATACGAGCGGGGTGGCGTGCTCCACGGCCTGCTGCGCGTGCGCGGCTTCACTCAAGACGACGCCCACATCTTCTGCCGGCCGGACCAGATGCCGGAGGAGATCGACAAGGTCCTAAACTTCTGTCTACATATCCTGCGCTCCTTTGGGTTCACCGAGTTTAACGCCTACCTCTCCACTCGGCCGGAAAAGGCGGTGGGGGACGAAGCGCAATGGCGGGACGCCGAGGCAGCCCTCCAGACGGCGCTGGAACGGGCCGGGATCTCTTTCAAGATCGACGAGGGAGGCGGTGCCTTCTACGGCCCAAAGATCGACCTCAAGATCAACGATGCGCTGGGGCGGGAGTGGCAGCTCAGCACCATCCAATTCGACTTCAACCTGCCGGAACGATTCGACCTCACCTATATCGGCGAGGATGGGAAAGAACACCGCCCGTATATGATCCACCGGGCGCTGTTGGGGTCCATGGAGCGCTTCTTCGGCGTGCTCATCGAGCATTACGCTGGTGCGTTCCCGGTATGGCTGGCTCCCGTCCAGGTTCAACTGATTCCCATCGCCGATCGCCATGTGGAGTACGCTGAGCAGGTCGCGGAGCGACTACGAGATGCTGGCCTGCGGGTCGAGGTGAACCGCTCCGCCGAGCGCATGCAGGCCAAGATCCGCGACGCGCAGTTACAGAAAATCCCTTATATGCTGATCGTGGGCGATCGCGAGTCTGAGAATGGAACGGTGGCCGTGCGCCTGCGCACTGGGGAGGATAAGGGCGCCATGCCCGTCGAGCGTTTCCTGGAAATGACACGCCAAGCCATTGAGCGGAAAGCGCTCCTATGAGGCGAGAGGGACCAGGGCTATATCACGCCCATGCGATATTTGACAGCCAAGCCAGTATCTGTTATAGTTTTGCATCGAGCGTGAGGGATGCCTTCACGGTTCGTACCATCGGTCATCCGGATCTTCGCATCAATCGCATCGATTAAGGAAGGCAGGTACAGATTAGCACCAAAACGACTCGCATCAACGAAGAGATCCGCGCCCGTGAAGTACGGGTGATCGACGAGAACGGGAAGCAGCTGGGCATCATGCCCACGCGGGAGGCTTTGGCGCTGGCCCATGAGCGGGGCCTCGATCTCGTCGAGGTGGCGCCAAACGCGTCCCCTCCTGTGTGCCGCTTGTTGGACTTTGGCAAATTTCAATACGAGCGTGCTAAGCGCGCCCGTGAGGCGAAGAAGGCGCAAAAGCGCGTCGAGATCAAGGAGGTCCGCCTTCGGCCCAAGACGGGGGAGCACGACATCGCCTACAAGCTGCGAGATGCGCGACGGTTCCTGGAGAATGGCGCCAAGGTGAAGATCAGGGTGCAGTTCCGCGGTCGGGAGATCACCCACCTGGATGTGGGGCGAGAGTTGTTAGAGCGCGTCGCTCAGGAGCTGGCGGACGTCGCGGTCATCGAGCAGCGTCCAAGCCTTGACGGGCGAAGTCTCCTGATGATCCTGGCGCCGAGTCAAAAGTAGCTCTCACTGGTGGTTTGAGAAGTTTCAACGCCAGGGGGCCTGATAAGGTCCCCTGTTTTTCTGGGGGGATGACATGCCAAAAATCAAGACCCATAAAGCGACAGCGAAGCGGTTTCGGTTGTCTGGTAATCGCAAGTTGTTGCGCATGAAGCAGGGGAAAGGCCACCTGCGCCGCAAGAAGCCGCGGCGGGTACGGGCCATGTATGACGACACGCTGACGGTAGAACATGCGAGTGTGCGACGACGCGTCGCCCGTCTGGCACCATACCTGAAGAAGAACAGATAGGAACCGCAAAGAACGCAAAGAGCGCTAAGGTTTTTTAAAAATTTGATGTCAGATAGATTCTCTGCGCTCTTTGCGGTTAGACAAAGAGTGGTGAGGGGTAACGATGACGAGGGTGAAAGGTGGTGTGGTGACACGACGTCGCCACAAGAAGGTTCTTAAGCAGACGAAGGGACAGTTCGGAGCACGCCATCGCGTCTTCCGTCGCGCGAATGAGGCACTACTCCATTCCCTGGAATACGCCACGCGAGATCGGCGTAACCGCAAGCGCGATTTCCGTCGTCTGTGGATCATACGAATCAACGCGGCCGCGCGACAGAACGGCCTTTCCTACAGCCAGCTGATGCACGGGCTGCGGCAGGCTAACGTCGCCCTGGATCGCAAGATCCTGGCAGACCTGGCCGTGCACGATGATCAGGCTTTCGCGAAGGTGGTTGAGGTAGCCAAGGCGGCTCTGTAATCATCCCGATGATGATCACAAGCCTTGCCAATGAAAAGGTGAAATACGTTCGCTCCCTCAAACGCCGCCGCGTGCGGTATCGGGAGAAGCGGTTCTCTGTAGAGGGCCTGCGGCTCGTGAGGGACGCCTGGGAAGCGGGGATCATCCCCGCTTTCGTCTTTTATGAGCCCAAATGGAGGGAAAGGCCCGAGGCGGAGGCGCTGCTCTCAGCTATGGAAGCCGCTGGCGTACCCTGCTTCGCTGCCTCGGAACAGGTCCTGAAGGCCATGAGCGACACGGTCACGCCGCAAGGGATCGTGGCAGTGCTTCCCTTCCCAGATACGGAGGTGCCGGCGCGCTCAGACCTGCTGCTGGTTCTGGATGGCGTGCGCGATCCGGGCAATCTGGGGGCTATCCTGCGCGTAGCGGCCGGAGCAGGGGTCGGACGAGTGTGGCTGGCGCCTGGCACGGTAGACCTCTTTAACCCCAAGGCCGTCCGGGCTGCCATGGGAGCCCATTTCCGCGTGCCGCTGGCCTGGGGCGCTTGGGATCGCATACGCGAGGCCGTGAGAGGCCATCAACTCTGGCTCGCAGACGTCTCAGGCGAACGCCTCTACGACGAGGTGGATTGGTGCCAACCCAGCGTCCTGATCCTCGGCGGGGAGGCCAGCGGGGCCAGTCGGCGGGCCACAGGTCTGGCCATGGGCACCGTGCGCATTCCCCTGGCAGGCGGGGTCGAGTCCCTGAACGCGGCAGTGGCGGCTGGCGTCATCCTGTTCGAGGCTGTGCGGCAGCGGCGACGGGCCGGCGTAAATGGTTTGACGGCCCCTGGGCCGTGAGTTACAATGAGCCATCATCGAACGCATGGGAGGGGGCGCGCGTGCCGCTGATCACGATGACGACCGATTTCGGGTTGAGTGATGGGTATGTCGGGGCGATGAAGGGGGTGATCCTCGGCATCGTCCCAGGCGCGACGATCATCGACATCACCCATGACATCCATCCACACGGCATCTCGGACGCGGCCTTCGTCATCGCCACCGCGGCCCCCTATTTTCCCGCCGGCACCGTGCACATGATCGTCGTCGATCCAGGCGTCGGCAGTGAGCGTCGGGCCATCGCCGCGCGGGTCGGGGAGATGTTTTTTGTCGCGCCGGACAATGGCGTGCTCACGCATATCCTGCGCCCGTTCAGCGGGGAGAGCCCCCAGGCCGAGATCGTCCATCTCACACGTCGCGAATACTGGCTCTCTCAGGTCAGCAACACCTTCCACGGCCGTGACGTTTTCGCCCCGGTCGCTGCCCATCTGGCCGCAGGTGTCCCCCTCAGCGATCTAGGTGAGCCGATCGATGACCCTATACTGTTGGATCTCCCGCAACCGAGGAAGCGTGGGGATGGCATCCTAGAAGGGCACGTGATTTACGTCGATCGCTTCGGCAACCTGATCACTAATATCCCTGGCATGTGGCTAGATAACTCGACGCAATGGCAGATCGAGGTGGCTGGCCGCACGATAGATCGGCTTTGCACCACTTACGCTGACGCGCCACGAGGCCACTTGCTCGCCCTGATCGGTAGCGCCGGGATGCTGGAGCTCTCGGTGCGGGAGGGAAGCGCCGCACTCACGTTGGGGACGGGCGAAGGGACTAAGGTCACCGTACGACCTATCGATCAGTGAGAGGCGAACGTGGCACACTTTGTGATTCACGGTGGATATCCTCTGAACGGGGAAGTGACGCCCAGTGGGAATAAGAACGCGGCTCTGCCCTTGCTGGCCGCGAGCCTGCTCACCGATGAGCCGATCACTTTGCACAATGTCCCCCGGATCGGGGATGTGCTCACGATGCTGCAGCTTCTGGAGATGCTGGGCGTGGACGTCGAGGACGACGGCGGCCATACGATCAGGCTACAGGCCCGTCGGATCATCAGCACCGCGCCGGACGCGGAGCTCTTCAGCCTAATCCGTGGGTCCATCACGCTCATGGGCCCCATGTTGGCTCGGACCGGACATGTGGCACTGCCCATGCCGGGCGGCGATCGCATCGGCCGCCGGCGCATTGACACGCATGTGCTGGCCATGCGCGAGCTAGGCGCCCGCTATAGTTACAACGATCGGCTGGAGATGCGCGCCGATCGGTTACGCGGCGCCGACATCCTGCTGGACGAGGCGAGCGTCACCGCCACGGAGAACGCCATCATGGCCGCCGTGCTGGCGGAGGGAACCACGATCCTGCGCAACGTCGCCAGCGAGCCCCATGTCCAGGACCTGTGCCACTTTCTCAATAGCCTGGGGGCCCGCATCCAAGGCATCGGCAGCAACCTGTTGACCATCGAAGGGGTCTCCTCGCTTCGCGGCGGCGAGTTCACCATCTCACCCGACTATATCGAGATCGGCTCGTTTATCGGGTTGGGGGCCGTCACCAAAGGCGAGATCCGCATCCGGAATGTGGTCCCCGAGCAGTTGCGCATGATCCTCATGGTCTTCCAAGATCGGTTGGGCGTACGCCTTCATATAGAAGGCACCGATCTGATC
This sequence comes from Caldilineae bacterium, assembly GCA_011176545.1. Lineage (GTDB taxonomy): Bacteria > Chloroflexota > Anaerolineae > DUEN01 > DUEN01 > DUEN01. The sequence goes on along the minus strand of DUEN01000206.1, from coordinate 510 downwards.
GTCGAGGATGAACAGGACTTGGAGATCACGCCCGATCTGGGAGGCGCGGTGCCCAAGATCGACGATGCCCCATGGCCGGCCTTCCCGGCGGATCTCATCTCCATCGCGCTGGTGGTGGCCACCCAGGCTCGCGGGACGATCCTCATCCACGAGAAGATGTTCGAGAGCCGATTGTACTTCGTCGATCGGCTGATCTCCATGGGCGCGCAGATCATCCTATGCGATCCCCATCGGTGTGTCGTCGTAGGTCCCACGCCCCTCCACGGCGCGACCATGAGCAGCCCGGACATCCGGGCGGGCATGGCGCTGCTGATCGCCGCGCTCTGCGCTCAAGGGGAGAGCGTCATCGGGAACATCGGCCAAATCGACCGAGGATATGAGCACATCGATCACAAGCTGCAGGCCCTGGGAGCTCGATTATCGCGGGTGGATGATTAGTACGGTAGGGCGCACGGCCGTGCGCCCCTACCACAGGAATTGGGTAGGGGTTTTGTGGCGGCGCAGTTTAAC
>DUEN01000205.1 GCA_011176545.1 Caldilineae bacterium | reverse complement strand
GGACTGGGGAGGGGGGACTACAGGGGGGTGGGGCACAATGTGACGTCAGGCTGTTTGGGTCACAGAACGCACCACTTCGCTTAACTTGATGCGTATGGGACGACCGGCCGGTCGCCCCCACAGGGCTACAGGGCGCAGTCGCTTCCTGGAAGTCGGAATGCATATGTTAGGCGAAGATCTATAAAGATCAAAAGATCAAGGTGAACGGACCGAGGAGAGGAAGCCATGGAGGCTGTATCGATCTCCTATCCCCCGATCATACCCATCGAGGAGCTCTCGGATTGGACCCGCACGTTGCAACGGATCGCCGCCGAGCCGCTGGCGTTCTGCCCGGATTTCCCGACCATCGCCCGTCGCTTCGAGGCGTGGTGGGCCCATGAGTGTCTCGATCGACCAATCTTTATCGGGACGGCCAACACCGATCCAAGTCGGCCCATCACCCGGCGGCTGGAGCTGCTGCGCGATCCGGACGCGTGGTTTGAGGCCAAGTACGCGGACCTTCAGCAACTCCACCGGGTCGGTGACGCGCTTCCCCATATCCGTGCCGACTTCGGCCCGGTGTTATTGGGCGGGATGCTCGGCGGCAGGCTGGAGTTCGGCGCGGACACGGGATGGACCCACGCCTTCATCAAGGACGACTGGTCGAACGCGCCCGATTGGACCATTCATGAGGACAATCCGTGGTGGAACTTGTTGCGCCATCTCCTTCAGCGTGTGGCGGAGGACGCCCGGGGGCGCTATCTGGTCTGCACGCCGGATCTCGGCGGGTCGGGCGATGTGCTGCTTAACCTCCGGGGGGCCACCCAGCTTTGCATGGACGTGATCGAGCAGCCCGAGCGCGTGCGCGCGGCCGTCGATGCCATCTATCCCGCCTGGCGACAGGCTTTCACGGAGATGTATCGCATCGTGCTCGGGCGGGGTGCCGGGCTCATTCACTGGCTCGGCCTGTGGTCGAATCGTCCTTACATGATCCCCGCCTGTGATTTCAACTTCATGATCGGGCCGCGCGAGTTCGAGCGCCTGTTCCTGCCGGACATCGCCCGGCAGGCGGCGACCGTCGGCCGGGCCGTCTTCCATCTGGACGGCCCCGGCGCGGCGACCCATATCGACGCGCTGCTGTCGGTATCGGAGATCCAGGCCATCCAGTTCACCCCAGGCGCGGGGACGCCTTCGGCATTGGCCTGGGTGGATATGTTTCGCAAGATCCAGCAACGAGGGCGATCCGTCCTCATCATCTGTCCCCCGGAAGAGGTGCTCCCCTTATGTGAGGCGCTACGGCCGGAGGGATTGGCCCTGATCATCGACGGGGACCTTACACCTGAGGAGTTGGATGAATTGTTTGAAAGATTTTGTCGGCGTTATGGGGTGTCTTCCACTTAAAAGCCTTGAAAGCAGTATATTATTCGGAAAACCCTGGAGTTCCATCTTAGGGAAGATAGATTGCCTTGTTTAGCTTCTAAAATAGACGTATAATACGGGTAAAAGGGAGGTATGAAAAGATATGGACAAGAAGACGTCCTATTCAGAGACCCAAAAGATGACCGTTGTCTTTCCTAAGCCCCTTCTACAACGCCTACGTGAGCGCATTCCCCCCCGGCGGCGAAGCGCCTTCATCATCGAGGCTGTTGAAGAGAAATTGGCCTTACTGGAGCAGATCGAGGCTTTGGAGGAAGCGGCTGGTTGCTGGAGCGATGAGGATCATCCGGAGTTGCAAACCGATGAAGATATTGATCGCTGGCTCGCCGAGTTGAGGGGATCCTGGGATAAGCATTTGGCCGATGCGGGAGTATCTCATGGCGAAGACACCACCTAGATATCTACTCGATACCGGGGTGATCATTCGTCACCTTCGCGGGCAATCGAGAGCCGTGCGCCTTCTGCGAACCCTTGGCAAGCGTGAACGGTTGGCTATCGCCTCGATCACGCGCCTGGAAGTGCACGTCGGCATGCGAGAACACGAGCGCTACAGGACACAGAAGCTGTTATCTCGGTTCATCACCTATGGGCTGGATATTGAGATCGCGGATCGGGCTGGCGACTTTATCCGGAAATATCGGGATCGCGGCGTGATGATCTCGGTGCCTGACGCCATCATCGCCGCTACGGCCATTCAGTATGGGTTAACGTTGGTGACCTTCAACCCTAAAGACTTCCCTATGCCGGGCTTGAGCCTGTTTCCGGCGGCTTCCTTAGAGCAAGGGTAGGGACTACGTCACCCTATATGTGACCAGCTGGGGTTAAGGAGCTACAGACCTATGAGAAGTTCGAGCGACGCGAGCAATCCGGGTGCGAGTGAGCCCGGGCGGATCGGACAGGAGCTATGGGATTTCGTAAATGGCAAAACCGTCGTCGGACTAGACATCTGAGGAGATGAAGACGAGACCAGCGGCATTGACCTGACCTTCAACGATGGAAGTCGCCTGGAGCTATACGCGTTACCTGACGGGGAAAACGAAGGGAACGCCGTAATGGCCTGGGCGCTGGTGAGCGGGCAAGAGGTGGACCTGCAATGAAACTCATGATGTTCTCCAAGCATCTGCAGACTATGTCCGTCGCCGAAGCGGGACGGGTGATCCGGGACCTGGGCTTCGAGGGGGTGGATCTGACTGTGCGGCCGGGTGGGCATGTGCTACCCGAGAACGTGCGGACCGAGCTACCCGCGGCCGTACGAACGCTGGCCGACCTGGGGCTGCAGGTGCCGCTGATCACGACGGCCATCACGGCGGCGGATGAGCCGTACGCCGTCGATATCTTCGAGACGGCGGCTGAGGCTGGCGTACCTGAGATCAAGCTGGGCTACTGGCGTTATGAGGGCTTCGGCACCTTCCGCCGGGCCATGGATGAGGTCGCCCGCAGGCTGGATGGCATCGAGAAGCTGGCTCAGCGCACCGGCGTGCGAGCCAACATCCACACCCACTCCGGCGATTACATGTCGGCCAGCCCCTTCATCATCTGGCACTGGATCAAGGACCGGGATCCGGCGGCCATCGGCGCTTATGTGGACGCGGGGCATATCGTCGTGGAGGGCGGCGTGTCCACATGGAAGATGGCCATCGATCTGCTGCGAGGTCGGATCACGTTACTGGCGGTGAAGGACATGGAGTGGCAGCAGGTGGATGATCCGACGTTGGGGAAGAAACGGTGGATCACCAAGATGGTGCCGCTGAATCGAGGCGTGGTACCGTGGCCGGAAGTGTTCGCCTGCCTGCGAGAGGTCGGGTTCGACGGCTGGATCTCGGTGCACAGCGAGTATCAGGGAAGCCACTCCTGGCGGGACCTGACCGTGGAGGAGCTAATCGAGCAGACGCGAGGGGATTTGGTGTATCTGCGTTGGGCGATGAGGGGAGAATGAGACCCGTCAGGCCCTCGCGGCCTGACGGGTCTTCGTATGATGGTCTATTTCCACTTAATCGTGCACCCCACGGGCGGGGTCTCCGTCACCGGCGGGTCCTGACCCGCCAGCACGGCATCCAGAGCGTCCCGCAGGTAGTGCTGCTTCACCGCGTTGGGGTTCTCATAGTTGTCATCAATGGCGCCATGGTATCGCAGGACGCCATCCTGATCGAATAGGAACACCTGCGGTGTCCGCTCCGCCCCATACGCCTGGGCGATTTCCTGGGTCTCATCATGCAAATACGGGAAGTTAAACCCTTTCTCTTGAGCACGCTCCTTCATCTTCGGAAAGCTATCGTCCGGATACTTCGTGGCGTCGTTAGCATTGATGGCGATGAGTTGCACCCCCTTATCGGCATAATCGGCCTGGATCTGAATCATGCGATCCTCCCAGGCACGCACGTAAGGGCAGTGGTTGCAGCTAAAGATCACCGCCACAGCCGCCTTGTCCGCGTAGTCGGACAAAGCATGCTGTTGATCGTCAACGCCGATCAAATTGAAGGGAATCGCCTTGTCGCCGATCTTCAGGTTTGCCATCATTTTCCTCCATGTCTCATCTCCCGTTTCCAATCTCCATCATCCTTCGGTCGCACCGCGCAATGTCTTCCAGATCGTCTCCGCCGATAGCAATGAGGAGATGTGTCCGTCCTTCAAGCGATAGGCCCGACACATCAGCGTAGGACGCTTCATCTCCTTTCTCATCCCCATCGCTCGCGGACCTCCCTGGCGACGGCCAGCGATCGCTCGGCCAGATCCGTAATGCGGGATAGATCGTATCCGGCGACCATGCTGCGCACGACGTTGTTGAGCGGCCCCACCCACTTGTACGGCAGGGCATCTGCCCCGATCATGGCGCCGATCACCGAGCCGGCCGTGGCGCCGTTGCAATCCGTGTCCCAGCCGCCCATGACCGCGATGCAAATCGTCCTCTCGAAGTCCCCCTCACCATACAGCAGCCCGAGCGCCACGATGGCGGCGTTGTTGATGGTGTGCACGCCATGATAGTGGCCGTACTTCTGGTTGATCCGCTCCCATGCCTCCTCCCAATCGTCCGTCTCCTGGCGCCACCGCATGACGTTGCGAATGGCCTCCGCTAGCCGGCTGTTGGACGGGATCTCGCTCAGCCCGACCTCGATCACCCGTACGATATCATCCAGGGCGTGTCCCGGCGAGGCCAGCGCGGCTGCCAACATAGCCGCCACCCACATCTCGCCGTAGATGCCGTTCTTCACATGGCTGAGCGTCGCGTCTCGGTAGGCGAACTCGGCAGCCACCTCCGGTAACCCCGGCGCGGCGTAGCCAAAGCCATCGGCCCGGATCTGAGCGCCGATCCACTCCCGATAGGGGTTGTAGCGCGTCGCCGATTGGGGCGGGCCGTATCCCTCGACGAGGTTGCGATACGCCACGCGCTCAGCCGTGTAGACCTGATGATAGGGGAGCAATCGCAGCCAGGCTTCGCCTACGTTATCCGTGGTGAAGTCCAGTCCATAAGTCTCCAGATAGTGAAGCCCCAGGATGGTATAGTCGATGTCGTCGTCCCTCGCCATCCATTTGACGTATCCCCGCGCCGTCTCCTTGTAGTTATCGTGCAGCTCCATACCCTCGGGGAAGGGGCGAAGCACAGGGAAATAAGAGCGGAGCGGGTATTCCCCGGCTGCCTCCAGATACCGGCGGATCTTCTCCCGCGACCATCCCTCCACGGGCTTGCCCAGGGTGCAGCCGGCGCAGCGCCCCAGGTACGCGCCCAGGATACGGTCCAGCAGGCGCGTTTCATCCCACGCCATCGGGATGTGACGCGGCCCTGCCGGCCGTAGCGATCGGATGGTGGGCAGGTCTGAGGGCTCCGCGTATGGGAAATCCAGCCGGGGTCTCAGCGCCATGAGTTCATCGTACAGCGCTAACAGCTCCGGCACTCCCTCGGCATCCAGCGCGGTCACGCGCGGCTCCAGGGCGGACACGTCGCACCCCTCCTCGCGCCGCTGGTTCACCTCGTC
>DUEN01000204.1 GCA_011176545.1 Caldilineae bacterium | reverse complement strand
AGCGTCACATCGCAGCGCCCGGTGATGTCATTGTAGTCGCTGGTCAGCACATAGTTATATCCATCTCTGCCGACTGCCTGAAACCCGACTAGGTTATCCTCAACGGTATCCAGCTGGATATCGATCGTTCCCGTGTTCGTCATCCAAAGGGCGACCCGGAAGTAGTTATCGATTCGGGTCACCATGCGTCGCACCTCCAGTCCGTATTCACCCCGCTCAATCCGCACCGTGCGGCTGTCCTCTGCCCGCGAGCCATCGCTCGCGTAGGCCACTGCTCGAATCGTGTACGTCCCCGTGGGCATCCCGCTGACATTCCAGAAATATTCGTGTCCATAGTCGCTCGAGGAGGAAGGATAGGATGTATGAACTAGCACCCCATCGATGTAAAACTCGACGCGGTCCACGGGATCGGTGGTCTCGATGCAGCTACGGGGAGGCTGGGGCGGGACACCGGGGGGTGGATCCAGGAATCCGGAGGAGCCGCAATGCCAGCCGCGTTCCGCAGCGTAGACCTCGACATCCAGCGCCGTGCCCGGTGGGGCAATCCCTCCATCAATGTAGATCGTGTGATCCGGCGCGGGGGCGATGATCCACATGTCTATGAGCGGGTCCTCGTCGGGCGGTACAAAGAGAGAGGAGGCCTCTCCCGCTGCGGCATGGTGATCCACCGCGCGAGCCCGAAGCCGGTGTCGTCGGAAGAACTCAACACGGCTGAAGCCCATGGCAGCCGGCGCCAGAAGCATGCTGGCCTCATCCCCACCGGAATGATCGGAGCCGATAAGCTGGTCATCGATGTAAAAGTCAACCCGCTCGATGCCGTCCTCATCGGAGGCATCCACTTCGATCAAGTAATATTCGGCCTCCGTAGGCAGCCGGACGAAGCGTAGCTGTGAGATGACCGGTGCTTGATTGTCAAGCTTGGCCGCGGTCTTGAAGTATCCACTTCGACTAGTGACGTGCCTCTCGGCGGCATCGGTCGATTCCACCCGATAGCGATAAGTGGTACTGGCCACCAGACCGCTGAGCACGAGGCGATGCTCGGTGACGTGGCCTGCATCGCCCACCTGGTCGGTGAAAAGGACGGACCTCCGGCCGTAGCGGACCACGCTATCTGCCGGGATATTGGTTGTCCAGGTGATCACGGCGGAGGTGGCGGTGATCTCGGATACCCTGGGACCCGCCACGATCCTCAGCGCTAATGGGGTACTGGTAGATGTAGGCGTCAATGTCTTAGTAGGAGTACGTGTAGGAGTTGGGGTGCGAGTTGGCGTCCTGGTAGGAGTATGTGTGGGGGTCAGGGTGAGCGTAGATGTCCCTGTCGGCGTCTGGGTGGGGGTATGTGTCGACGTGAGGGTGGGGGTTCTGGTCGGCGTCCTGCTGGGAGTAGAGGTTGACGTGGACGTTGGCGTCCCGGTGGGAGTATGCGTCGGCGTGGCGGTCGGCGTATCCGTCGGTGTGCGCGTGGGCGTGGGAGTATCGGTGGCGGGCAGGTGATACTGCACGACCAGGAAGGGGCGGCCGCTGCTTGCGTTCTTGGAGCGGAAGTAGCGATAATGATAGTACTTGACGCCGCCCGTCTCTGGTCCTCTTAGTTCGAAGCCGTAATTGGGATTCTGGCCGAAGTTCTTTCCCTTCCAGTAGTTGGCGACGAGTGCGGTCACGTCCCAGGAATACCAGCCTACCTTAGTTCCGATGGAGCGTGATGTGGTGGGGACGGATTTGGGGCCTGGCCAGTAGAGGGGACAGTTCCAGTTGGCCGTCACCCGGCGAAGCCCGATGTGCACAGGATCGCTCCCCCAAGCGTCATAAAGGTAGGCGTAGAAGATGGCGGAGTCGATGATGGCGTCGGAAGGAATGCTGGAGAGATGGAAGCCGACGAAGGCCCGCTGGTACTCCGTGCCGAATTCGCTGCTGTTATATTGCACAGCCAGCTTCGTACTGGTGCAGTAACTGGTGCTGGGCGTGATAGAATAAACGTAGGTATCGATGTAAGGCTGCTGGTTGTACGTGTCAGCAGGATGGGAGGCCGGCAGGATGACCACCAGGTAACGATCATTGCCTTGGGAATGGACCTGAACGCCGGTAGGGGGCCGAGGCGCGCTGGCTGTCTCCTTTGCGGCATATACTACACTTCCAACCAGGTTATGAGCCACCATCGTTGTCAATATGCCTATGACGAGGATGACAGCGACGATGACGATTATGAGAAAGATTCTGAGGGTCCTCATTCCTCGTATTCTTCCTTTCGACATCAGCTATGTACGCGTCTCATCACAACGCAACTAGCGTTGCACCATGGGCAGGTACACTTCTCGGAATGGGGCGGTCACCCGGAGGTTATAGGGGATGCCGTAATCCCCCTCGCTGACCTTGAGCAGGTAGTATCCAGCGGGGACCTGAGGCAATTGTAACTGTAAGATCTTCTCGCTATTGGCTGTCGTCAGCGCTTGTGGCATTTCCAGAGCCTCGCCTAACACGTGGCCTTGAGTATCCAGCAGATGCACGCGCAGCTTCCCCGCAGCCGGTAACGTCGCCTCGACGATCATATCGCTAGTCGCTCTCCACTCGAAGCCCAGATAGTCCGCTACCGGTGAGCTCGGTGGATCGCAGCTCCTGGGATCGCAGGGCATCTGGAGTGGATAGCGGAGAGCCATCCCAGTTTCTGGCCGCTCCTCCATCCATCGGAACGCTCCGCCAGCAGCTACGTCAGCCTGAACGACCAGCCAGATGTCATGCCATATCTCACAACGGGGATACCGGGGCGACTCATAGCGCAAGTACAGGCCATATCCATCCGGGTCAGCCATGACCGGGTCTCCCTCCAGTTGGACATACAGCCCAGTGAATGCCCAACGATCTCTAGCGTCAAAGTGGAGCTCCCAGCCCAGGAAACCCTCAGTGCGGTCAACCCCATCGCGATCGTAGATGCTGACGAAGGAGGCGACGTCGTTCGCATCCGGCCATTGGATGTTGACCGTCAGGCCGCCTCCTGGCACAAGGGGAGCAGGAGCGTCAGGGCAGATGAGCAGATGTGGGATGGGAGCACCTGAGGGGATGGGGATTGAGAAGAAATCGGGATCGGTTGGCGTATGGAATGTCAGATCGTTGACCCACTGCTCCCAGGTGTCCTCGTCGATTCGAGTCCACTCATCCAGCGGGGCGGCGAAAGGAAGGGGCTCATTGGATTCAAATCTGTCCGGGAAGATCCGGCCGCTCAAGATATCGCCACCGATGTTATAGCAGGTGTCATCGGCGCTCATCTCGTACCATGTCTGCAGGTAATATGTGCCTGGCCATACATATCGCCTGTCATCCGGGAGAAGCGTAGTGGAATAAAGGTCCCAGGACAAAGAGCCGAGTCGCGTGCTATAGAGGATATCCTCCTGTATGTGATAGTATCGGCCCAGGACGCCGTCGTCAGGCAGGTCCAGCCGATACCAGTCCGCGGTGTCGTCGAAGGAATGCACGGCTGCGTCCGTCACCGGGCCGATGTCCCCTGTCCCCGTCGCGATGGGGCTCGCCCGGCCGCGGGTGTCGTTGCCACTTGCTACCTCATCCCACCCCACGCTGGGACAGAAGGTCAGCACATCATCGTATTGGAGCTGACGATCGGGTACTCGGCCGATCACCGCCACCAGAGCCTCGTAGACGTCCACGTAGTGATGTACACGTGGATCCGCGGTGCTGATATGTCCCGTGTCTTGAAGGATATCACGGATCTCGACAGGCGTGATGCTGGGGTCCACTGCCTTCATTAACGCTACGATGCCGCTGATGTAGGCGGTCGCACAGGAGGTGCCATGGAAGTCGGAAAGGACATCGTTGCTCCTGGGTAGACCCGTCGGCGCCCAGATGTCCACGGCGGTCCCCCAGCCATTTACATTGCTCCTGGTGATGTCCATCTCGCCTACGCAGATGGTCTCGTCCACCACACATGGTACTTGTTGTATCTCACCAGCGTCGAAGGGGCCGTATTCCCCCAATATTCCAAGATCAACGCGGTTGCCGGCGGCCGCGACCACCGGGACATTATGTCTCCGGGCGTAGGCCACCGCCTCCTCGAACTCCGTCTGAGGGTTGAAGGGATTTAAGCAGAATACCTGCAGGGATACGGAAAAGATGCCTATGCCCAGCAAGATCTCAGGCGGCAATGGGATCAACCCTGCCAATAAGGCCAAGGCAGCGATCACCCCAACACAGAGGGCTCCGCGGACAGCGGGATTACAATAGTGGATGCCATGGAGACGACATGGGAACCCACCACTGATGTTGATCACGTCGGCCCCGCGGTCAACGGCCCGGTGGATGGCGTCGTCCACCTCGAAGAGCCATGCTGAGACGCCGATACGATAGAGCATAGGTCGCGCTACCTGTCCTCCTGTGCCGACGACGTTCTGAGCGTTGTTCGCGACGGCTCCGGCCGCGCCCCATACCCAGTCCCCATGCCATTCGCAGGGAACGGTGCCACTACACGGTATGGGGTTTGTGCCGAAAGGATTATTATCGTCATCTTCGTAATCGTATGCATCCACTAGCGGCAGCACATCGGGCCCAGCCCGAAAGCCACCATCCAGAACAGCTAGGTTAACTGCGCTCAGATCCAGATCCATGAGCGCGGCCAGCACCCAGGCATGATCAAGTTGGATGTCGGAGGCATTGGCCCACCACTCGTTAAAGGGCTGAATAGCTGGGTCCTCGTCGCCCTGCGGTTCACCGTATAGCATGAGCAGTGGATTGAAAGTCACGCGTAAGCCGTCCAGGTTTTCTTCTAGGACGAGATTGTAGAGGCGCGCCGCGTTTTCCGATGAGAAGATCAAGTGTCCCTCCATGCCTAGCCAGTCGGCCAACACCTGAAAATCGTCGAGATCCTGGGTTGTGGGATCGAGCCGGACCACGTGCGTCTCCTCCTCTTGGCGGGTCTGCACGATGTGTCCAGCCCGACGGGCCAGGAACGCGTTCCGCTCCTCCGCGCTACGGGGTTGGAAGATGACCATGTCCTCCCCGAAGCGCACGGGAGGATACCCAGGCGCGGCAATGGCCGCGACCGGCCGGTCCTCCTCACCCTCACCACGCCCGGGCAGGGTGGTCGGGCCGAACAGGATCTTCGGATCGATGCTATAGGTAAACTTGCCGCTGGGGGTGCCGCCGGAGATGAGCGCCAGATCGCCCGTGGCATCAGGGTTCTCACCCGTCCACCAATAGAGCGCATAGATCAGGTTGCCGCGGTCCACCTCCAGGACGCCATTTCGCGGCTTAGCCCCGCTGGTGCTGAGGAGAATACCTACGTCGTCACGATATGTCCCTCGCCCCACATATGGCAAGATCACCCGCTCTGCATCCCCTTTGTGCGGATCGGAGACCCAAGCCTCCAGGAGTGGTGGGGGCGGCGAGGACATCGTCCCAGAGATGTTGACGGTCAGGAAGATCCTCTCGTCGGTCCGGTAGCGCACCTGGTCGAAGAAGATTTGGCCTGGCAGCCGATTGACGATCACGGGCGTCGATGTCGGGACGGGGGATGCTGTGGTGGTGGGCGTAGGAGTCGGAGTGTGGGTGGATGTCGGCGTTGGCGTCCAAGTGGGAGTGCGTGTAGGGGTTGGGGTGTAAGTAGGTGTCATGGTCGGCGTCCATGTGGGAGTATGTGTCGGCGTGAGGGTGGGGGTTCTGGTCGGCGTCCTGCTGGGAGTAGGGGTTGAGGTAGGTGTAGGTGTCCCGGTGGGGGTCAGCGTCGGCGTGGAGGTCGGCGTATCCGTTGGTGTGCGCGAGGGTGTGGGGGTATCGGTGGCGGGCAGGTGATATTGCACGACCAGGAAGGGGCGGCCGCTGCTCGCGTTCTTGGAGCGGAAGTAGCGATAATGATAGTACTTGGCGCCGCCCGTCTCCGGCCCCCGCAGCTCAAACCCGTAATTGGGGTCCTGGCCGAAATTCTTTCCCTTCCAGTAGTTGGCGACGAGTGCGGTCACGTCCCAGGAATACCAGCCTACCTTAGTTCCGATGGAGCGTGATGCGGTGGGGACGGATTTGGGACCTGGCCAGTAGAGGGGGCAGCCCCAGTTGGTCGTCACGCGGCGGAGCTCGATGTTCACGGAGCTGGCGCCCCAGGCGTCGTAGAGGTAGGCGTAGAAGGTGGCGGAGTCGATGATGGCATCGGAGGGGATGCTGGAGAGGTGGAATCCTATGAAGGCGCGCTGGTACTGGGCGCCAAATTCGCTGCTATTGTACTGTACGGCCAGCTTCATACTGGTGCAATAGCTGGTGCTGGATGTGAGAGAGTCTACGTACGTATCGATATAAGGCTGTTGATTATACGTATCCTCCGGACCCACCATGGAGATGATCGCCGTGTGGCGCACATTATCCACAGGGCGGACCTGAATCATGGCTCTGGACAAGGGCTTCTGGACGTCGCTCACACGTTCAAAGCGCGCCTCGACGGATGGGCCAGGTACTGCCATCATGGTCAATATGGTAAGCAGAAGCAGGGAAGTGATTACCATATCAGAAAAGCGGTTCTTCATGATCGGCTCTCCTATCATTGAGCGGACTTCAGGAGCAGCGGCAGGCGGAGGCGATGGCCGATGAAGATGGAGACGCTGTCCTGCGAGACGTAGCCATCACTGTCGGTCACCTCCAAAGTGATGGTGTGCCAGCCGGGTTGTAGGTCGTCGAAGTATAGCTTGCGACCCACACCCAATTCGCCCTCTAGGCTGGAACGCCAGACGAAGAGGGTATCGTCGGTCAGGGGCCCATCCTCTAGGTCCGCGCCGTCTCCCTCGAAAATTACCAGTCTCCCCGGCAGGAAGGCGCTACCATCCCGCGGATACAGGATGTACGGCTCCGGCGGCTTGCCTTCCACCGCGAAGGTGGCATCCGATACGTCTTGGCCGGTGTTGACGCCGTCTGAGGCGATTACGCGCACCAACGCCGCCTCGCTACCGGTCAGCCCACCAACGTCCAGGGTGTAACTCTCGCCGGTCAGGTCAGCCACTATGACGTCCCAAGTATTCCCACCATCGGGACTGTATTGCAAGATGTAACGCAATGGGTCGCCGTCAACGTCGCTGCCGACCCAGGAGATGGTCTGTTCCCCGTAAGACGGCCAGTACTCCCCGCCGTTGGGCGAGAGCAGGGTGACTTCGGGCGGGTTGGCGCTGACGTGAGTGATCAGCAGCACAGTCTCGCCCTCTTTGATAACGATGCGTGCCGTGCCTGCCTGCCAAGGGACGATCTCCTGAAAGGCTCCGGTTCCTTCAGGCTCACCTTCTCTGGTAGCCAGGACATCGAAGTGGCGGGTGAAGAGAGGGAGGCCGTTGGCATCCTGGAGCTCCAGGACATAGAGACCTTCGCCCTCCCCATCGCTGGTGCCCTCCGGCAGCATGATCCGGTAGAAGGGTTGGGGCATGGTCACCAAGCCATCCGCGATGTGTCCAAAGCCAACTAGGTATTCCTTCTGCTGAGCGGGGGCGGGCTGCTGGATCTCCCGTTGGGCGGCAGCCGAGGCTGTGAACTCGTTAAACAAGTGGAAGTAGGTGTGGTCCGATATCCATGTGGGGGCACAATAGCTCATGATGTCGTAGGTCGTACTGGGGTCTATGTAGACCGGCGCGTTGGGATCTTCCAGGTCCACGCCGTAAGCGCCGATCACGCCATCGGGATATGGATACCAGCCCGGGTCAGGCTCCCTGCCGCAGAGAGAGCGAGTATGTGGCCGTCCCAGGTTATGGCCTATCTCATGAGCCATGATGATGCCTCCCATTTCACTGGAGGCCGTGACCATGCCAGCGGCGGCATGCCCGGGCGTATAGCCGCAGCCAGCGACCCCAGGAATGGAAACTACGGACTCTGGCACCATGCCGTAAAAGTGGCGGCCCCAATGTCCAGAGAAGACACGGCGGGTATCTAACTCTATCAGGAGCCAATTCCAGGGGTTGGTGCAGCCGGGCCCACTGGTATCGCTGAAGTCGGCTAAGGTGGGCATGAAGTCCGGATAGATGCGCACGGAGCCAACCGGATAGGTCTTACGCAGCCAACGTACCGTGTCCTCGCGGCTCACCAGGGACATGCCGCCCCGGGTCATCAGACGCACCATCTGGATCTTCAGGGGATCGGTGGGGTGGAACCGACGGAAACGGTGGAGCTGATTGTTCATGTTGCAACCGGAGCATTCCGGTACGGATACGATCCCTCCTGGGCTAGTATTGATGTGGACCCAGAATGTGCCGTCGGTCGTCCAGTCATCTGGTAACACGAAGTTGAGCGTGCGATTCAGGTTGCTAACGACGCCTGGATCACCCATGACGCCGGTGCCGGGCAAGAGCTCGAGCTCACGACGGTTGATCGGCTCGATGGGATCTTCTCTATGTCCCTCGCGCCAGAGGAGGCCATTGACGTTGCGCACCGGATCGGTGACGCCGGTGACCCCCACGTAGACACGGACTAAGGTGCGCTTGCCTCTGACGAGATGATTCTGCGACTCCTCGTGTACCACCTGGATGAATTCCATGTCTTCAGCGATCAGATCCAGGGTGGGGGGCGGTGGAGGTGTTGGGGTGGGCCTCGCTACGACGCGAAAGTTCACGTTGTTTATGTCATGGCCGGCGGACAGGTTCACCAGGTGATAGCTGCTGCCGGTCAATTCATAATCCGGGTGAATGGTCGTCTCACGTACTACGACCTCGTAGATGCCAGCCGGCAGGCCGCTGAACGTGTATGTGCCATCGCTAGCTGTGATTTGGTCTCCCCGGCTGGTCCGATCACGGAATAGCTCGATGCGGACACCCCCTATACCGCCTTCGCCGGGATCATAAAGCCAGTCCCTATCGGCATCCTCATACACTCGACCGCTAATGGAGCCTAACGCGCCGGGACTCTCCTCTGTGAAGTTGATGATCAGCCTAGGAGAGCGGATGGGCGAGCCGCAGCCACGGCAGGCCCCCCACGCGTACTCGCGGCTTTGGAAACTACGGCTAAAGGAGCCAGCAGCCGGGCGGAGCTCCAGGCCATGATTGCCCACCCCGCCAGTCAACCAGCTTTGCACCAGATCCGTCACATCCCATTCATAATATCGGTCCTCGATGCCGCCCACCAGCGCGCTGATGCCAGTGCTCACGGCCCACGGCTGCGTATCCCAGTTGACCGTCTCCTCATCCCAGGAAGCCGATACGCGCAGCAGGTTCACAGAATGCGCGCCGGAGGCGGGGTCCAGGAGGGAGACCTGGAAGTACGCGCTGGCGATGGTGACGGCGGGCACGCGCGAGAGGTCGAAGCGGAAGAGGCCCCGCTTTTCATAACCGAACTCATCCCTCGCCACGATCACCCGCCGCTCATGACCGTGAGTGGAGCCCGGGTGCTCCTGTGTCACGTACGTATCAGCCACGGCGGAGAGGATCATGGGAGAGAGCGCGGTCAGATCGACTCGCAACGAATATGGATGGTCCTCATCCCATGAGGTGGAGGAACTGGGGCCGACACGGAGCAGGTAATCGCCGTCGAGAGTGGATAAATGGGTCAGCTCACGAGGCGCCGTGCCGGATCCGCTACCTCGCGCTACCACCCATCCACTCGGATCGAACAGGGTCAGCTCATAAGCCTCCGGCAAATCATAGAGCCGGGCATGGATCTCGAAGGGACCGCTCACGGAGAAGCGATAGTAGTCAGAGTCCATGTCGGGGCAGAGATAGGCGTGGATTTCCGTCCCTACCGGGATGGACGCGGCCGAAGCCGAGGAGTCATTCGGCTCATAGGGATCAGGTCCACAACGAGGCACAGGGGTGGGAGGGGGCGTCGGCGTGGGAGAGGGCGTCGGAGGTGCTGCGCCCAATATGAGCTTCAGGGTATAAGGGGCGTACAGGGCAAAACTGCCACCAACCCCAAGGACACGTACGCGGTAGGTCCCTGGTGTTCCGGCGGTAAAGAGGATCTCTTCCGGGGTCGTGCCGCGGTGACGCGAGCTGGCCACAAGCCGCCCCAAAGGATCGAACAGCTCCAGGTCGTAGTCCTCCGGTAGGCCGGTCAGGATCACCCTGAGCCCCTGATGCCAGGCGAGGTCGATGCTGAACCAGTCCTGATCCCCGGAGAAGCAGAGGTAAGCTTGATAGGTGCCGGCGCTCACCGGCCAGGCGGTGGCGAAGGTATCGTTGGGCTCATAGATGTCGTGGCAGAGGGAGGCGAACGCCGAGGTATTGCCTTCAGTGTCGGTGGCCGTAGCCGTGACGTTCGACCACGTGGTGCTGCCCGTCCATAACCATGCGCCGGTGGCGTCGGCGGTGGTGAACCCCTCGTACACCGCGCCCTCGTCCTCTGGATCGGAGAAGATCTCTACCCGACAACCAGGACAGGCCGTCCCCTCTACCTCCGTAAGCGTGACGCGGGCGATGACAGGAGGATC
The DNA here is from genome assembly GCA_011176545.1 of Caldilineae bacterium. Classification (GTDB taxonomy): domain Bacteria; phylum Chloroflexota; class Anaerolineae; order DUEN01; family DUEN01; genus DUEN01. The sequence continues at coordinate 7,215 of DUEN01000204.1, read as the reverse complement.
CAGCTCCCGATTTCCTCCCATGAAAAGACGGATCCCCAGGCCATCATTGTGGGTGATGCTGTTTCGGGTGATGGTATTGCCAATGCCCCCCTCGTTGACGAATACACCCATGCCGTTATAGGCGATATGATTGCCCGGTCCGACGGTGTTATAGTGAGCGCCATCGATATGTATGCCTATGTCATTCCCAAGGTCAAGGGTACCGCTGAGATCGGTGCCGATGAAATTGCCCTCTACGGTGTTGTGTTGGGTCTCGTCCCCGAGGATGAAGATCCCCTCGGCGGCATTACCGCTGATGATGTTGCTCCTGTTGGCCTCGGTACTGCCGATGTGATTGTAGGTACTGCCGCTGCTGATGATCACTCCCGCGTGGTTATACAGCGGGGCGATGATGGCGATGTTGGCGCCGATGACATTCCCCCACACGTAGTTGCGTTGCGTGGTGGGGCCCTCGATCCAGATGCCTGGGCTGGGGTTGCCCGAGATCAGATTGCCTTCCGTCTCCCGATCCCCACCGATGATGTTCTCCTGGGCGCCGTTGGTCAGGCAGACCCCGAACGAGGTGTTGCCGATGCGGTTCATGCCGGTGCGGTCTGTGCCGATGAGGTTGCCCCTGATCAGAGCTGCGCGTGTTCCGGAGAGAAAGATGCCATGGTAGTTACCGGAGATGAGGTTCCCGTCATCTGGCCCGACGCCTCCGATCTCGTGCCCATTGCCATCCATGATCACGATGCCATCCCCGGCCAGGGATGGAGGCAGCGCCTCCATCTCCCCGGCGTGATCAGTGCCGATATAGCAGCCCAGGATCCGGTTCCTATAGCCCTGGTCCGCCCGTATGGCGGCCTCGGACCATCTCGCGATCACCAACCCTCGGATGATCGAGTCATTAACGCGGTTCAAGTGCAGTCCGATGCCGGAGCCGGCTGGCACGCCGCTCCCGTCGAGCAGGATCTCCGGCCCGAGGGGATTCGTGTCCCCCTGGTTCGTCGTCTGCGTCGTGCCGTCCAGATCGACAGTCTTGGTGATGGAGGGTAACGCCGCATTCGGGCGGATGGTCCATATCGTGCCATCGAAGCGAGGATCGCTGCGTGGGATGTTGAAAGCGATGTGGTCGCCCAGCATGGCATTGACGGCGTTGATGGCCTCCCGCAGGGAGCAATGGGTGGCATTGCACGTGCCATCGTCTACGTCGTCCGTGGTGTTAACGACGAGAACCCCACCAGGGCCAGGTGTGCGTGTGTGGATTGGTGTGGGCGTTCGCGTGGGGGTACGCGTCCGGGTGGGCGTGCTGGTGTGGGTAGGCGTAGCCGTCGGGGTGTGAGTAGAGGTGTGGATCGAAGTGGGTGTGGAAGTAGGCGAAGCTGTGTTCGTTGGTGTGCTAGTCGGTGTAAAAGTGTACGTGGGCGTAGAGGTGTCCGTCGGTGTGCTAGTCGATGTGGATGTACGCGTGGCCGTGGCAGTCGGCGCGCTGGTCGGGGTAGAGGTAGGCGTATACGTGGGTGTATTAGTAGGGGTTGGCGTCCTGCTCGGCGTAGAGGTGAACGTCGGGGTAGGAGAAATGAGCTGCAATTTGAAGTTGTAGGAGGCCTCTGAGCTACAGAGCTTCTCCACGCCGTAGATTTCGGCGTAATGATAGCCGCTCAGTTCGGCCGTCCTCTCAATGAATTCAGTCACGGTGCCCCCATTGGTTGAGCAGGCGATCAATTGCTGATTGGGGGCATAGAGGCAGAGGTCATAGTTCTTAGGCAGGTTATAGAGTTTCAACTGAATCCGATCGCCAGCTTTTGCCGAGAACTGAAAGTAGTCCAGATCCTGTCCCTCATCCCGGCAGCAGATGTAGCTTTGGATAGTGCTTGGTGACAGGGTCAGCGCGCTGTTGAAGCTGTCGTTGGGCTCGTATTGATCAGGACATTGTTGGAGGGGCGAGCGCGGCGAGGGTATGGCACGGGCGCCTGGATCGACGCCGCTGGAGACAGTGGCACTCGACACGGCGATCGCTGGCGGTAGCCCAGCGGTGGCCAATTGCTCCGATGGAATCGAGAACGCGAGCAGGCATAGGAGGAGCCCACTCGCCAACATCAGAAAGAGGCCCTTTCCCTTCATGATCAGTTCTCCTCGTGGGAGGGGCATGTCTCACGCCGCCTCCGTGAGTATCAAGCGGAGTCAGCATCCTGCGGCTCAGCCGGGTGAGGACGGCTGCTCTCCGACGGTGCCTCTATCTGATCGCGTAGGAGAGAGAACAGACCTCTTATTGTGCAGAAAGTCCAGAGTTGACCGCTTTGAATGTGTTCGATCTCCCCTCGCCAGTCACTGAGCCCCTCAGGTTGCTCCGGGTCTCGCTCGCGCCACATTCGAACTAGGAAGGAGACGTATGTCGTTGGAGCTGGCATGAGGTTGTCCCTCTGAAGGTGACCGGAACTTCAAAAGCGCCAGCCACCTGGTGGTCTCCCTGTTTCGTGTCGTGAAGGTGCGACACTTCTCTTCTCGCATTATAGGAGCGCTTGACGAGGGCTGGTTGGCGGGGCAAGACTACATCTCATGTCTGATATGAGGCGTGTCGCACCTGGCTTGGAGCGTCAACATCGGAGAGGGAGATGGTTGGTCGCCCAAATCTTATTAGGGAAAAAGCTGCTACTTCCCTGAGTAGCAGCTTAACACAAGTTCCTCCACAAACTATCTACAAGCGGGGCGAAGGGGGGCTTTCTTTGACATGCACACATGCACAATGGAGAATGTAGGGACAACGCATGCGTTGCCTTTATATAGAGGTGGCCAGCCGGTCGTCTCTACGAGAGAGTGGTTATTGCAAACGCGCCATATCTGTATGGTTAAGGATACAAGGTAGGTGCGCCTGGAACCGTGGGGTAGGGGCGCTGCCGGACACAACATGTAGGCTTCCATACCGGCCACAAGATGGCGGGTAAGAAACCCGCCCCGCATGCTTTCCACGATTTAATGTGGTGCTGCCCAGTGTAGGTGAAGAAGGGGCGTTCAGTGTGGCTCGATGATGATATCCTTCCAGAACCACCACTTGTATGGAGACGCGGGGTATCTGCGCACCCACGGCTTCACCAGCATGTTTTGCCGCGAGTAGACTAGGGGGATGATGGAGGCCTCTTTTATCAGGATCTCATCCGCTCGACGGTACATGCTCATCCGCTCTTGTTGGTCCACGACATGCTTGGCTTGCTCTATCAGCGCGTCGTAAGTCGCGTGCTCCCACCGTGTCGGATGCCGGTGGTCGCTCTGACGCAGGAAATTATCGGGATCGGGGTAATCCGCCATCCATGCTCTGAGGAACACAGGCGAGCGCCCGCTGAAAACCCTCTCTTCATATGGTCCCCATTCCAACGTCTCCTGTCTGATCTCCACCCCCAGAATCCGGCGCCATCCCTTCTGTAATTGCTCAGCTACGATCTCGGAGCCGCTGAATGTGGCCCATTCGATAACAGGGAAGCCCTGTCCTCGTGCATAGCCTGCTTGCGCCAGGAGTTCTCGCGCTCGGTCAGGATCATATCGCAAGCCGATGTCTGGGGAATGCCCTGGCATCCCTGGTGGCACAAATCCTCCCGTGGCTGGGGAGGCGAGTCCTCGCATGACCACATGGGCCAGCGTCCCCCGGTCTATGGCGTGCGCGAAGGCCTGGCGTACCTGGCGATCATCGAAGGGAGGATAGCTCACATTAAAGCATACGCAGCGGATGAAGAACTGGGGCGCTGAGATATGTTCCCCCGCGTGCTTCTGTCGGACGCGCTCCATCTCCGCTGGCGGAAGCCCCCACCAAAGGGAAAGGACGTCCAGGGTATCCCCTTCGTACATCTCCAACTTGGCAACCTTGGCCTCCGGATCCACGAGCAAATACAGCTCCACCTGCTCCACGTTGCCGGTGAATCGGCCGTGATACCCGGGGTTGCGCGTCAGCACCACGCGACGTCCCCACTCCCAGACGTGCAGCCGGAATGGCCCATTGGTGACCAGATGTTCCGTCTGGGTCCATGCCTCGCCGTGCGCCTCTATCGCGTGCCGAGGCACAGGACGAGTCACGCTATGAGCCAGGATATGAAGGAAATAACTGATTGGCCCTTCCAATTCCACGAGCAACGTGGTTTCGTCTAGCGCCCGTACACCCACGCTATCCGGATCGCGGAGATTGCCCTGGTGGAAGGCTCTGGCGCCTTTGACATCGTATAGCAGGCTAGCACAGGGTGATTGAGTATCTGGATCTAACACCCGTTTCCAGGCATACTCGAAGTCCCACGCGGTGACCGGGACGCCGTCGCTCCATCGGATATCATCCCGCAGGTGGAAGATGTATGTGCGCCCGCCCTCCAGTACGTCCCAACTGTATGCTACGTCCGGAATGATGTTCATGTTGGGACTGGACTCCACCAATCCGCTGAAGAGCTGCTCGATCACGCCGCCTGAATTGGCGTCTCCGGCCAAAGCGGGATCCACGGTGAGCAGGTGGGGCCAGTCCACCCGGAAGGCGTGGGGAGCTGTGGGCGAGAGCGTGATGGGTTGTACGGTTCCCGCTCGCTGCCACAGGGCAAATCCCTGGTCGTATGCCTCGCGTGCCTTCTGGAAGTCAAAGGCGATGTGATAGGTTAAGCCCAGCCGCATCAGGGTTCGCGCCGCTCGTTCGTGGTCACCCTGTTCTTTCAAGAGGGCCAACGCCCGCTGGTAATGGCGAATGGCCTCCGGATAGGCGTAAAGCCCGCGCGCGCGATCTCCCGCCTGTAACAGGTAAGTCACAGCCTTGTCAGCCTGCTCGGCTCGTTCGTAATGCCAGGCCAGGGTCGCCGTGTCGTCAATCTGGCGTCGCTCTAGCGCCTCGCCCGCCCGGCGGTGCAATAGCCGGCGGCGCCCATGGCTGAGATCACGATACACTACCGTTTGAACGAGATCGTGGTCGAATCGGTATACACCTTCATGTTCGGAGATGAGCTGACGAGCCACGAGCATATCCAATGCGTCCACTACCTCGTCCTCACGGCGCCCGCTCGTGGCCTGGACCAGATCCATGTCAAAGCGGCGGCCGATCACCGCTCCGGCCTCGGCGACCTGGCGCGCTTGGGGACTCAACCGGGCCAATCGAGTACGGATCGCCTGGATCACCGTATCGGGCAGTGGCAACTCTCGATAGTCCTCGGTGGCCTCATCTACGGGTGTGCTCCAGCCAGTATCGTCCTCCCACAGGATGCCGGCTTCGAACATGGCCCGCAGGATCTCCAACAGGAAGAAGGGATTACCGCCCGTCTCACGGTGCATGCGTTGGCTGAACTGCTCGGCGCCGCTGGCCTGGCCTGAGAGATATCGCACCAGGTAGAGGACATCTTCCTCCGTCAAACCGTCTAACCTCACCTCTTGCAAGAGGCCCAGCCGCGCTAACTCGGTTCGCAGCGCGGCCACGGCCGCGGCTTCCCCGGTGCGATACGCCCCCAGGATCAGCACGGGGACATGTCTGATACGACGCCCTAGGTATCCCAACCAGGAACGGGTGGCTTCGTCGGCCCAATGCAGATCATCCAGGCACAAGATCAACGGCGGACGGCGTGCTGCCAGTGCCAGGAGCAAATCCGCCAGCGCCCGAAACAGGCGAGCTCGTTCCTGCCCAGGCTCCGCAGGAGCAGGAGAGGACAGCTCGGGAAGCGACGCGCGTAGTTCGGGTAAAAGCTGGGTGATCTCCGCCAGGGAAGACCTCGCGATGGGGAGCGTCGTCCAATCCACAGCCGTCAGATGGGGCCTTAGGGCTTCCATCAGCGGCCAGTAGGGCAGACCTCGTTCCGCTCCGTGGCCGCCACCCACCACGGTCGTTGCCTCGTGTCTTACCGTGTCCACGAACTCCTGCAACAGCCGGGATTTGCCGATGCCGGGTTCGCCTGAGATCAGGACGGCCTCTCCCCGGCCCGCCTGGACGTGGGCATATGCCTGTCTCAGGCGATACATCGCCTCACCACGACCGACGAACGGGGCTTCCAGGCTGGGAAGCGTCGTCCAGGCGGGTTGGACCGGCTGTTGTTCCGACAGCCTGCCCTCGAGGGCGGCCTGATAGGCGGCTCGCGTCTCGGGGAGCGGACTGACGCCGAGCTCCCGCTCCAGGACGGCGACGCAACGCTCGAACTGACGAAGGGCAGCGCTGCGATTGCCGACGATGTTGTAAAGCTCAATGAGCTGGCGATGCACGTCCTCGGCCAGTTCATCAATCTCCAGATAACGGAGGGCATGAGCGATGGCCGCCTCGTACGCGCCCTGATGGATCTCCATTTCGACCAGCGCAGCTAGCGCCTCTAAGTATTGACGTTCCCATCGCCCCCGCTCGTAAATGAGCCATTGATCGAACTCGGGGCAATGGGGAAGGGAGAATCCCTCGAGGAAGGATCCCCGGTACAGAGCAACTATCCGTTGCAGGGTATCGGCCGGGATGGAGCTAGGGGGAGCCCGTAATGCCTCCGTCCACGCCCTCGTATCGGACCAGACGCGAGTCGGGTCCAGGCCGATCTGTCCCTCTTGGGTCAGGAGCAGGCCGGGATCGGGCAGGGCCCGGCGTAAATGATTTAACAGGCGGCTGAGATTAGTGCGGGTGGTGATCTCAGGGACGTTAGGCCAGAGGAGAAGGCCGAGTTGCTCGCGAGACAGGGGATCCAGATGGGTGGCCAAGCGGTACAGGAGAGCGCGGGCCTGTCGTCGGGGGATAGGCAGAGGATGCCCTTCCCACGTCACATGAGGCGGCCCCAACATGTAGATGCAGAGCTGTTCCACCGGGGCTTCGCCATGGTTACTGGCTGCCGGCCGAATAGACATGACCTGCCATCTTTCGATAGGCAATCTGGTGTGTAACACGTATCTATTGTACCTGAAGTTGAGATAAATGGCCAGGGCGAAACGATTTAGATAGAGGGGAAGCGGCAGATAGCCCCTGCCACTTCCCCTTTCGTTTATCTACTAGGCCTGAGCTAGGCTCACTGGCCGGACCTGAGGATCAGCGGCAGGCGAAGACGGTAGCCGACGAAGAGCGAAATGCTCTTCTCCCCGACGAACCCGTCGCTGTCCATGACCCGCAACGTGATGGTATGCCAGCCAGGCAGCAGATCCTCGAAGTATAACCTGCGGCCCACGCCCAGTTCACCCTCCAGATTGGATGACCAGACGAAGTGGGCGTCGTCCGTGATGGGGCCGTCCTCCAGGTCGGTGCCCGCGCCCTCCAGCAGGATCGGT
>DUEN01000203.1 GCA_011176545.1 Caldilineae bacterium | reverse complement strand
GTCGGCGTCGGGGAGGGCGGGATCTCCTCCGGCCGCACGATGGGAATCTCCTCGATAGGCTGAGCCAGGCGGATATAGGCCGTCGCCACCCAGCCGATGAGGCCATCACCGTAGACCACGCGCAGCCATGCCCCATCGGCCGTACGGGCCAGGGGTTGCACAATGTCACCGGCCGCCAGCGAGCCCACCCGCGGATAATTCGTCCCCGGCCCCGCCCGTACGTTAAGCCGCCTCGCGGTGACTTCGCTGCGGGGCTTCTCTTGGGCTGTCGAGATCACCGGCACCATGAGCGAGAGCCCAATGATGAGAAGCGAAAGAAAGAGAACGCTTCGCCTCCCCCACATGGTTTCCCCTCATCACGCTGGCATCCTTCATATCCTTCGGAGAGATATCACCCGGCCTGCTCTTCCCGCATCCGCCCCTCGGGGTCGGCATAGAGGACATACGCCAGCCATGTCGAGTTATACGGCGCGGCCTGGCGGACTTCCTCCCGGGCCAACCGGAACGCATCGGCGATGGATTCGTCCTCCTGTAACAGGGCCTGGTAGAAGCGCCGGGCGAACTGAAGCGCCAGCGCGTCGTTGACCTCCCACATGGCGCCGATGAACGCACCCACGCGGGCGTCCTTGACGAAGCGATCGGCCCAGCCGCCCAACCCGGTGAAGCTGAACGCCGTCCTGCCCCCGTGGCAGGCGTTAATGAAGATCAGCGGCCGCGGCCTTCGTCCGCCGAAGCGCGCTCGAATATCAGAGGGACGCAGCGGGCCGTCAGATAAGATAATGGCTGAGTTGTCGGGCAACGTGGCATCGAACTGCCCGTGGCAGGCGAAGTGCAATACCGAGAACTCGTCCTGCTCTAGCCAGTCCAATACCTGTATGCGACGGGTGAACGGGGTTAGGGGCACGATATCCGGCCGTAGCTGATCGAGCTGTTCGACGAGCGCGACTTCCTCTTTCACAGCGGGCAGGTTAACCTGAGCGGGCGCTACGGGCCGCGCGGCGCCCGCCGGCAATAAGTCGGCCGTGCCTGGCCCTGACAGCCACCGGGAGATGGCGAACTCCTCACACCAGAAGGGAGCGTCTTCTCGCTCTCCTTCCTCATCATAACGATAGGGCTTCACCGCCTCCCACGGGATCCACGGCTCATCAGATGTGATCAGGAGGGATCTCACGCAACCTTTGAAGCGCCAGTATTCCCGCTTTAGCTCATCCGGGACCAGCTCATCCCACAGTTGGTTTCCTATGGCGGCCAGCCGCCGCTCGGCATAGGTCCGATCTTCAGACGTGGCAGGGGCCGCGCCCGCCATCTGGCTCATCTCCTGGTACACCGCCTGCATCTTCGCCAGCGGCGAGTCTTGCAACGTCACCTGGCCGAATTTAGCGTGGTTGTATCCGACGTCCTCCTTGATGGAGTGCAACTCGAAGTAGAGCGTGCGGCCGTCATGTCGATCCAATTCCACGCATAGCTCCAGGTCAGGCGGGGGTACCATCGGCCGCGTTCGCAGCTCGATCACCATGGGCTCCTCGGGCTGCGCGACTTCCATATCGAGAGGCTGCTCCACGACGAGCACATTGCGTCGTACCGTGCCGATCCGCCGACCGTACTGGTAAAAATCGACCCGGATCTGCTGCTCGCCCAGGCGGCGAGGGATGAGGACGAATCGTACTTCGGAGTCATCCTCTCGCTCCACCTGCATCACCTGGGTGTTGCTTCCCTCGATATCGAAGCCGCGAGCGCGCACGACCACCTCCACCTCGGGTGGCTGCTCCGGCTCCCCCGTGTCCTCTACGATGATGGCCTCGGCCTCCGGCTCCGGAGGCTCGATCAGAAGCTGTACGAACAGGCTAAACCGCTGGTCGATGATGACCTGATCCGGACATTCCAGATTGGGGTAGCGCGTCAGCCGGCCGGGCTCCTCCGGCGCGGCCTCTTCCATCCTCGCCCCTTCCTCCGATGGGATTGCCCGCGATAGCTCCGCTAAACAGGTTGGCAGTCGATTCAAGAGTTCCGTATCGTAGTCGCCCCCCCGGGTATACGGCCCTCGGGTCGCCTCGATCAGGTGGCCGACGATGGCATGGACGCCCGGGATGGCGTCCAACGCGCGCAGGAAGGAGGCGACCGCCTCGCTCTGCTCGAAATCCCACTGGGCGTTGGCATATGCCTCGCGCATCTCTGCATACAACGACTCGACCTGATCCCGCTCCTCTGGAGTCAGCTCATCCCAGTGCGCCTGCAGCGTGGCGATGATCTCCTCCAGATATTCCAGCGCCTTATCCAGCTGAATGTCTCTCGTCATCCGTGACCTCCGAGCGTTCCCGCTCTGTTACCGGGCATCTCATAGAGCACCTGGCTTTTGGTTCATAGCCGATTCACCCAACGGATCAGGTCGATCCAGCGCGTCTCCACAAAGTCGAGCGTCTCGTAGAACGGCGAGAGCTCGCGCGCCGGGAAGTAGATGGAGATGCCATGGGCCCGCTCCTTATAACCTGGGCCTTGCGCCACGTTCACCACCACCGGCCCCCGGCCGGGATCGAGGTGTGCCCGCAGCTCCCGCGCCCGCTCGATCGCCGCGTCGCCGCCCCGATAGCTCTGGAGGAAGAGGTCGAGAAAGTCGGCCAGATCGATGTACTCCGGATCGTCGAAGGCGAAAGCAGCCTGTTTGGCGTCCAGCAAGGCCAGGCGCGCGTTCCCATCGCCCTGTCGCACCGCCTCCACGAACGCTTTGATCAGGCGCCCCGTCTCTCGCATCATCGGCAGATGCACGGCCGACTGGGTCACGCGCGGCGTGGTCCGGGTGGGCGGCGGTGGATATGACCGCAGATACTCTTCCACGATGACCCGGCTGAACTCCTCCGGTGACATGTCCGGGTTCGCGGTCAGACGCCCCATGATCTGCGTGTATGGCCATCCGGCCATGGGCTCGACCTCTTGCGAGGCCACCATGTATTCGGCCAGGTCGCGCAACTGATACTGTACCTCGGCCATGGCCATCAGACAGGCGTCCATACCGATGATGTCCAAACGCTGGCCTGTGGCCGCCTCCGCCTCGGCGATCGCCTGCTTGAGCTCCTCGTTCGTCAGGAAGTCCATCGAGGTGTCATCCGCGGCGATTCCTCGTACCTCCGGATCCGGGATGGCCATGATCTTCTGCCCCGTGGTGCGGAAGAGCGGCCGGGCACGGGTACCCCTGAGAGGGCGCGTCGCCCGGGAGACGGAGCGCACGCTCTCGTAGATATCATCGTCCTTCCAGCCCATGCCATGGTTCCAGATGACGAGCATGTAGTGCTCGGCTGGGCGTCGGTTCATCCCCCAGACGATGAAATCAGTCAGCGTGCGCGGGTCGCCGCAGTTGGTCTCCTCGATGGTTTCCACCACGTGATCCATCGTGGTGCCGCCTCGCCTGATCTCCAGGCGATATGTGCGGTCCCCTTCCGTGATGGTATCGAACTGGGCCAGGATGGCCACCTCGTCGGTCGAACCGACCTTCTGCGCCTCCTCGATGTCAACGTGGCCAGCCGAGGTCATCTCGGCCATAAGCGATATCTTGCCATACGGCGAATCGAACACGCGGCCATTATCACCAGCCATGTAGAGCAAGATGGTCCACTTACGCCGCGGCGGGATTGCAGGTCCCCCCTGGTTTCCAGGCGGATGAGCGGGTGGTGACGGAGGTTCCGACGGAGATTCGGACTCCGGACGTCCTAACAGGCGTCGTAACAGACGGAGTAAGCTCTCCCACCAACCTATCGTCAGAAGGTAAATCATCGTATAGCTCCCTTGTACGCTCAAAGGAAAAGGAGCAACTCTCACGTTTTGCCCGATCGGACGGGCGACGGAGCCCAGGGGGATCAGATCGGGCGCCAGGATTATAACATACGGTTTTGTTGATGGCCAGCCGTGATGCAGGATCGCCTTATCCTTGCAGGATATCGATCGGGCATCGGGGGGCCGACGGCAGCCGTCGATGCCTGAGGAGGATCGCTTGTCAAGGGGATCATCGCAGGCTATAATCCCGTCACCACGTATGATCCCCTGATCATCTGTCGATCTGCCCTCGAAAGGCCGTGAAGCGGAAAGGAGGGAGCATGAGGAAGTTCGCCTACGAAGTCCCGCAGAGCTTGTCAGAGGCGACACAGATCCTGCGACATTGGGGGCCGGAGGCCCGCGCCCTGGCTGGAGGCACGGATCTGCTCGTGCAGATCAAGGAGGGCGGGTGGGTGCCTGCATGCCTCGTTAGCCTCCGACGACTCGATGAGCTGAAAGGCATCCGTCCTGGCGAGGACGGCTTATGGATCGGCGCCCGTACGACGATGGCGGAGCTGACCGCCGCTTCCGCCCTGCGTCCCTACGCGGCCCTGCGGGAAGGCGCTGGCATCATCGGCTCCGCGCAGATTCGAAACGTCGCCACGATCGGCGGGAACCTGTGCAACGCGGCCCCCTCGGCCGATACCGCGCCCGGCCTCATCGTCCTCGGCGCGGAGGCCATCATCGCCGATGGGGGGCAGCGGACGGTGAAGGTGGAGGACCTCTTCGTCGGCCCAGGTCAGACGATCCTGCAGCCCGGCGAGCTGTTGACAGGTCTCCGCATCCCTGCGCTCCCGCCGCGGTCCGGCAGCGCCTATCTGCGACACACGCCGCGCGCCTGGATGGACATCGCGGTGGTCGGCGTCGCCAGCTATATCCAACTGGACGAGGCCGGGCGGTGCGTGGACGTCCGCATCGCGCTCGGCGCGGTCGCGCCGACGCCGATCCGGGCGCCGCAGGCGGAAGCCATCCTGCGCGGCGAGGTGCCGACGGATCAGGCTATCGAGGCGGCCGCCCAGCAGGCTATGAAAGAGGCTCGGCCCATCAGCGACGTGCGCGGCTCGGCCGACTACCGACGACATCTGGTCAGCGTGCTGACTCGCAGGACGCTACAGATGGCGCTGGCTCGCGCCCAAGCGAATCAGTGAACGGGGGATAGAAGGCCATGAAGGAGATCGCCAAGGTGACGGTAAGCTTCGTCGTCAACGGACAGTCGGTGACCCTGGAGACAGCGCCTCATCGGACGTTGCTGGAGATATTGCGGGAGGATCTGGACCTAACGGGGACGAAGGAGGGGTGTGGCACGGGCGATTGCGGCGCCTGCACGGTCCTCTTAGATGGCAAGGCCGTGTGTTCCTGCCTGGTGTTGGCCCCTGAGGTTGATGGCCGCGAGGTTACCACGATTGAGGGGCTGGCCAGCGATGGGCGCCTGCATCCACTTCAAGAGGCGTTCATTAAGATGGGCGGCCTGCAGTGCGGCTTCTGCACCCCGGGCTTCATCATGGCCGCGATCGCCTTCCTGAACGAGCATCCCAATCCGACCGAGGCTGAGGTCCGGGAAGGACTTGCGGGCAATCTGTGTCGATGCACGGGATATGACAAGATCGTCAGGGCGATCCTGGCGGCCTGTGATCGGATGGAGGCGGGACAATGGCAGAGTTGAAAGTCGTCGGAAAGCCGTTTCCCCGGGTGGACGCGCAGGAGAAGGTGACCGGCGAGGCGATTTTCGGGACGGATGTGAAGCTGCCCGGGATGCTGATAGGCAAGTTCCTGGGAAGCCCTCATCCCCATGCGGAGATCGTATCCATCGACACCAGCAAAGCCGAGGCGTTGCCCGGCGTCCACGCGGTGGTCACTGCCGCTGACCTCCCCCAGAGCGAGCACTATGATCCCAGCTCCCGAGCGCATGCCGTCCTGGCTCGCGATCGCGTCCTCTTCGTGGGCCAGCCGGTGGCCGCCGTCGCGGCCGAGGACCTCTCGACGGCGGAGGAGGCCCTGGCGTTGATCAAGGTCGAATATCGCCCCCTGCCCGCGGTGTTGGATCCGGTGGAGGCCATGAAGCCGGATAGCCCGACGATCCGGCACGGTGGCAAGGGTGCCTCCGGCGATATGGAGGTCCACACGCAACAGGTAGCTGGTTTGGAGGCCGAGACGGCCGCCGAAGCGAACAACGTCGTCAACCACATCATCTTCGAGCAGGGAGATATCGTACAGGCCTTCGCTGAATCGGACGTCATCGTCGAGCGGCAGTTCCGGATGCCGATGGTGCATCAGGGGTACATCGAGCCGCACGCGCAGACCGCGGCGTGGGATTCCAAGGGCAACCTGACGATGTGGCTCTCCACGCAGGGGCAATTCGTCACCCAGGAGACGCTGTGCGAGGTGCTGGGATTGAAGCCTTCCCAGGTGCGGGTGATCAGTACCGAGATCGGCGGCGGCTTCGGCGGCAAGGCTAGCCTGTTCGCTCCCCTGACGGCCGTGTTGGCCAAGAAAGCGGGACGCCCCGTGAAGCTCGTGCTGACCCGCTCTGAAGAGCTCCAAGCCGCGAATCCGGCTCCCATGACCGTCATCGACATCAAGGTGGGAGCTAAGAAGGATGGTCGGGTAACTGGCATCCAGGCCAGGGTGGTCATGGATACCGGCGCATATCCTGGAGCGCCTATGACGGTCACATCGCTGATGTTGGGCCAGCCGTACAAGTTCACCGCCATGTACATCGAGGGCTTTGAGGTGTTGACCAACAAGCCCAGCGCCACGGCCTACCGGGCGCCGGGAGGGCCGAACGCGGCGGCGGCATTGGAGCCCTGCATCGACATGCTGGCCAAGGAGTTGGGCATGGACCCGCTGGCCTTCCGTCAGCTCAACGCGGCCGAGGAGGGCGATATCCAGCCTCACGGCCGCCCTCATCCCAAGATTGGCCTGCGAGAGGTCTTGAAGGCGATCGAGCCCGCCTGGAAGTCGCTGGCCGGGAAACCTAAAGAGGTGAATGGCCGGCTACGAGGTCGCGGCGTGGCCTGCGGCGGGTGGGGCGGCGGACGCGGCCCCGGTGCGGCCATCGTCATGTTGGACGCGGATGGCACCTTCCGGCTGGTCACCGGCACGGTGGATCTGACCGGATCTTTCACCAGCCTGGCGCAGATCGCGGCCGAGGGGTTGGGCGTGTCGTTGTCGCAAGTGCGCCCGTACAAGGGCGACACCGCCACTGGTCCGTGGGCCCCGATGAGCGCGGGCAGTCAGACGACCTACGGTCAGGGGCCGGCCGTACTGGCGGCCGCCC
>DUEN01000202.1 GCA_011176545.1 Caldilineae bacterium | reverse complement strand
GCTGCCGCGCCCAGTCCGCCTCAAATGTGGCGATGATCTCGGACACGTCCTCGGGATGGCGTGTACGGACGATGTACTCCCGATTGGCCGTGAAGGCCGACGTGGTGAAGTTGCCGGTCATGATGAGAGCGTAGGCCTCATCGACGATGATCGTCTTCTGATGGAGATAGCGGATGGTGCGCGGGTCCCAACGCACCACCACGCCGGCCTCCTTCAGATCGTTCGCCACCAGCGCGTTTTGTGAGCTACCGCCATATGGGTTGAGCTCCAGCAGCAGGCGCACCTCCACACCGCGAGCCGCCGCGTCCTTTAACGCCTGGATGATCTCGGGATCGGTGATGAGATACATCACGATGCGAAGGGTCTCCCGCGCGTCTGCCAGGGCGGACAACACGGGCGCTCGCGCGTCTTCCGGCTCTACGAAGAGCTCATAGAGAGGACCGGTCAGCGGCGTCGAAGGGGGAGCGGGCGTCGGGGACGGCACAGGGGTGGCCGTCGGCGAGGGCGCGAGCGAAGACGCGGGAGGGCACCCCGCCAGCAGCAGCGTCAGCGCCAGCGATAGCAGCAACCAGCGAAGATGTCTCATGGGAGCTTTACCTCAGAGATGGAGATTGGAGATTAGGGATTAGGGACTTTCTCGATGCTCGTTCATCATGGCCTCAAAGGCTTTGAAGAACTCCAGGGGGACGGGGAAGATGATGGTCGAGTTCTTCTCGACGGCGATCTCCATCAGGGTCTGCAGGTAGCGCAACTGGATCGCCGCGGGCTCCTTGGAGATGATGCTGGCCGCCTCCGCCAGCGTCTGTGACGCCTGATACTCGCCCTCCGCGTGGATGATTTTGGCCCGCTTCTCACGCTCCGCCTCCGCCTGGCGAGCCATCGCCCGTTGCATGGTCTGCGGCAGCTCCACGTCCTTGACCTCGACGATGCTCACCTTCACGCCCCAGGGCTCGGTGGCCTCGTCGATGATCTGCTGGAGCTTCTGATTAACCCGCTCGCGATGGGCCAGCAGCTCGTCCAGCTCGGATTGTCCCAAGACGTTACGCAGGGTCGTCTGGGCGATATTCCACGTGGCCCGGCGATAGTCCTCGACGTTCACGACGGCGGCCGCGGGATCGATGACGCGGAAATAAACCACCGCGTTCACCTTCACAGTGACGTTATCCTTGGTGATCGCCTCCTGCGAGGGCACATCCAGCGTGACGACGCGCAGGTCCACCTTCACCATGCGATCGATGATCGGGATGATGAAGAACAGCCCAGGCCCCTTGGCCCCTACCAAGCGTCCCAAGCGGAAGATCACCCCGCGTTCGTATTCCTGAACGATCTTGATGGCCGAGCTGAGGATGGCCAAGAGGATGATGATGAACACGCCGAACGTCGAGAGAAGACCCAACAGCGCTTCCATCTCTCCCACCTCCTAAATATGTCTCGAAAGCCGATGTAACCGTGTGGACCCCATTGTACAATCGTTTCCTAAGACTGTCACCTCGGCCCACCGAAGTAATAGTAGGGGATCACCACCCCACCCAGAGAGCCGAGGGAGAGGGCGATCATGAAACCTACGGGAGGTATCCACCATCGGCGCCAACGGAGACGATCCCCCCAGCCGGCCCAGCCGCCGGCCCAACCGATCGCCAGAGGGACCAGCGCCGGGAAGAGGTAGCGCCCCTGAGGCTGCCAGTCACGTCCGATCATGGGGAGGAGGATAGCCGCGAACATGCATCCCGCCTGAAGCGCCAGGAGCGCGAGGGCACGGCGTTGCCATGGCTCAGCCCACAGCCGACCGGCGTACCGCCATCCCCATACGGCCAGGATCCATGTCAGCGCGATCACCCCATACGCCCATATCGGGAGTGGCAGCGTCAGCCATCCGAAGTTCGCCCAGAAATTGGCGCCGGTGATGGCGATGTATAGGACATATCGTCGCAGCGCGGCCAGATCGTAACTGGCGGGCTCGAAGAGCCCGCGTATGAACCAGGGGGGGAGGCGCAGATAGGCGGCCGCGAAGCCCTCCCCGAAACGCTTCGCGGCCTCCGCTGAGCCGTTGATAAGCCAGTTACGTCCCAGGCCCGTCAGGCTCACATCGTCGAGATAGATCTCTCTCGGAGGGGCTTCCTCGCCGCGCGAGAACACGACTCTCACGCGCGTGGCCTGTCCTGAAATCTCCTTGGAAATGGAGAACGCCTCCCATCGCTGGGAGACTGGTATGAGCGCCTCGGTCGGCGCGACGCCGTCGTCGATCGTGACATGGAGCAATGTGGGTGAGGCCGCGCGCGCCCACGCTTGAAGGGTCACCTCTTGTCCCCTCATGCGGCGTGCGATGGCCTCCGGCAGCGATTGCACGATCCAGGGCGGCTCTGGAAGGCCCAGATCGGGGAGGACGAAGGCGTATCGGCCGGTGTGGGCCTCCGCGCTCGTGCGCGCGCCGTAGCGCACCGGACCTCGACGCCCCCAGGCCGCAGGCTGATCAGAGACTGGGAACAGGAACACGGCCGTGAGTGCCGCGAGCATCAGGCCGATCCCCCACCCCAGGCGCTTACGTTGTCTCGATGACGCGCGCGTGATCAACGGCCATGCCAAGGCTGCCCCTCCCGCGGGGATTATGGCAAGGCCCCACTTCTTGGTCAGTGGCAACGTGATCAGCACGACTGCCATGGCTGCCACGCGAGCCGGGGTCCAGCCGCGACGGACGCCCCGCACGATCATCCAGGCGAGCAGGGCTCCCATCGCGTTAATGGACGCGTCGTTATTGGCTGATGAGCCGATGAACCCGGCCATGGGCAACAGCGCGACCCAGCAAGCCGCTACATGGGCCACTGCTTCCCGTCCCGGCCATAGCTCGCGCGCAGTGGCGTAGGCCATCGAGGCCACCGTGGCGCTAAGCAAGGCGGAGTAGATGCGCATGACCCTCAACTGGTCGATGGGGTCAGGCACCCAGGGGAAGATCAGCGCGGGGATCACATAATAGAGGGCTGGCTCATCGCTGATCTGTGTGCCAGACCGGCTTAGAAACGGATCCGGCGACTCCGCGAACGTCCTGGGGATGGGCCTCGGGGTGGGCTCGCCCAGCAGACGCCAGAAGTGCGACGCCTCCAGGACGGCCAGGATCCTCTGCTGCCGCTCAGGGTCGATATCGCTTACAGTGGGAATACGCCGGAGCTCTGCCAAAGCCAGCGCGTACTCGTAATGTAGCGGCTCATCGGGGGCCTGCCAGGGGGGGATCACCCACGCCCAGAGGAGGTAATAAGAGAATGTCACGACGAACCAGCCGATGATCCACCGCCGGCTACTCGACCGAGGCATCTCATCTACCGCGCTTTGGCCTCCCATAGGGCGATTATATCCGACCCTCCGGGCAACTGAAAATCGCTGGTTATCTCTTTCCAGAGCGGTGGTTACCCACATCTCGCCGCGGAGCCGCAGGGAGCGCAGAAAAGAGGAATCTCTGCGTCCTCGGCACCTTCGCGGTAGGAAAGAGCGGGGGGTGAGCACGCATATAGCATTTCTGGGGGATTGCTCCATCTCATATCCGCATGGTAAAATATTCTCAATCTCGACCCCCGGCGTGATCATCGCAGAATCCGCTCAAGGAGGACCACCATGGACTTCTTCAGCATCCTATGGATCTTCATCATCCTCTCCAGTTTGCAGCCGGTCCTGTACCAACGATATGTTGAGGCCATGCGGCAGCGCGTCATCCGCAGCTTCGAGAAGAAACGCGGCTCCCGTGTGATCACCATGGTACACCGCCAGGAGACGATGCGCCTCCTGGGCTTCCCAGTATCGCGCTACATCGACATCGAAGACAGCGAGCAGGTATTGCGCGCGATCCGTCTGACGCCGGATGACATGCCCATTGACCTCATCTTGCATACGCCCGGCGGGCTGGTGCTGGCGGCGGAGCAGATCGCTCACGCCCTCGTCCGCCATAAGGGCAAGGTAACGGTCTTCGTGCCGCACTATGCCATGTCCGGCGGGACGCTCATCGCCCTGGCCGCCGATGAGATCGTCATGGATGAGAACGCGGTCCTGGGGCCCGTCGATCCGCAGCTGGGCCAGGCTGCCGCGGCTTCCATCGTCCGAGTCCTGGAGATGAAGGACGTCAACGAGATCGACGATCAGACGCTGATCATGGCGGACCTGGCACAGAAAGCCCTGCGTCAGGTGAACAAAACCGTGCAGGAGATCCTGACAGGCAACAACATGGACCCGGCGAAGGCCAAAGAGATCGCCGACCTGCTCAGCACAGGTACGTGGACTCATGATTATCCCATCACGTGCGACGAAGCGCGGGAGATGGGATTGCCCGTTTCCACGGATATGCCGGAGGAGATCTATACCCTCATGGATCTGTTCCCCCAGCCCACACAGCGCCGTCCTTCGGTCCAATACATCCCGCTTCCGTACGAGCGGCGTGAGGATGGGCAACGTCCCCAGCGCGGAGGTCTCCTATGATTCCGCTAGGCGATAGTACTCCCCGACGGAGCGTCCCCATCGTCACGTATGCGCTCATCGGGCTCAACGTCTTCTTCTTCCTGGTCGAGCTGGCCCAGGGGCCTAACCTGCCCCGATTCATCCATCAGTGGGGTGCCATCCCCGCGCGCATCGAGCGATGGATGGAGAACCCTCTGGTCTTGATCACCCTGCTCACCAGTATGTTCCTGCATGGCGGGTGGCTGCATCTGATCGGCAACATGGTCTATTTGTGGATCTTCGGGGATAACGTGGAGGACAGGTTAGGATCTATCCGGTTCCTGTTCTTTTATCTGGTGGGCGGCCTGGCCGCGGGCATCATCCAGATGCTGTTCACGCCTCACAGCCGGATTCCGGCCATCGGTGCTAGCGGGGCGGTAGCCGCCGTGCTGGGTGCATATCTGGTGTTCTTCCCGGCCGCCCAGGTCCTGGTCGGCATTCCTCTCTTCTTCTGGTTCGAGGTCTTCGCCGTGCCCGCGGTGGTGGTCTTGGGCTTCTGGTTCGTGGGCCAGTTCTTCAACGGACTGCTGTCCCTGGCCATTGGCCAGGCGGCCTTCACCGGCGGCGTGGCCTGGTGGGCGCATGTGGGTGGCTTTGTGGCCGGCATGATTCTGGGGCCCATATTGCAACCACGATGGCGCCGGCGTATGCCGCGCACGATATACATCTACTACTACCGATAGAGGCGTTTGGGTGGCCTGGGGGTGCACAGGGTAACCCAATGGGGAGCTGTAAATAACGTTCAGGAGGCTCGTAGGACCGTACGTTCGTGGAGCAGCGGCGCCCAGGCAGGATGTTCGGGCGCCGCTATTTTGTTCCTCCCGGCGAAAGGTATGGGACCATTGTCCGGGCGCGCTCTAATGTAATGCTTATGCTGAGCACATGCGTCTCTTATATAGCCTAGGGATAATTCCCTAAGGAGAAGTCCACGCTCAATGGGGAGGTGGCCATGTTCAAGATTGGAGCCGATGTCTACTGCACGGATGGCCGAGCTGGCCGCTTGGTGAAAGTGGTGGTCGATCCTCACACCCGGCGCGTGACCGATCTCATCGTGGAGAAGGGATTTCTCCAGAAGAAAGATCGGGTGATCCCCATAGAAGTCGTGGAGAAGAGCGATGATCAAGGTGTCTACCTGCGTATCTCTAGCCAGGAACTGAAGAACTATCCGGAATACAAGGTAGAGGAGTTCACCGTACCTGCGCCTGATTGGGAGTCGGGCCTGGGATACTCCAGTGAGGATATCCTGCACTGGTATATCCGGTATGGAACGGTCGCCCCCAGCGTGGAGGTCCGGCCGATGATACGGCAGCGCGTGCAGAAGGGCATCGATCCCAACGAGACGGTCATCGGGCGCGGCACGCGCGTGCACGACGCGGAGGGCACCATCGGGCACATCGACCACCTCTTGGTGAATAAGGAGACGGGAGAGATCACCCATCTGGTCCTGCGGAAGGGGATCTTCCCTCGCCGCCTGGTAATCCCCATTGATATGGTCAAGTACATCGACGAGGAAGGCATCTACATCCATGCCACGCGCGAGGAGCTGGAGAAACTGAGTCAGCACACCCAGCGAGCCGATAAGGATATCCTGGCTGAGCTGCGCGAGCGTCTCGCCGCCGCAACGGAGTTCGACCTCAGCCACGTGAAGGCGACCCTGGAGGATGGCCTGGTCCGCCTCTCCGGCCAGGTGGCCGATGTGGCCGCCAAGCGCCACGCTGAGGCCATCGCCCGCAGCATCGAGGGCGTCGTGGGCGTGGAGAACGCGATCACCACCGACACCGGGATTGTAGCCCGGGTGATCGCTGCACTGGAGGCGGATCCACGGACCCGCCTGGCCGTGATTGATGTCGCCAGTGAGCATGGCGTGGTCACCCTGTCGGGCAAGGTGAGCTCGCCGGAGGTCCGCAAGGTGGCTGAGGAGATCGCTCGTCAACAAGAAGGCGTCGTCTCCGTCATCAACGCCCTGGAGGTCGAGCCGGATCAGCTCGATGAGCTCACACCGCCCATCCGATACTGGCCCATACAGCAGCTACGATTGCAAGAGTAAGGAGAGGAACCGTGTTTGGTCAACCGGAACTCGCCCATTCTGAGAGCGATCGGGAGATCCTGGTCGAGGTTCGAGAGCGCCTGTACAAATACAATCCCATCCGGGAGGTGGGCGCGCCGGTGGGCATCGAGGTGAAGGACGGCGTCGTCACGCTCACCGGATGGGTCCGCGCGCTCTCCCATAAGCGGATGGCCGAGCGACTGGCAGCGGAGGTCGAAGGCGTGCGGGAGGTGCGCAATCAGCTCTATTGTGATGATGAGCTGATTCCCGCTGTGGCCCGCGCGCTGGCTGAGGACCCGCGCACAGCTCACGACTTCCCCGGGGTACAGGTGTCCTCCTACCTAGGGCACATCATGCTCACCGGATATGTGACCAGCCAGGAGGAATGGGACATCGCGGATGACGTGGTGGTCAACGTGCCGGGGGTGCGTGATGTAGATAACCGGTTGCGCATCGCGCCGGAGGAACTGGCCCGACTGCAGGCCTGAAGCCGCGTTTCATTACTCGTTGGTGTACACGAGAAACGTAGGGGGCACGGCGTGCCGTGCTCATTGCGTGACGTAGGGGCGCACGGCCGTGCGCCTCTACGACTGCGTCGCCGCAAAACCCTCAAATGAAGTGTCCTCCACTGGGGGAGAGGTAAGATGCCCGATCGATCAAAGGATCGAGGACGTGCCAATCGACGGCGACAGATCTGGTACAGCGTGGGGTACCTCATCGCCTCCACGCTGATCCTGTTGGCGCTCAATCTGTGGCTTCTGGCGCCGTTCCGTCCCGAGCCGGCGCCCTATAGCCGCTTCCTGGACGCTCTGAGCGAGGGGACGATCACTCACGCTGCCATCGGGGCGGACGAGGTGACCTGGACGGAGGGGAAGGGAGAGGAGACCCGTACCTTCCGAGCCAATCGCGTCCCCGGCGTGGATGACGCGGAGATCATCGAGCGATTACACGAGATCGGCGCCGAGTTCACGGGCGTCCCCCCGAGCACGTTCTGGAGCTCCCTGTTGACCTGGGGGCTGCCCTTCCTGCTGTTGCTCGGCTTCTGGGGATGGAGCGTACAACGGCTTCCGGGAGCGACCCAGGCGCTGAGCTTCGGCCGCAGTCGCGCGAAGATCTGGGACGAGAGCGACGTCAAGGTCACGTTTAAGGACGTGGCCGGCGTGGACGAGGCCGTCGAAGAGCTGCGAGAGGTCGTGGACTTTCTGAAACATCCGGAGAAGTACACCGCCCTGGGCGCGCGGATCCCCAAGGGAGTGCTGCTGGTGGGACCACCGGGGACGGGGAAGACGCTGCTGGCCCGGGCCACGGCGGGTGAGGCCGGCGTGCCCTTCTTCAGCATCTCCGGGGCCGATTTCGTGGAGATGTTCGTGGGCGTGGGCGCAGCTCGCGTCCGCGATCTCTTCCGACAGGCGCGAGAGAAGGCGCCCTGCATTGTGTTCATCGACGAAATCGACACCATTGGCCGTAGCAGGGCAGGCGCCCGCTCGCCGGTCAGCAACGAGGAGCGGGAGCAGACGTTGAACCAGCTCCTGGTGGAGATGGACGGCTTCGATAGCTCCGCCGGGGTGATCATCATGGCCGCCACCAACCGGCCGGATGTGTTGGACCCAGCCCTGCTCCGCCCGGGCCGGTTCGACCGA
Organism: Caldilineae bacterium; assembly: GCA_011176545.1. Lineage (GTDB taxonomy): Bacteria > Chloroflexota > Anaerolineae > DUEN01 > DUEN01 > DUEN01. Next base: position 11,322 of record DUEN01000202.1, on the reverse strand, counting down.
CAGATCGTCGTGGACAAGCCGGACCTCAATGGCCGCGAGGCCATCCTGCGCGTCCACACGCGCAACGTTAAGCTGGCGCCCGATGTGGACCTGCGGGTGATCGCCGCCCGCACTCCGGGCTTCGCCGGCGCAGAGCTGGCCAACGTCGTCAACGAGGCGGCTCTGCTGGCCGTGCGCCGCGGCCATCAACAGGTGACCATGGAGGATCTGGACGACGCGATCGACCGCGTCATGGCCGGACTGGAACGCAAGAATCGCGCGCTCAACGAGCGTGAGCGGGCCATCGTGGCCCATCACGAGATGGGGCATGCCCTCCTGGGGATGCTGTTGCCGCACGCGGACCCGGTGCATAAGGTGAGCATCGTGCCGCGCGGCGCGGCCGCTCTGGGGGTGACCATCCAGGTTCCGCTGGAGGACCGCTACCTGCTGACGGAGGCGGAGCTGCGGGATCGCATGACCGTCGTCCTGGGCGGTCGAGCCGCGGAGGAGATCGTCTTCGGCCAGGTGAGCACTGGGCCGGCGGATGACCTGCAGCGGGCCACGGAGCTGGCGCGGCGTATGGTTACTCAGTTCGGGATGAGCGAGGACCTGGGGCCGATCGCCCTGGAGGCCCCGCCGGAGGGCTTCCTGGGCGAAGGGGATCATCAGATTCCTCACAACTACAGCGATGAGACGGCCCGACGCATCGACGCGGCGGTGCGCCACATCGTGGAGGAGAATTACGCCCGAGCCAAGACGTTGCTTCAGCGACACAAGGAGGCGCTGATCACGCTCGCCAACGAGCTGCTCCAGAAAGAAGTCATCGAGGGAGAGGAGTTGGCGAAACGGCTCGAGGCGATGGGCATCCACCGACTCGAAGCGGAAAAGTCATGGGAGACGAGGTGAGAGATGGCAACGGAGCTGTGGGAACAAGAAGGCATCTTCACGCTGTTCGGTGATGATGAGCGTGGATACGACTTCGTCACGCCGGAAGGGTTGAGATCGCTCCAGGTGATTCACCTGCCGGAGCCGGGGATGCTGTCATTGTACATCGACATCACCCCGCAGCGGTTGGTGGAGATCCCCCTGGAGCAGCGCGTCGAGGCGCTGTTGGAGAGGGAAGAGGATAAGCTGGTGGAGAAGGACGAGCTTGCCCGCTTCCGATCCGCCAAACAGCGGGTGATGGAACATATCCGGTTCCAGTTCCGACCCTCCGGGCGCTGCCTGGCGATCTTCTGCGCGCCCGAACAGGACCTCTGGCGCGTGTACCATCTGCCGGCGCCCGTGGAGGACCACCTGGAGTGGGGCGATCACGCGTATCTCCGGCCGCTGCTCATGCTCATGGACGAGTATGAGCGGTACGGCGTCGTTCTATTGGACCGAGAGAAGGCGCGCTTCTTCCTGTACTACCTGGGCGAGGTCGCGGAATACGGCATCGCGGAGTACGACGACACGCCGCCGAGGACGCGCGACCAGGGGCCAGGGCAATTACGGCATCTGCACTGGCTGGAAGAGCAATACGAACATCACTACCGACGCGTCGCGGAGGTCGTCTCCCGCCTTTACGAGCGGGAGCGTTGGGAGCGGCTGGTGCTGGGAGGCACCGGCGAAAATCCGGAATTGCTGAGGAACGTGTTGCCCGAGGCTCTGCAGGCCCTCATCGCGGGCACCTTCAATGCCCCGGTGACGGCGAACTTCAACACAATCCGGGATGAGGTCGCGGCCATCGAGCGCCAGATCGAGGAAGCCGTCGAGGCGGAGCGCGTCGAGGCGGTGATCACCCGGGCTTTCAAGGGGCAACGGGCCGTCCTGGGGCTCGCGGATACCATGTGGGCCGTGCAACAGGGACGCGTGCACATCCTGGTCGTGCCCGCGGGGTTCAAGCACAAGGGATGGCGCTGCGAACAGTGCGGCGGCCTGGTGGCGGATCTGACCGATCAACGGCCACCCGCCTGCCCCTATTGCGAAGGGCCCCTTGTGGGCGAGGAGGACATCATCGACGTGGCCATGCAACACGTCTTAGACCAGGGTGGTCACCTGGAGGTGGTGCGAGGCCCGGCCCAGGAGCGCATCTTAAAGGAAGGCCCCGTCGGCGCCATACTCCGATACTGACCGGGGAGGTGTGCCATGATCAAGACCATCTTGTTCGCTACGGATGCTTCTGGCGCCTCCGAGCGCGCCCTGGTCTATGTGGAACACCTGGCCCGGCTGGAGCAGGCTCGCGTGCACGTCTTCCACGCCTATGAACCGCCACAGCGATATAGCGGCATCGACGGGTTTGAGGAGCTGAGGGAACAATTCCGTCGGGTCGCCCAGGCCGCTGTGGATGACTCGACGGAGTTCCTGCGCGAAGCGGGCGTGGAGGCGGAGGGCGAGGTCGTGGAGGGAGCCGCGGCCCCGGCGATCCTGGAAGCCGCGAGGCGTCATGACGTGGATCTCATCGTCATCGGCACCCGGGGGCCGAGCAGCGTGGCGGAGATGTTGCTGGGGAGCGTCAGCACGCAGGTGCTGCGCTACGCGCCCTGTCCGGTGCTGGTCGTGCCCTAGGCAACTCGAAGGGATTTCTCAGCGATATGGGGCATGGGTGCAAACTTGAGAATTCTGTGTATAATGGTGGGTAGGGAATCTCGTGTGAGGAGGTGATGTCAGTGGGCATTGAGCGAGTTCGTGAGCTACGTCGTCGGCGCCGCCGTAAGAAGAAGCTGCGCTATCTGCGCGCCCGGCTGGCACGGGCGGAGGATCCGCAGGAGCGCCAGCGGCTCATCCAGAAGATGAGGCGTATCTCGCGTCGTGCCCCGATCCCGGAATTATAAATCCCTTATCTAGGTGGGCCCGCTGGCGGGACTGGCGGGCCCCACAGCATCCTTTACGAGCATTTCGCTTCTTAATCCTGGCTTGATGCCCCCATTGCCCCATTGACCTATCCCCATCGCTGGCAATGCTCGTTTTTATCGCTCCCACCCGGGATACTTCCCGAGGTCATTGCTCTCACAAAGGGTGGCGAGCTTGCGGAGGCGATTAACGACAACGGCCCGGTCACCTGGCCCTGACAAGTGAGGGGCAAAGGCCCAACGAGGTGCACGATGATCAAAGAAGCGCTACTCCAGCGGCCTCTACGTAGAGGATATGTACAGTGCACCGCCTGCGAGCACTGGTGTGCCATCGCGCCAGGCGAGGCTGGAAAGTGCGGCGTACGTCGCAACCTGGATGGCTCTCTCAAACTGGTCATTTATGGCAAGGCGGTGGCAGTGAACGTCGATCCCGTGGAGAAGAAGCCGCTGTTCCACTTCCTGCCCGCCCAATCCATCTTTTCCATCGGCACGGTGGGTTGCAACTTCCGCTGTCGGTTCTGTCAGAACTGGGAGATCTCGCAATTTCGCGATTTCGATCCGAACGACCCGAGATTGGGGTATGACCTCCCGCCGGAGCAGGTCATCGCCATCTGCCGTCAGCGGGGCATCCCGATGGTGGCCCTCACGTACAATGAGCCGGCCGTGTTCTTCGAATACGCCTACGATACCTGCAGGCTGGCTCATGACGCCGGGATCTTGACGGCTTTTGTCTCCTCCGGCTTCGAGACCAAACAGGCGTTGGATCTCATCGCGCCCTATCTGGACGCCATCAACGTCGATCTTAAATCCTTCAACGATCGGTTCTATCGGGAGATATGTGGGGGGCGCCTGCAGCCGGTGCTGCGCAATATCGAGTACATCTGGCGGGAGACGGACATCTGGATCGAGGTGACGACGCTGGTGATCCCGGGCTTGAACGATAGCGATGCGGAGCTGCGCGATGCCGCGCAGTTCCTAGTGGAGATCAGCCCGGATATACCGTGGCATCTGACGGCGTTCCATCCTAACTACCGGATGCTGGATAGGCCGAGCACGCCTACCTCGACGTTAATCCGGGCGTATGAGATCGCCCAGGAGGCGGGGCTGCGTTATGTATACGTCGGCAATGTGTTGGATCACACGCGCGAGAGCACGTACTGTCCCATATGCGGCACGCTGCTCATCGAGCGGGCAGGATACCGGGTGCGCGTGCTTTGGAGCCAACCGGGGGTATGCCATCGCTGCGGCTACCGTATTCCTGGCGTGTGGACCTCCGAGGACCGTGCGGGGGCGAAATCCCAGACAACGCAGCACCGCGCATCCGGCGATGAGGGGAGGTGAACGACCATGATGGGCCCAGCGGTTCATAGAGGCACAGTACGTCCAGAGGCGGTGGCGGGGACGTTTTATCCGGCTCAGCCAGCCGTGTTACGTCGGGGGGTTATCACCTACATTGAACAGGCGCGTCCCCCGCGCCTGCCCGGACGGCCGCGCGCCGTCATCGCCCCTCACGCCGGATACATCTATTCTGGACCGATCGCCGGGTATAGCTATCGGGTGCTGTCCTCGCTACCGCCGCGCCCGCGCGTCGTCTACTTGATGGGACCGGCGCATCACGTGCCCATCTCCGGTGTTGCCGTGGGCACTTTCGCCGCGTTCCGCACGCCGCTGGGAGAGGCTCCAGTGGACATGGAGATCGTGGAGCAGCTGCTGCGGCTTGGCGCCCCGTTCACGGAGAATAACCACGCGCACCTGCCGGAGCATTGCCTGGAGGTGCAGATCCCCTTCCTCCAGGTCGTCCTGGATGGCCACTTCCGGTTGGTGCCGCTGCTGTTTGGGCAGGTCAACCCCCAGCCCGTAGCCTCCGCGTTGGAGGATCTGCTCGCCGATGACCCGGACGCCCTGGTGGTGGTCAGCTCCGATTTGAGCCATTACCATCCTTACGACACAGCGCGGCGGCTCGATCAGGCGACCCTGCAAGCCGTCCTACGCGGCGATTTGGCTGGCGCGGCGAATGGGGAAGCCTGCGGCATCGTGCCCATGCTCACCTTGATGTTCATCGCGGATCAATTGGGATGGGAGCCGCATCTCCTGGACTACCGCAACTCAGGGGATACGGCCGGCGATCGTCTGCAGGTCGTGGGGTACGGGGCTGTAGCTTATACGGAATCCGCTACGGAGTGAACGACGAGCGCGCCTGCTGGCTGTGCGATGGGCATTGGTCACCAAGTGCAGGCTCGAGTTGCGAAGGAGGAGAGGCCGTGAACGCGCGAGGAACAGAGGAGAACCGTCAACAAGTGGAATATCTTAGCCCGGCTGAAGGGGAGATGTTGCTTGAGATCGCCCGTCGCTCACTGGAGGAAGCCGTGCGTCACGGCCGAGAATGGCGGCCGGATCTCGCTCAGCTGCCGCCTAAGCTGCAGGACCCCGGCGCCAGTTTCGTCACGCTGCACACCCACGGGCAATTACACGGCTGCATCGGCACGGTAGCGCCGGTGCGCCCGCTGGCCGTCGATGTGGCCGCGAACGCCGTGAGCGCGGCCTTAAATGATCCACGCTTCCCGCCCCTGAGGCCCGCCGAGCTGCCATACACGGCTATCGAGGTCTCGGTGTTGAGCCCGATGCAGCCGCTAGCTTATGAGGATGTCGAAGACCTCATCGCGAAGGTGCGGCCTGGGATCGACGGCGTGCTGGTGAAGCGGGGATGGCATCGTGGCCTGTTGCTTCCTCAGGTCTGGGAGCAGATTCCCTCTCCTCAAGAGTTCCTGGCCCATGTGGCTTTGAAGGCGGGGCTCATGCCCGATGTCTATGAGGAGCCGGATACGGAGGTTTACATCTTCCAGGTCCAATCCTTCGAGCAGTCGGCCCCCGCCGCCTCCGCCGCCGCTCACAAGTAGCAACACGTGCATCACCCTTACAGGGCAGCTAGATGTTTACAGGGGCGACCAGCCGGTCGTCCCTTTTCTTGATGAGCTTCTTCCCCGTCTCTTGATCCAGGCCAACCATAAGAGCTGCCCCTAAATCAGGGTGGTCTCCCCTGTTTGTGTTGGTAAACCAGAGAGGTGCGATGCACCTTCAGAACAACACAGAGGGCGCGTCTCAGACGCGCTCCTAAGGGGCTGGCGTCCCTATGAGCTCCCCTAGGGATGCAAGGACTTAACTTGATGCAAAAGAGGTGCACAGCCGTGCGTCCCTATCACATTGTGGTATAATGCGCGCGGAGGAAGGATGTTCGCGGAGGTGGTAGTTCATACCCCTACCAGGCAGGAGTTGGGCGATCCCGACGCCGGCGTCTTTACCTACGCCGTGCCGGACGCACTGCGGGCACATCTGGGGCCAGGACACCTGGTGTGGGTGCCCTTCGCCAACCGCCGCCTGCAGGGGATCGTCATCAGGCTCACTGATCAAGCTCCCACCGTTCCCACGCGCCCCATCGAGGCCCTGGCGCGCCCTCATCCGATCGTCACCCCTCAACAGTTGGAGCTGGCCCGATGGATCAGCCGTCGCTATCTCGCTCCTCTCCTGGACTGCATCCGCATGATGCTCCCCTCGGGGGTGGCCCGTCGCGTGGATTCCCTCATAGAACTCACGGCGAAGCCGCCATTTCCGGATGATCTGCTCCCTGAGCAGCGGGAGTTACTGGCGCTGCTCCAACGCCGTCCCCTCACCCGCCGCCAGCTGAGAAGGCGGGCGCCTCAACTGGCGCGGCGTTCGATCATCGACCCACTGGTGCAACGTGGCCTCATCGCGGTAGGCCGCTCCGTAGTGGAACCAGCCGCCCGTCCGCGGACGGGCCGGCGTGTCCGCCTGGTGGCTGACGCCGTGACCATCGAGCGAGTGCTCCCCACCCTGGGACGCTCGTCTCGACAGGCGGACGCGCTGGCATGGCTGGCGACCTCGTCCGATCCGCTGCCGGGGCTGGCGGATGTGTGTGCGGCCGTCGGATGTAGCGAGGGTGTGATCCGCAGCTTGGCAGAACGCGGCTGGGTGAAGATCACGCCGCAGCGCAGGATGCTCCTTGTGCTCGATCCGACGGCTGCCCGGGAGGCGTTGGAGACCTCGCTCTCGCGCGCGCCCGCTCAGGCCGCCGCCCTGGCCGCGCTGCTGGATAGGCCCCAACCGGTGGAGGAGAGCGCCTTCCGAAGAGAGGCTAGCGTGCGTCCGGAGACGCTTCGAGCGCTGGAAAAGCGCGGCCTCATCCGTCGAGAGCTTGAGAGGTCCTCCGTGGTCCTGACGATCGATCCTGGTGAGGTCAAAGGGATCATCGAGCAGCTTCGCGGGTTGGAGCGTTATCATCGCGTGTTAGACGCCCTCCAGAAGGCTGGCGGCGAAGCCTGGGTGGGCTTCCTCTACGCGGAGAGCGGATGCGACTTGGTGACGCTGCGTGAGTTGGAGGCGGCCGGGCTCATAGCCCTGGAGGACGTCGAGATCGAACGGGATCCGTTGGCGGGACGCGTCTTCACAACGGATCGCCCGCCTGAGCTGACCGCCGATCAACAGGTGGCATGGGAGACGTTGCGCGCGGGACTCTTGCGCGCATACGAGCCCACCTTGAGAGAAAAGGGCGAGGATGCTCCCCCGCCCGTGTACCTGCTCCACGGGGTCACCGGATCCGGGAAGACGGAACTCTACTTGCGGGCCATAGCGGAGGCGCTGGCGCATCAACGTCAGGCCATCGTCCTGGTGCCCGAGATCGCGCTGACGCCGCAGACGATCCAACGATTCGCCGCCCGATTCCCCGGCCGGGTGACCGTGTGGCATAGCGAGCTCTCGCGCGGGGAACGATTCGACCTGTGGCGTCGCATTCACAATGGCGAGATCGATATCGTCATCGGCTCGCGTTCAGCGCTCTTCGTGCCGCTCCCCCGGCTGGGGCTCATTGTGGTGGACGAGGAGCACGAGCCCGCATACAAACAGGAACGCACGCCGCGCTATCACGCGCGGGACGTGGCCATCGCGCTGGGGCGCATCGCACGCGCTCCGGTCATCCTGGGGAGCGCCACCCCCTCCCTCGAGGCATATCATGCGGCGTGGCGCGGTCGCATTCATCTGATCGCCCTGCCGCGCCGCGTGCTCGCTCACCGAGCTACGGTCGCCGCCTGGCAGACGCGATTGGGAAAGGCGGTAACGCACTTCTGCCCTCAAGAGGGCGAGGTCTGCTACGCGGAGCTCCCCACGGTGGAGATCGTGGACCTGCGCCAGGAGTTGCGGGCCGGGAACCGATCGATCTTTAGCCGGGCGTTGCAGGAAGCGCTGGCCCAGACGCTGGCCCGAAAGGAGCAGGCCATCCTCTTCCTGAATCGCCGCGGGGCCGCCACCTTTGTCATGTGTCGAGACTGTGGGTTCGTGCTGCGCTGTAAACGATGCGACGTGCCCTTGACTTACCATAAGACACCGATCAGCGCCGGTGACGCGGGCGGGGAGGACCTGTTGATCTGCCATCATTGCAACCGCCGCACGCCCGTTCCTCACGTCTGTCCCCAGTGCGGGAGCTCGCGCATCCGCTATTTCGGCGCGGGGACGCAGAGGGTCGTCAACGAAGTGCTCCGGCTGTTTCCAACTGCTCGCGTCGTGCGCTGGGACCGGGACACGACGGGACGTCGCGGCGCTCACGAGCGCATCCTGGCCCAGTTCGTCAACCACCAGGCCGATGTGCTCGTGGGGACGCAGATGGTGGCCAAGGGGCTGGATCTGCCCCTGGTCACCCTGGTGGGGGTCGTGGCCGCTGACATCGGGCTGTATCTGCCGGATTTTCGCGCGGCCGAGCGGACCTTCCAACTGCTGGCTCAGGTGGCCGGCCGTGCAGGCCGCAGCCCCCTGGGAGGGCGCGTGATCGTGCAAACGTACTACCCCGAGCATTACGCCATTCGCGCCGCCAGCCGGCACGACTTCGAAGCCTTCTACCGACAAGAGCTGCGTTTCCGTCATGAACATGGCTATCCGCCGTTCACCCGCTTGGCGCGCCTGATCTACGCTCATACCAACCCGGATCGAGCGCAGGAGGAGAGCGAACGGTTAGCGGCCATCCTCCGACGGCGGATCGGCGAGCGAGAAGATGTCAGCCTGATCGGGCCGGTGCCTTGCTTCTTCTCACGGCTGCGCGGACGCTATCGATGGCAGATTATCCTCCGCTCATCCCGTGATCCTGCCGACCTGATACGCGGGCTGTCGCTGTCGCCCGGATGGCGGATCGACGTGGACCCCATTGACGTGCTATGATCTCCATTGAGAAGGCTGACGACGTGGACATCGCTCTCTGGACGTACCCCTGGGATGTGCTTGACGAAGGCATCGACGCCGCGCTAGACGGCATCGTAGCCCTTGGGGTGGATGGGATTAGCTTGGCGGTGGCTTATCACGCCGCCCGGACTCTCTCCCCGCGAGGGCCCCGACGCCGCATTCGCTTCCTGGAGGATGGTGTGGTGTACTTCCGTCCGGGGCAGGCGCGCTTCGCGGCAGCTATGCCCCTCATGCCACAATCATCGGAGCTATGCCGCGAGCGTGATCCGTTGGAGGCCATCGGTGCGGCCGCTCGTGAGAGGGGATTGGCGCTGCACGCCTGGACGGTGCTGACCCATAACAGCCGCCTGGGGCGACGCCACGTGGATTTGACCGTCCAGAACGCGTTCGGCGATCGATATACCTACGCCCTGTGTCCCGCCCAGCCCGCCGTCCGCGCCTACGCTGCCGCCCTATGCGCGGACCTCGCTCAGCGCTATTCGCTGGCCAGCATCGAGCTGGAATCCGTCGGGTATCTTGGCTTCGATCATGAATCACACCACGACAAGATAGGGATCTCCATCGACCGGCTGCACCGGATATGCCTCTCATTATGCTTCTGCCCCGCCTGTCGAGAGCGGATCTCTCGCGAGGGCGCTGATCCCGAGGCATTGGACTACGCCGTGCGCTCGGAGCTCGAAGCTTACTTCGCGCGCGATGGCGGGGAGGAAGCGGAGGAGGAGCAGGAGCAGGAGATCTGGGCGCGTCTGGGGGAGATCCTGGGAGAGGCGGGTCGTGATGCGCTGTTCCGCGCCCGGCAGGGAGTAATCCTGGAGATGCTGCAGGCGATCCGCGAGGCCGTGGGTGACGCGACCAAGCTCACCGTGATGGCCGCTGATTCGCCTTTGATCAGCGGCGCGGTGGCCGGGGTCTCGCTGGAGGAAGCGGCGCGATGGGTGGAAGGGATCCTGTTGTTGGATTACACGGCCCCAGCGGAGCGACTGGCCTCCGTCATCCGCCGCTGGCGCGAGAGGCTGCCGGGGATCGAGATAGGCACTGGTATGACCCTGTTGTGGCCCATCGCGACGGATGTGAGTGTCCTGATCCGACGGGCGGCCACTCTGGCGGCAGCAGGGACGGATATGCTACGCCTGTATAACTATGGGCTGATGAGCCGCCCGAGGTTGGAGTGGGTGAAGCGCATCGTGGAGGCGGCTCGTGGCGAGGAGACGTGAACCGTCATCCTTTAAGCAGGGGCAACACATGCGTTGCCCTGGTAACATCTGGATCAAGACGTGGGCGCGGCGCTGCTGCGTCCCTACCCCAGGCGTAGATGAGGATATCTCATCCTTGCTGACTATTCCAGTATGCGAATGGTAAAATCGCGTGAAGACATGGTATAATATCTTATGGAGAATAACTCCTGATTAGGGTTCTGACGTCTCACGGGATGCAAGCCAACGGGGGCTCTACAAGAGGTGAGATGAGTATGGAGAATCGAGCCTTGATAAGTCGGACTGGGAGGTAGTGGTGAATTCTGGATGGACGAAGAATGGATTCGTATATCTCCTGATCCTCGTGGCCGCGGCGGCGCTTTTCTTCAGCATCTTTCCCCAGGGTGAACGCACCGACACGGTCGATATCACCACGGTCGCCGAATGGATCAAGCGAGGAGAGGTCGAGGAGATCCGCGTCAAAGGGGACGAGGTGCTCGTCAAGCACCAGGGACAGGTGCTCAGCTCGCGCAAGGAGCCCGACATCAGCTTGACCGAGACGCTGCTAGCCCTGGGCGTCACGAAGGCGCAGTTGCGCAGCATAGACTATCGGGTGGAGCCCATGAGCCAGTTGGGCAACTGGCTGGCCCTGTTGGGGAGCCTGCTGCCCTTGATCTTCGTGGGAGCGCTCTTCTTCTTCCTGCTGCGTCAGGCTCAGGGCAGTAACAGCCAGGCCATGGCCTTTGGTAAGAGTCGAGCGCGGATGTTCACGGGGGACAAGCCAACGGTGACCTTCGACGACGTGGCGGGCGCCGACGAGGCCAAGCAGGAGCTGCAGGAGGTGGTGGAGTTCCTCAAGGAGCCGCAGAAGTTCGCCGCGTTGGGGGCCCGCATCCCCAAGGGGGTGCTGTTGGTGGGGCCGCCGGGCACGGGCAAGACCTTGATGGCCAAAGCGGTGGCCGGGGAGGCCGGGGTGCCCTTCTTCAGCATCTCCGGGTCGGAGTTCGTGGAGATGTTCGTGGGGGTGGGGGCCAGCCGGGTGCGGGACCTGTTCGATCAGGCCAAGCGGAATTCGCCGT
>DUEN01000201.1 GCA_011176545.1 Caldilineae bacterium | reverse complement strand
TTCTCAACGACCTGACGGTACTGTTCGGCTTCCCCGGTCACTCGCACGATGACACGAGATGATGTGTGGGGGTGCGACTCCAGGCGGCGGCGCAGATCGGGGGCCAGCGGATCGGGACGTCTACCTCGCCTCAGCCAGCGAGAAAAAGGTGTTTTCATATTTTCATTATAACACCCTATCCCATCAAGGACAAGGCGTAGCCGGAGTGTATTTGTCCGCCTATTCTCTCTTGTGGTATAATCATTTCCAGCAAAAGATCCCAGCCAAAAGATGTGCGAAAACGGCACCGGCTGTAGGCTAGGAGGTCGTGCATGATTGAGGTCTCTATTGACAGCGTACGAGTGAGTCTGATGTCTCAGCATCGGATCGTCGTTCTGAAGGAAATAGACGGCGATCGATACCTCCCCATCTGGATCGGTCCCTTTGAGGCGGACGCCATCACCATCGAGCTGCAGGGCGTGGAAGTGGCTCGGCCATTGACTCACGACCTCCTAAAGCGGATGATCGAGACGTTAGGCGCCCGCGTGTCCCATGTCGTCGTCAATGACTTGCAAAACGACACTTACTACGCCCGCATCATCCTGGACGTGGACGGGGAGGAGATAGAAGTCGATTCCCGGCCGTCTGATGCCATCGCCCTAGCCGTGCGCACGAAGGTGCCCGTCTTCGTGGCGGAGGAAGTCATGGATCGGGCTGGCATCGTCCCTGAGGAGGGGATCGAGGAGGTCTCCGAGACGGCGGAGCATATGGAGCAGGAGTACGAGGACGAGCCTTCCGAGGAGGACCTGGAAGTCTTTCGGGACTTCGTGGAAGGTCTGGACCTGGAAGGCCTGGGAGACGACGACGAGTAACCCCTCGCCTGTTGAGGCGGCCGCTGGCCGCCTCCGGCTGATATCCTGGAACGCGAGGGCGGGGCCCATCGGCCTCGCCTTCATGTTCTGAGTGATCCACGCGTGCCTCGCGTGGGATGGCCTATCCTGTACATGAAGGTGATTGAAAGATGAACCGCGCCGCGGAGACGACCGATCGGCTGGTGCCCGCGAACATCGAGGCCGAGGAGGCCGTCCTCGGCTCAATCCTCATCGATCCCGACGCCATCATCAAGATCGCGCCCTCGTTGTATCCTGAGGATTTCTACCTGGAGAAGCACCGGTGGATCTATCAGGCCGCGCTTGATCTGCACGAGCGTCGTCAGCCGGTCGATTTCGTCACCCTGTGTGATGAGCTGGAGCGACGCGGCCAGCTCCATGAGGTGGGCGGGCCAGCTTACATCACGGAGCTGGTCAACGTCGTGCCTACGGCCATCCACGTCGAGCATTACGCCCAAATCGTCGAGCGGACGGCCACCCTGCGTCGGCTCATCTCCGCGGCGGGTCAGATCGCCCAGCTGGCCTATGAGGATACCGGCGAGATCGAGGAGATCGTCGATCGAGCCGAGGAGATCATCTTCAGCATCTCGGAGCGCCGCCTTCGGCGGGACCTCGTCCCCATCCGTCAGGTCCTGAACGAGGTGGTGCAGCGCATCGACTATTTAGCCAGCCACCAGGGTGAGCTCATGGGGGTCCCCACCGGCTTCCGCCTCCTCGATAAGCTCCTAGGGGGCTTCCAGAAGTCCGATCTCATCATCCTGGCGGCGCGGCCGTCCGTGGGGAAAACTTCCCTGGCGCTGAATATCGCCGTCAACGCCGCTAAACGATATGGACAGCGCGTCGCCTTCTTCTCGCTGGAGATGTCTAACGAGCAACTGGTGCAGCGCCTCCTCTCCGTGGAGACGGGCATCGACCAGCAGAGGCTGCGTCTGGGGCAGATTCAAGAGGAGGAGTGGCCTCTATTGATGGAGGCGGCCGGGGTACTGTCGAACACGATGCTATTTATCGACGACACCCCCGCGCTCTCCGCGCTGGAGTTACGTACCAAAGCGCGACGCGTCCACGCGGAGTATGGCCTGGACCTCATCATCGTCGATTATCTCCAGCTCATGCGCGGCGATTCCCGGGCCGAAAACCGGGTGCAGGAGATCTCTTACATCTCCCGCTCGCTCAAGGGGCTAGCCCGTGAGCTGAACGTCCCCGTCCTGGCCCTGTCCCAGCTCTCGCGCGCCGTGGAGACCCGCACGGATAAACGCCCCATGCTCTCCGACCTGCGCGAGTCGGGATCCATCGAGCAGGACGCGGACATCGTTATGTTCATCTACCGTGAGGACATGTACGATGAGATGACGGAACGCAAGAACATCGCGGACATCATCGTGGCCAAGCACCGCAACGGGCCTACGGGGGTGGTCCCCCTTTACTTCCGGAAGGAACTCACGCAGTTTCTGGACCTGGAGCTGTATCGGGAGGAGCTGGAGATCCCGGAGTTCGAATGATTGAGTGAATGGTTGGGTAAAGGAGCTGAGCCTTGGCGCAGAGGATGCGAGGGTTCGCCGGGTTCCCGGCCGGGAGATTACGCCAGGTCAGGATCCCCGACCAATTCTTCAGTGAGCTGTTGCCACTCATCGATGACCTGGCGGAGCTCAAGTTGACTCTTTACTGTTTCTGGCGGCTGGCGCGTCAACAGGGCAAAGTGAGGTATCTGCGCCGCGCCGATCTCTTCGCGGATGAACGCCTGCTGGACGCGCTGGCGACTCCCGAGCGCCCTGCCGAGGCCGTGCTGGCGGACGCGATCGAACGTGCGGTGGCACGGGGCACGCTCTTGCGCGTCTATGTGCGACGCGAGGGACGGTCGGAGGAAGAGTGGCTGTTCATGAACACCGCCCGCAGCCGGGAGATCGTCTCCCGCATTCGGCAGGGCGAGCTACCGGACATCGAGGAGCTCGCGATAGAGGAGACGGCTCAGCTCCATGTTGAGCGCCCGAGTATCTTCACCCTGTACGAGCAGAATATCGGCCTGCTTCAGCCGCTGATCGCGGACGAACTCCGAGACGCGGAGCGCACCTATCCTCCTGAGTGGATCGAGGAGGCGTTTCGCGAGGCGGCGAGGATGAATAAACGCAGCTGGCGATATGTGCTGGCCATATTAGAACGATGGGCTGCCGAAGGGAAGGACGATGGAATCGCTGAGCGAGATTCTGCGGAGGCTCGGCGTAGACGCTACATCCCCGACGAATACGCCGACCTCATCGAACACTGAGCCCAAGCCAGCGCCGGAGACATGCCCGATCTGCCACGGCACGGGATGGGTGGTACGGGATGTCCCCGTGGGGCATCCCGACTTTGGTCGTGCCATCCCATGTCGGTGCAAGGCGGCCGAGATCGAGGAACGCCGCCGGGCCCGCCTACGGGCGCTCAGCAACATGAGCGTGTTGGAGCACATGACCTTCGACTCGTTCATCCCGGAGGGGATCGGGCTTCCCGAGGACCGGCGCCGGAATCTGCGTGACGCTTATGAGACGGCCCGTCGTTACGCCGAGCGCCCGGAGGGCTGGCTTCTCTTCCTGGGGGGGTATGGGTGCGGCAAGACCCATCTGGCGGCCGCCATCGCCAACGAGCGGCTGGCCTGTGGGGATGCGGTGCTCTTCATCGCGGTCCCCGATCTGCTCGACTACCTGCGCGCCACATTCAGCCCGACGAGTTCGGTCGCCTACGATGAGCGTTTCGAGGTCATCCGGCAGGCACCACTTCTTATCCTCGACGATTTGGGTGCCCATGCCAGCACGCCCTGGGCCCAGGAGAAGCTCTATCAGATCTTTAACTATCGCTACAATACCCGCCTGCCCACCGTGATCACCAGCAATCAGCGGCTGGAGGACATCGAAATCCGTGTCCGCTCGCGGCTGTCCGACCCCTCGCTAGTGCAGATTGTGACCATCCTGGCCCCCGACTTCCGACGCGCAGGCGTCGAGCAATCGCAATCGGAGCTGAGCACGCTGAGCCTGCATCGCGATCAGACGTTCGAGACGTTCGAGCTGCGTGAGCGGGAGTTAAGCGCCAGCGAATACGAGAACTTGAAGCGCGCCGTGGCCCTGGCCAAAGCGTACGCCGAGGACCCCAAGGGCTGGTTGGTCTTCACTGGGACGTTCGGATGTGGTAAGACGCACTTGGCGGCCGCCATCGCGAATCGGCAGATCGCGCTGGGGCGGAGCGCGCCGATGTTCGTGGTGGTCCCCGACCTGCTGGATCACCTGCGCGCCACCTTTAGCCCCGACAGCCTGGTGTCCTATGATAAACGCTTTGAAGAGGTGCGCAACGCGTCGCTCTTGATCCTGGACGACCTAGGCACGGAGAGCGCGACGCCCTGGGCTCGCGAGAAGCTGTTCCAGTTGCTAAACTATCGCTATGTCGCCCAGCTTCCTACGGTGATCACGACCTCCGATCCGATCGATCAGGTAGAGCCTCGCCTGCGCACGCGTATGCTGGATGCCTCGCGGTGCACGGTCTTCGCCATCGAGGCGCCCGCTTATCACGGCGAGACGGCCTCACGTAAGCGAGGCCGCTCTCGCCGTCGCTAGCGCGCCCCATCTCATGAGAGGATCTCCTCTGGGAGGATTCGACGCTGGCCGCTGGGTCGGGTGGGCGCGGGCTCGATGACCGGCGCTGGTTCCCCCGCTTCCTCCATCCGCTGGACGAGCCGCTCCCGCAGCCGCGTCGCCACCTCTCGATGCGATTCCAGCCCGATCAGGTTCGTCAGTTCATACGGGTCCGCCTCCAGATCGTAGAGGTACTCCTCCACATAGCGTTCCGCTCCCGGATCGCGCCAGCCGTCCTTATCCGGCGCCGTGACCCCGTACTTCCACCGGTGGGTCCGGATGGCGCGTCCCACCTGTGATTCGCTGATCTGGATGAACACTTCTCGCGGCCAGTCGATCGCTTCGCCGCGCACCAGCGGCAGGATAGAACGGCCCTGCATGCACTCAGGCACGGGGATTCCCGCCGCGTCCAACAGCGTCGGTGGCAGATCGACCAGGCTCACCAGCTCCCGGATCTGGCCGCCACCCCAGAAGCCAGGGCCGATGATGGCGGTGGGGACGCGGATGGAGCTCTCATGGCAGGAACGCTTGTACTCCGCGTTGCGGGTCTTGAAGTGATTGCCATGGTCGGAGGTGAATAGCACGATGGTGTTCTCCAGCAGATCAAGGCTCTTGAGCGCGTCCAGGAGTCGCCCCAGGGCCTCATCCAGGCGCTTGACCAAGCCATAATAGCCTGCGATGTGTTGGTGGGTGGAGCCACCCAGCGCGGCCAGGTCAGGCGGGATCCACTTTCCCATGTAGCGCTCGCGATACCCGTCAGGCGGCGGGTAGTCATCGATACGATTCTGGTGATGGGGTTCCAGGTAAGAGAGGAAGAGGAAGAACGGGTGGTCCTGATGAGTGTCAATGTATCGGATGGCCGCGTCGGTCAGGGCGTCTATCCGATAGCCAGGAAGTCGGACCGCCTTCCCATCCCTGTCATACATCACCGTACGGTAAGGCTCGGAGGTGAACTCAAGAACGTTGGCGCCGAGCCAATACTCATAGCCGCCCTGCTCGTGTTGAGGGACCGGATCGCCCGATGCCAGGTGCCATTTACCGATATAGGCCGTGGTATAACCAGCCTCACGGAAATAATGGGCCAGCGTCTTTTGATCGGGCGGGAGGGGGATACCGTTGCGGTAGACGGTGGTGTTGGTGGCATAAAGACCGGTCTGGAGGGAAGCGCGAGCCGGAGCGCAGACGGGCTGACACGTGAACGAGTAATAGACGTGGGTGCCTTCCCGCGCCATACGGTCGAAGTTGGGAGTCAAGTCTAGTGGGTTCCCATGGACGCCAGTGGTATCCCAGCGCTGCTGGTCCGTGAAGAAGACGACGACGTTGGGTCGATCTGAGCGATTCTGTGCCATGGTTGTACTCCTTGAGCGGTCGTTTCTCTTCTAATCGCCGGTGGCTCGAAGCCACCGGCTCAGTAAGCGGAAGCCCGCAGGGCTTGCACTTGGATCAGCCATGCGCTTCAGCGCTCGGCGAATATGCTCTACACCTCGTCTGTCACATCACCCTGTAAGGTGATCGGACGCGGTTTTCTCGTGCGACGCGGGCGAATGGCACGAGCGGTCCGCCGTAAGGTACGCGGTGGCCGTTCGTTGTGAAGATCGGTCAGGAATTCGCGTAGCACGCGTCCCTCGTTCTGAGCCGGCGCGTCAATGCCCAGCAGGTACGCCAGCGTGGGCGCTACGTCGGTAGTGCAGACGCGGGCTTGCTCGTCCTTCGGAGGCTGTACGCCGGAGCGCACGCCCGGCCCGACCAGGAACAGCGCCCCCATCACCGACGCCACATCCGTCTCGTACGTGGGGATCATCGGCCCGTGATTACCGCCGCCACAGGGGAAGACGATACGCTCCTCGCCCAGGCGAAGCACCTCTGGCCCGGACCAGCGATAGCCGCCCGCGTAGCAGTACACGATGTCACCGATGTAGGGTCCCCACAGCCCCACCACCGGCGCGTCCTCCCGCGGCAATGCGAAGGCGAACACGTGCTCGCCCGTCTCCGGGTCCTTTAGATCGCGCATTGCGGCCAGGATCTCGGACCGCAGGGCATGATACTCATCCGGAGGGACGATGCCTCCCTCGTCTCTCCCCTCCAAGTTGATCCACAGATGGTTCTGGGCGA
>DUEN01000200.1 GCA_011176545.1 Caldilineae bacterium | reverse complement strand
TATGAGCAACGATGCTACCTCTTGAACGCCCTCAATGCCACCTTCACCATGGTAGGCGGGTGCAGGAGCATGTTCGCATACGCGGCGTTCGCCATGGGACACGCGCATTCCTTGCGAGCAATGGAGCGGCGGAGGCTCGCCATCTCCTCGCCGAACCAGATCGGGGCGATGTCATAGCCTGTCTCCCGCAGGTTGCCCACCGGCTCCGCTCGAATGCAACATGACCAGACGTCGCCGTTGGGCGCGATGTGCACGCTGGCCCAGCCGGCGTAGCACTCGATGACCTGCTCCCGCCGGCGTAGTACCTCCTTGGCCATCTGATAATACTTGGCCCGGAAGGCCTGGGTCACGCGGGCGATCCCGCGAGCCGGCCACCGGCGTGCCTCCTCGCTCAAGAAGTCCGCGATGGGCGCGTAATCCTCCGGCGCAGGCGTGATCCCCCAGCCTACCGTGTCCAGCTCGACACGCTCCTCCGCCACCTCCGTGATGTACGAGTCCGGCTCCAGGGCTTGTAGCCCCTCATAGATCTCACGAAAGCGATGGATATTGAAGCGTGAGATGACCGTGTGCACGGTGAGCACCAGGTTGCGGCGGCGTTTCTGTAGCTCCTTCAATCGGCGCCATGTCTCCATGGCCCGATCCCAGTTGCCTGGCACGCCACGGATGTCGTCATGCTCCTCGCCGATGCCGTCCAGGCTGAGGTTGATCCCGATCTCCGCGGCGGGTGCCTCCCGGCACATGCGATCCACCCGCTCCACGATACGATCGCTGAGCAGGCCGTTGGTGGGGATCGTGATGTAAGCCGGGCGGCACTCCTCATACGCGGCGATGACCAGATCATCCAGATCCGATCGCAGGAACGGCTCCCCGCCGGTAAAGGTGACGTACACCGGCGCACGTCCCAGGTGATGGAACACCTGTCGCCATTCCTCGGCCGTCATGTCGTCGCTGGGCTTACGCCACACATCGCACGTCCGGCATCGGGAGTTGCAGCGGAAGGAGACGCTCACGACGACGGAGAAAGGATAGGGGCGCGGCCATCCGAACCGGCGGAAGGCCCAGTAGGTGGGCAGCTTAGCGAGCAGACTTACCAGGGACATATCGCCTCTGATGGGGAAATCGGGGATTAAAGGGTAGAGAGTCAGAGATTGGAGAAGGGAGATTAGGCAAATCTCTGATCTCCAATCTCCACTTATCCCAACCGCCGGGCAGCCTTGCCTTGCCAGTCTGAGGGTCGTGGCGAGGTCGGAGAAGCATGTCGGCGGCGGCTGTTCATGAAGAAGCGCTTGGCATCGCGGAGGCGTTCCGGCGCGCGGCGCCACGTGTCCCATTTCATCAGGCGGCGGGCCAGCCGGCTGGGGCGCAGGTAAAAGCGACGATAAGCCTCGTGCCACTTCCGCTCCACCAGCTCGGCCGTCAGATCACCCAACTGGAAGTGCGCCTTATCATCCTGAATGGCGAGATCGCTCCAATCGCGGGAGAAGATCTCGGCGCCCTCCTCCTCCAGCATCTCCCACAGCCGGGTTCCGGGGTACGGCGCCGCGATGATGAAGTGCGCCAGGTCCGGCTCCAGCTCCAGGGCGAAGCGGATCGTCTTCTCCATGGTCTCCTCGGTCTCGTGGGGCATGCCGAAGATAAAGAAGCCCATGGTCTCTAGGCCGGCCGCCTTGGCATCCCGAAAGACCTGGCGCACCATATCCAGTGTCTGCCCCTTGCGGATGACCTTGTTCAGGATCTCTTGATCCCCCGATTCCACGCCGAAGCCGACGCGCTTGGCCCCCGCCGCCTTCATCAATTGGAACAACTCCAGATCGGCGAAGTTCACCTTCATGCCGTGCACCGTGACCCACGGCACAGTGTTCAGCCCTTCCTCGATGAGACGGCGACACAACTCCTTAGCCCGATCCAGGTCGTAATTCCAGATATCATCGGTGATCCCGATCTCGGTGGCCTTCAGGTCCTGCACCAGCCAGCGCCATTCTGCGATCACGTTCTCCACTGAGCGCGCCCGCCAGGTATCGCCTGTGACGGGCTTGGAGCAGAAGGTGCACTTGAACGGACACCCCCGGCTGGTAACGATGGTGTACGAACGAGAGTTGGGGATGAGGCCGTCCGTCAGCGGCTGCAGGTTCGTATACTTCTCGATCTTGAACAGGTCGTGCGCAGGGAACGGGATGTTGTCCAGGTCCTCGCGCAGCGGCCGCGGCGGGTTGTGCACGACCCGCCCCCCATGTCCGTTCCGGCGTCGATAGGATAGCCCAAGGATCTCCGACCACGCCTTATGTTCGAAGACGCGCGGTGCCATGGTGGACTCCTGGACGCCCGCGTCGAGCTCCAGCGCCTGCATGATCTCGACGATGGCGTCCTCGCCTTCGCCGCGCACCACCAGGTCCACCTCGGGATGTTGCATCGACTCATCCGGATCGATGGTCAGGTGGGGGCCGCCCAGAATGGTCACGGCGCCGGTGGATTTGGCGACGCGAGCCGCCTCCCACGCCTCCTTGATCAGCGGAGTGGGCGACGAGATCCCGACGACGTCATAACGTCCCCGCCGCATGACGTCGCTCAGCGGCTCTTCCTCCACGGAGGCGTCGTAGATCTCCACATTATAGCCGGCGGCCCGCAGCGCGCCGGCCAGATACCCTAACCCCATGTGGATATGTTGACGTGAGTTCCAGAGTTTGGACTCCGGGCTGGCGAGCAGAATTTTCATGATCTCACTCCAAATCAGGTAGCGCTGCACTCAACCATGGTTGTTGCAAAGCGCCATACCTGTATGGTGAGGGCATAGCTACAAGAGGCCGGGTAAGAAGCCCACCCTACATGCCCTCATCCAACTCAACGGGCACCGGCCTGCCCAGACAGGGGAGGAGTCCCCATGTGTCCGGGCTGCTCATCCTGATAGATGCCCAATATCTTCCGGATTTTGCGCGCGTATCGAGCAGGATCCGTATACTTCTCCCAGAAGGCCTTCACCCCGCGACGCACGCGATTCTTAAACTTCCGCTTCTGCGAGTAATCCCGAGCCCACTTCAGGAATTCGTAATCCTGTCCCTTGATCTTAGGCTCCGTCGGGTTCCGCCGATACGAATCATAATCGGTGATCAGGCTGAGGTCGTGCTCGATGCAATAGTCGTACAGATCCGTACCCGGGTGCGGCGTGAAGAAGGCCGGGCTGTAATAATCGGGATCGATCTCCCGAATCATATTGACGGTATCCATCACCTCTTCCTTGGTCTCGGTGGGGATGCCCAACATGTAGTTCGCCCAGATGACCAGCCCGTACTTCCTGCAGATCCTGGCCGCCTCCAGGTTTTGTTTCACCGTGGTGCCCTTGCGCAGGAAGTTGAGCACACGCTGGTTGCCGCTCTCGAAGCCGATGAAGTAGCCGCGCAGCCCGGCATCCGCCATCAACTCCACCATATCCGGATGGCGCGCGATGATGTCCGCGCGGCTCTGGCAGAAGAACGGCTGGGTGAACCCCTCGGCCTTGTACTTCTCGCAGAACTCCCTCACCCACTCGCGGTCCTCGGTTAGACAGTCGTCATGGAACATGAAGGAGGCGAAGTGGTACTTATCCCGCAGCTCCTTCAGCTCCTGGATGACGTTGTCCACCGAGCGGCGACGTACTCCCCGACCGAAGATCAGATCCTCTCCGGGCTTACAGAAGGAACAACGGTAAATGCACCCGCGGCCGGCGATGATGGTCAGGAACGGCGGCGGCAGCTCCTTGACGAAGGGCACCTCTGGGCTGTTTAGCGTATACCCCCACTTCCGCCATTCCTCCAGGAAGAGATCACGGTCGGCAAAGGGGATCTTATCCAGGTCAGGTCGTTCGCCGGGGATCACCTTGCTGTTGGGCGGCCGTCCTTCCTTGATGGCTTGGAGCAGCTTGGGGAAGGTGATCTCCCCCTCTCCCGTGACCAGGTAATCAACGTGCTCGAGACGCAGGCTGTCCTCCAATGCCAGCGAGACGTGCGGCCCGCCCACGATGGTGATCACATCCGGCTTCACCTCGCGCATGATCTGCAGCGCGCGCTTCACAGGATTATAATCCACGGACATCATCGTCAAGCCGACGACATCTGGATCCCGCTGTCGGAATTCCTCCCGGAAGTGATCCCAGCTCTGCAGCGCGCGCAGGTCGATCAGATCGATCTCGAATCCCTCCACCTTGGCGGCCGCGCTGAGTGAGGCCAGCCCATGTGAGACCCAACCGGCATCCATCCCCCGGCTGAGACAATTGAAACCGTACCCCGCGATCCCCGGATATATCAACGTGGTCTTCACGATCTCATCCCTCCCCAATCACCGATCTCCAATCTCCCCATCTCTCCCTGACTCATTGACTACTCCCCTCGGTAGAGACGACCTGAGGGCCGATCCCGTTCCCACTCATTTGCTCGACCAGGGCAGCATTATAGTTCCCATGGGAGGAGAACGGCGTGGGGCGCCACCAGGCCCATTCCATGCATGTGTTGCACGGCGCCACCTGATCGAGCTGGTTGGTCACGTGCAGGCGA
Source organism: Caldilineae bacterium (assembly GCA_011176545.1). Taxonomy (GTDB): domain Bacteria; phylum Chloroflexota; class Anaerolineae; order DUEN01; family DUEN01; genus DUEN01. The sequence continues at coordinate 21,964 of DUEN01000200.1, read as the reverse complement.
CGCAGTTCCTGCATCCGTGGGCCATTCCATGCCTTCATGACACCGTCCTTGACGTTACCCAACGGGAACAGCAGATTATAGTCCCGATCGCACATGGCCAGGCTGCCATCCCAATAGATGTGTACATGATACCACAGGTTCGGGCACGGATAGCGCCGAGACGGCATATACTCATCAGGATTGTCCGCGCGCAGCTCGTTGACCTCCTCGATCTGTCCCGCCCAGGAGTCGAAGGGCTTCACGTTGATGCGATCCACGCCCGGGATAGACCAGGCGCGCAGGAACTCCTCGATCTCCCCCTCCGTCTGCTTCATGTGGATGATCTGCAGGTTCACGAAGGGGGCCTTGTATCCTCCCTCCCGCTTCATCTCTACGAAGCGACGAATGTTCTCATTCGTCCGCTCGTAATCCGCCTGAACCCGGATCGACTGGTAAGTCTCCGGGCGCATACCGTCCAGGCACAGATAGATGGCGCTGAGCCCAGATTCCAGGATCTTTCGAGCTTCCTCCTCGCCCAACAGCGTGGCGTTGGTGGAGATCTCGCTGCGCAGTCCCTTCTCGCTACAATAGGCGATCATGTCGAAGATCCGCTTATGCAGCAAAGGCTCACCCCAGATGTGCAAGGTGGTCGCCTTGACCCAAGGGGCCATCTCGTCCACGATGCGCTTAAACAGGTCGAAATCCATGAACCCCTTGGGACGTTTGATCTCACCGCGTCCGGTCGGGCACATCACGCATCGCAGGTTACAGATGTTCGTGGATTCGATGTACATCCGATCCGGCGGCAGCACCCAACGGGTCTGCCCCGTCGTGTAGGCTACATATTTTAGGGGCTGGAACGCCCGCTGTCGCCAGCGCCGGGTACGCCACTCAAAGACACGCTCCACTTCCTTCAAGCCGATACCCATGCCTCAGCCTCCCGGCGTGGTTGCAATTGACGGAAACGGGGGAACAGGCCGAGATTCAATATCGCCCGCGCCGCGGCATGGACCGGCTTGACCTTGGAAAGCCGCCACATGACCTCTCCCCAACGTGGGCCGAAATACTTGATGAACTTGCGCTTCTCCTTGGCCTCCTGAAAGCGACGGCGGGCCTTTATCGCCATGACGCTCAACTCTTCATCGCTGACGGCCGACACGTTCAGGAAAGGCGCGATCTCGCTCTCGTAGGAGTTGTAGTAATAGCTTCTCGTAAAGTCCGCGGTGTAGACGAGCCCGGGATTCTTACGTACCAACTCATCCCACAGCCGCGTGCCAGGGAACGGCGTGGCGATGGAGAACATGGCCTCGCTGAGATCCAGCGAGGCGGCGAACTCGATCGTCTGCTCCATCGTCTCCAGGGTATCGCCGGGCAGCCCCAGGATGAAATACCCCTTAGCCCGAATGCCAGCCTCCTCCGTCCACTTCACCGCCTGACGCACCTGATCCAGATCGATATGCTTGGCCGTCGCTTTGAGGATTTCCGGGTTCCCGGACTCGATGCCGTAGTGGATCTGTCGGCAGCCGGCGCGATACATCTTCTCCAGGAGCTCGGGGGTGACCCGATCCACTCGGGCCAGGCAACGCCAGCGGATGTCCAGGTTCTGCTCGATGAAGTAATCCAATAGCGCGTTCAGACGCCGCACATCGATCGTGAAGAGATCGTCGATGAAGTAGAAATTGCGAACGCCATAGCGGTCGATGACCTGGCGAAGCTCGGCGACGATGTTCTCCGGGCTCCGCTGGTGATAGCTGCGGCCCACGATGCCCTTAAAGCAGAAGGAACAGGCATAGGGACACCCCCGGCTGGACAGCACCGTGATCATCAGCTTGCCATCAGGGGCGTAAAGCGGATACTTCTCCAGATCGAACAGGTGTCGGCTCGGGAAGGGCAGCGCGTCTAAATCCGTGATCGGTGGGCGCCTGCCTCCGTTGACCACGCGCCCGTCCTCTTTGTACCACAGCCCCAAGATCCGATCCCAGCGATCGTCCCCCGCACTGAAGGCCCGCAGGAAATCACACCAGATATATTCCCCCTCCCCGTAGACCAGGAAGTCGATGTTGGGATTCTGAAGGGTATACTCGGGCAGGCTCGTCGCGTGGGGGCCGCCGATGACGATGGGGACGCCCAACGCCTCCTTGACGAGCGCGGCCGTCTGCTCCACGTTGTGATACGAGGTCGTCATGGACGTGAACGCGACCAGATCCGGCTTGAAATCGACGATCTCCTGGACATCCTCCTCGACCGAGCGGTGGGGGTATAAGCCAAAGTCGTGGATGCGCACCTCATGCCCATCCTGCTCGGCCATGGCGGCCAGATACGCCAACCCGAGAGGCGGGTAGCTGTTCACCATCTGATTCCATTTTGGACCGACAAGGGAGATCCGCATCACAGCCCTCCCTGAGCTTCTAACTGCTTACGAAGCTCCTCCTTCTCCCGCCGGGGGAAGATCGTGCGCCACGCCACCCGGAAGGTGCGCCGATAATTCAACCAGAAGTCCTTCCGGGTCACGGTCATGAGCACGCGGTGGGGCCGCAGATAGAACTGCCGATAAGCCTTCTTCCACATCTCCTCCTGCAGCTCGGCCGTCAGGTCGCCCAGCTCGTAACGGGCGCGGCCATCGAAGAAGACGTAATCCTCCCAGTCCTCCACCAACATGCGGCCATGCCTTTTGACGATCTCATACACCCTGGTGCCCGGATAGGGCGTCATCATGGAGAAATTCGCGATCAGGGGATCCAATTCGCAGGCGAAGTCGATGGTGCGCTGCATCGACTCACGGGTATCCCCCGGCAGCCCGATGATGAAGAAGCCGATAGTCTCCAGCCCGACTGCCTTCGCGTTCCTGAAAGCCTCACGGATCGTATCCAGGTCGATCCGTTTATCGATGGCGGTGAGAACCTGGGGATCGCCTGACTCCACCCCGAAGGCCGTCCGCTTCAGGCCGGCCTGCTTCAGCTTGGCCAGCAACTCCCGGCTGGCCAGGTTGGCCCGGATGCCGTTCACGAAGATCCACGGCACATGGTTCAACCGGTTGGCGATGAGGAGGTCGGCCAGCTCCATCAGCCGCTTCACGCGGATGTTGGCGCTGTCATCCAGGACACCGATCTCCTCCGCGCCCAGATCGCGCACGAGGTGGCGCCACTCCTCCAGCACGTTCTCCGGGCTCCGGGCACGCCACTTGATCGGCATCACTGACTGGGAGCAGAAGGCGCATCGATATGGACACCCTCGGCTGGTCAGGATGGAGAAGGATCGCGCGCCCTCCACATGGTCGATGGCGGGCTGGAGGTTCGTGTACCGCTCCATCTTAAATAGGTGATAGGCAGGCCACGGCAGGCTATCGAGGTCCTCGATGGCCGGCCGATCCGGGTTCCGGTGAAGCTGGCCGTCGCTCGTCTTATAGCTGATGCCTAACACATCATCCCATATCTTTTTCCCCGGATCCATCAGCACCTTCGTAGAGAAGGCGGGCTGATCGCGCAGGAAGGACTCCACCTTTTGGCATACCTCGAGCCAAGTCGCCTCCCCCTCGCCCCGGACGACGATGTCCACCCCTTCGTGTTCAAGGGACTCGAAATCCAGGTTCTCGGAGACGACGCTGGGGTGCGGGCCGCCCAGCACCACCGGGATATCCAACACGCGCTTCACGGCGGCCGCGGTCCGCCATGCCTGCTTCACCTGGGGCGTGTTGGCGGTGATGCCGACAATGTGGGGGCGAAACTCGCGCAGGAATTCCTCCAAAGGCTGATCCTCCACATCAGCGTCGAAGATGCGGACCTCATCGCCCCGCTCCTCCGACACGGCCCCCAGGTACGCCAGCCCCAGATGAGGTGTCGTGCGGGTATCGATCGGCAGACGGAAACGCGGATTAATCAACGCGACACGCACAGATTACCTCCTAGTTAATGAAGAACTCGGCTGGTCTATCCGAGCATCAACATAGATGGATCAACGAGAACGGATACCAACTTTTGCCTGGTGATAACTACTCTGTTTGCAAGGGAAGAGGGCGAACCCGGATGCGTCCTTCAGTTACGCTTATAATCGCCCCGTTCATCAAGACCTCTGCATGCTCTTCTAGTATACGCTGTAGGTATCGATTGACATTTTCAGGACGCATATCCCGCAGGCGGAACACGATAACACTGGGAAGCCGCGCGCCGCTAGCAGCGATAAGCTCCCCGAAATCCAAGTCATGGGTTAATAGAATGAACCCCTCTTCTCGGGCCTTAGCCAGGATCGCTGGATCTTCCAGACAGTCTAATCCCTCCTCGTGAAGATGAATTGCCTCACATCCCTGTTCCCGAAGAAACGTCACCGCCCTTGGCGAGATCCCCATATCGGCAAGAAATCTCATACTGGGTTCATCTCCAAGGCGTAGATCGTCTCTTCAGCCAGCCAGGCAGCATAACGTAACGCCTGACGAACATCTTCTGGCTCTAGATAAGGATAGGCCTCAACGATCTCTTCAACGCTCATCCCGTTAGCAATCAGGTTTAGGATCAGGGAGACGGTGATTCGCATACCTCGAATGCAAGCGCGTCCTCCCATAACGTTGGGATCAAAGGTGATCCGATCAAACCCTGGCACAGAAACCATATGTCATCTCCTGACTAACGAGCAAAAGTTCATCGTGACATTCTGTAACTCATCGCACGAGGCAAGAACTAAAGACGTCCTTCCTTGGTATCTCCGGTCAGCATCCAGCTATCTTCAGCTTAACAACGGCATACCAATGCCAGTTCAGAATTCAGATGCTTCCTCACGCCTCCATGCGGAGGAAGTGGATGGCCGCCTTCACCAGGTCCAGCGGCTTCATCTTGATGGGATGCACGCGATGATAGATGGCGTATCCCTTGAAGAGCTTATGCAACCACCAGAAGACGGTATCCACGACTTTATTATGCGGCAGCTTGATCAACTGTCGGATGACCGGTTCCAACCACGGGAACTCCACCCCGATGGCGAAGAGGCGCTGGAGGTGCTCGACCTGCCGCTTCTCCTTTTCGTCCTTGAACACCAGAATGGACCGCTCCCAGGCCACGGAGGAGATATCGTCAAAGGTGCCCTCCATGAGGCCGTTCTCCAGGGTGAATTGCCCCAACTCGGTGCCGGGATACGGCTGAAACAGGAACGCGTGGGCGTAGGAGATGCGAGCTGCCGCGTTCAGCCGCATCGTCTCCAGGTCATCCTCCAGCGTGCTGGTAGGCAAGCCCAGCATGTTGGTTGACGTGATGTGAATCCCCGCCTCCCGGAACATGCGGCCCGCCTGGATCATCTGCTCTCTGGTCATGTGACGCTTGAGCAGCTCCATACGGATCCGATCGTTGGCTGTCTCGATCCCCATGCTCACGGTGCTGCAGCCAGCCTTCTTCAGCAGCTCCACCTTGTGTGGCCCACGCACGATCAGATTGGCGCGCACGTTGCAGAAGAAGGGCAGGCCGACCTCTTTAGGCCACTTCTCGGCGAACTCCTCCAGCCAGTCATCGTAGATGATGAACAGGTCATCTAGAAAGACGACCTGCTCCAGCGGATAACGCTCCCGCACCCATTTCACTTCCTGTATGATGTGGTCAACGCTTCGTTGGTTACCTCGCCTCTCCCCCTTGTAGATCTGATAATAGGCATGGTTGAAGCAATACGTGCAATTGTAAGGACACCCACGAGAGCCCATGAAGTGCTTGATGGGCGACTCCCGCGTGGGCCGGTGCTTCTCGTAGATGAGCGCCCGATCCGGCATGGGCAGGCTATCCAGGTCCCGGATGAGGGGACGAACCGGATTGCGCACGATCTCATCATCGATCTTGAACCACCAGTTGGGGATGTCCGGCTTCAGGCCGCCGTTGCCTAGCGCGTTCGCCAGATCGACGATGGGCCCCTCCCCCTCGCCGATACAGACGCCATCCACGCCGGGCTCCGCGATCATCTCCGGGAAGAAGGTGGGATGGGGCCCGCCGAACACGGAGAAAGGCGCCTTATCCTTTAACGCGGCGCGAATGCGCCGGTTCACATCAAAGTACCATTGCTGCGAGCCCGTCATCACGGAATATCCGACGATGTCAGGCTCGATCTCCATTGCCACGCGGACCGGATCCTCCTGGGTGGCGATGGCCAGATAGACTTCGTGCCCCGCCTCCTTCAGGCAGGCTGAGAGGGACATGATGCCTTGCGGCTCATAGTCGATCTGTTTCTCTACGAAAAGGATGCGCACCGTCGTCCCCTCCGGGTCGCCGCGCGAGCGATGTTTACCCTGGTCGTGAAGGGGAGGCTTAACCCTTGATCACCGCCAGGGGGCGCAGACGGGCCACCTTACGGGCAATGCCCGCGGCGTCCACCACTTCCACGACGCGATCCACGTCCTTGTAAGCCTCCGGCGCCTCCTCCGCCAATCCGGCCATGCTGCCCGCCCGCACATGGACGCCTTCCGCCTCCAACTCCCGCTTCAGCCGCTCGCCGCGGATCCGCTTCTTGGCCTGGGCCCGGCTCATCATGCGCCCGGCACCGTGACAGGTCGAGCCGAACGTCTCGCGCATGCTTTGCTCCGTGCCGACCAGGACCCACGAGGCGGTGCCCATGGAGCCCGGGACCAACACGGGTTGGCCGACCGCACGGTAATCCGCGGGAAGGGCCTCCGACCCTGGGCCGAAGGCTCGGGTCGCTCCTTTGCGATGCACGCACACGCGCTCGCGGCGCCCATCCACCTCGTGGACTTCAATCTTGGCGATATTATGAGCGATGTCGTAGATTTGGAAGAGGTCCCAGTCCCTTACCTTGCCGGCGAGCACCTGGGCGAACGCCTCTCGCGCCTGATGGGTCAGCACCTGACGGTTGGCCCAGGCGTAGTTGGCGGCACACTTCATGGCGGCCAGATAATCCTGCCCCTCAGGGCTCTCGACCGGCGCGCACACCAACTGGCGATCCGGCAGGCGGATCCCATATCGCTGCACGGCACGCTGGAACAGGTTCACGTAGTCGGTCGCCACTTGGTGACCGAAGCCGCGCGAGCCACAGTGGATCTGCAGACACACCTGGCCCGGGAAGAGACCGAACACCTCGGCAACCTCGGGATCGTAGATCTCCTCCACAACATCCAGCTCGCAGAAGTGGTTGCCCGCGCCCAGGGTGCCGATCTGATCACGGCCGCGCTGCTTGGCCCTCGGCGAGCACTTGCTGGCATCCGCCCCTTCGATGCATCCGCTCTCCTCGGTGCGCTCCAGATCCTCGGGGCGTGCGAAGCCGCGCTTCTGGGCCCAACGAGCCCCCTGCTCCAGCACCTGGTCCAGCTCCTTCGTATCGAGTCGGAGAAAGCCGCTCCCGCCAACCCCGCTGGGGATATGATGCTGCAATGCTGTCGCCAGGTCATCTAGATAGGGTTCCAGCTCCTCATGACTGAGATGCGTTCCCAACAGGCGAACACCACAGTTGATATCGTAGCCCACCCCGCCGGGAGAGATCACGCCATCCGACACGCGAGTGGCCACGACGCCCCCGATGGGGAATCCGTAGCCCTGATGGATATCCGGCATGGCCAGCGCATGTCCCACGACACCCGGCAACGTCGCCGTGTTGGCCAGCTGATCCAGTGAGCGATCTCCCAGCGCCCTCTCCAGGATCGTCTCATCGGCATAGAGGAGCGCGGAGACGCGCATATCAGAACGGTAATCCTTGGGGATTTCGTAGACGAACGGTCCTACCTGATGAAGATCCTTTCGCTGTACCATGATCTCCTCCTCAAATAGCCCACCTCATCATGCCTCGCTCCATCATCCGCAGGGGCCTTCATACATCGCGAGGGCCTCATATTATCCCATGAAGCCCGCCAATGGGCAAAAGCAAGCCGAGGCACCCATGGCGATTCACGTACCCCCGGCATATCTACACCACGTGAGAGCCACAAGCGCCCCGGCCCGATCGCTAGGCTTTCGGCGGACAAGCGATCCGCCGCCCGTCCCTCACGACACGCGCCAGGATGAGAAAGCGGCCACCTATGTGAGGCACGCCGTCTAACCGCCGATCTGCGACATCGCCCGTTCCTTAGGAGCCATCCCTTCAGGCAGGCCATGTCCCCACGGCTTATGCCACACGGCACGGCGGATCAACTCCTTCAGCGCCTCGAAGCGGATGCCTTCCCGCATAGGGGTTAACAGATCGATCTCGACGTCTCGCAGCAAGCACAAACGCAACTTACCGTCCGCCGTCACCCGGATCCGGGTGCACTCGGCACAGAAGGGAGCGGTCACCGAGCTGATGAACCCCAAAGTGCCTCGCGCGCCGCTCAATCGATAGTCTCGAGAGGGGCCAGCGCCGTTATCTCCTGAGACCTCCTGCAAAGGCCCCAATTCCGCCACGATGCGCTCCATCGTCTCTTGCGTGGGCACGAGGGCCTCACGTTGAAAATGCGCCACGCTCCCAAGCGGCATTAGCTCGATAAACCGTACATCCCATGGATGATCTAGAGTCAGCCGGGCGATATCCACGACCTCCTCATCGTTATATCCACGGGTGACCACGCAGTTCAGTTTGATGGGGGTCAGCCCGGCGGCCTCCGCGGCCTCGATCCCGGCCCAGACATCCTCCAAATGCCCCCCGCGCGTGATCCAGTGAAACTTCTCCGGGTTCAACGTGTCCAGGCTGATATTGACACGCGAGAGCCCGGCTTCAGCAAGGGGAGCCGCTAACTCCTTCAGCAGCACCCCATTCGTCGTCATAGAGAGATCACGGACGCCCGGCGTCTGGGCGATGCGCCTGACCAGATCGACGATGTTCGCGCGGATGGTGGGCTCTCCACCGGTCAGACGGATCCTGTCCACGCCCAATTCCACGGCCGCCTGGACCAGCATCAGGATCTCGTCATCCTGTAATAACGCCCTTCGCGGCCGAAAACAGGCCTGCTCCGGCATACAGTAGACACAACGCAGATTACAGGCGTCGGTCAAGGAGATGCGCAGGTAGTGGATGTGTCGCCCATATTGGTCGTACATTTCCATGGCAGCGGTCCATAGACACGTAAGGGTAGCCAAGAGGCCTCCGGCTACCCATCTCGGATGAGGACGGACTCAACCTGTACATTAGAATGTAGCCTCCCCACATGCCCGGGCTGAGGAGGCCCAGAGGATCATGTTGAACACTCCATCCAGCATTGGGGGACATGGAGCGCCCGTCGTCTACGAGGCCATCACGACTCAGGCCATCCCCACAGAGCTTCGCTCATGGGGCCAGACTCACGCCTGGTCATCTGACCGCTCGGTTGAGCCACCGTCATGTGGCGAGGAGGGAACTTCGATAAGATAAGTGCATCGCAGATCTCCCGCCGCCATGCGAGATAGGCGACGCGGCGCGGCACCTAACAGGATATGAGCTAGGAGCTCATCCATCTGACAGAGCTCGGGGTGCTCCTCAGACACGCCGGCATAGGGACAATTGATGATGTGAAGGAGATAACGACCCTCCCCGTCCTTCTCCCATCGGGGTAGATATCCCTTCCGCCCGAGGAATTCGACGACCTGTATCAACCGCTCCTCGAAGGTCTGTCCCTCCTCAGGGGGCGGTGCCTCCTCGGCCGTGCGTTGCGCGATCCTGCGCAGCAACTCCTTCACCTGCTCTGGTGTGGCCACCTCCTTCATCTCTTCCAGGATCTCACTGGTCAGCTCACGGAGGTTGTTGGGGAAATAATCGATGGCTGCCTCCGTCAGCGTATAAATCTGCTGTGGCCGTCCCACAGTTCGGCGCCGACGCACCCGGGACACCACGACCAACCCCTGCCCCTGCAGGATGTCCAGGTGGTGCCGGACGGACACGGGAGCCATCCCCAACTCTTCAGCCAGCTCCGTGACGGAAGCTCCCCCCCGCTCCTTCAAGATCTCGAGTACGCGCCTTCGCACCGGTTGCACAAGCAATCCCTCACTTTTCACGATCGCATTACCTGTCCAGGTCATTTCCATCGGAGGATCACCTTAACGTCAGTGTGCTCCCCTCCCAAGATCCGGGGGAACTATTACCTGATCCATTGTAACATAGCCCGCGGCTTGCGTCAATAACTGTAACTTTTTTAGTAGATTTGCTTCCAAGGAAAACGCGAGACGTACACCTTTACCTCAACTAAAGCAACTTTATCAGAACTCAAGTTTGACTATTGGGGTCGCTCATATCAGTACACATGCGTTATTGGCGTTGTTGTTAATGTAAGGGCGCACGGCCGTGCGCCCCTACGGTAGGACTATGCCGCCTATTCCAATATGAGCGATTTGGGTAGCGGAAGGTAATGCCTTCCGCTACCGTTACCAGGGCAACTATGCGTTGCCCCTACGCTTTTGTCGTGTATGCCAATAAAAGAAAAAGGACCAAACTCCAGGGACCCATGGGCAAGGTGAAATGCCCATCGAGCGCGGATCTCCCTGGCGCTCCTCCCAGTCCAATGCTATACTTCACTCCTAGAACGTGTCAGCGCATGCTTCGCCTGAGATGGCAACGGTTAAAAACACGTCGCCTGGATGGTCATTAGGGTCTGGCCACACTGGCGAAAGGAGGGGCATATGACGGTGGAGATCCACTGGCTGGGACACGATGCGTTCCGGTTAGAAGGTGAGAAGACCGTCTATATCGATCCCTGGAAGCTGCCAGAGGGGCTGCCTCCAGCTCATCTCATCTTGATCACCCACGACCACTACGACCATTGTTCCCCGGAGGATGTGGAAAAGGTGCGCACGGCCGAGACCGTCGTCGCCGCGCCGGCCGCCGCGGCCGCCAAGCTCAAGGCGCCCGTGACCATCGTCCAGCCCGGCGACCAACTGGACCTGAACGGCGTGCCAGTGGAGGTCGTCCCCGCCTATAACATCGACAAGCCCTTCCACCCGAAACAGGCGGGACACGTGGGATACATCGTCACCCTGGGAGGGGAACGGATTTATCACACCGGCGACAGCGATCCTATCCCCGAGATGAATGATCTTAAAGTGGACATCGCCCTGCTGCCGGTGAGCGGCAAGTATGTCATGGACGCCGATCAGGCGGCAGAGTTGGCCGGGCGGCTCCGGCCCAAACTCGCCATCCCCATGCACTACGGCGAGATCGTGGGCTCAGAGGCGGATGCTCGCCGCTTCCAGGAGCGCTGCCCTGTGCCGGTGCGCATCCTTCAGCCGGAGCGGTGACACCACCCTTTTGCGGGTGCCTACGATGAGGCTATGCGGCCCATTTCATGTAGGGGCGACCGGCCGGTCACCTCTACAGAGGAGTGTGCTGTCTATTCCCAAAAAAGAAGGAGGGGCATTTTCCGTCGCCCCTCCCTCAGCCTCATCTCGGCCATCGGACTCAGGCGCTCTCCCGCAGCTCCCGTTCCAACGAGACGGGACGATCCGCCCATGTCAACAACAGCGGCGGCCTCTTCCGCAGGATGGTATCCGCGTTGACGATGCACCGCACGATCTCGGGACGTGAAGGGATCTCGTACATCACATCCAACAACACTTCCTCGATGATCGTGCGCAGGCCGCGCGCTCCGGTCTTGCGCTTCATAGCCTCCTCGGCCGTGGCCTCCAGCGCATCCTGCGTGAAGACCAGCTCCACGCCATCCAAGCTGAACAAGCGCTCGAACTGCTTCACGATGGCATTCTTGGGCTCCGTCAGGATGGCGATGAGGGCATCCTTGTCCAACGGATCCAGGCTCACGACGACGGGCAGTCGTCCCACGAACTCGGGGATCAGGCCGTACTCCAGCAGATCCTCCGGGGCGACCTGCCGCAGCAAGGCCGCCTTGGCCTCCTCAGCGCTGCGAGGGCGATGCTGCCGGCCGAACCCTACCTGGCCTTTCACCCCGATGCGTCGGGCGATGATCTTATCCAGCCCCTCGAACGCGCCGCCGCAGATGAAGAGGATGTTCTGCGTGTTGATCTGAATGAAGTCCTGCTCAGGATGCTTGCGTCCTCCCTGAGGGGGCACATTGGCCACCGTGCCCTCGATGATCTTCAGCAGGGCCTGCTGCACGCCTTCGCCGGAGACGTCCCGGGTGATCGAGGGGTTATCGCCCGACTTGCGGGCGATCTTGTCGATCTCGTCGATGTAGACGATCCCCATCTCAGCCCGGGCGACGTCCCAATCCGCGGCTTGTAACAGCCGAAGCAGGATGTTCTCCACGTCCTCGCCCACATATCCCGCCTCGGTCAGGCTGGTCGCATCGGCGATGGTGATGGGCACATCCAGAATACGCGCCAGCGTCTGCGCCAGCAACGTCTTGCCGCAGCCCGTGGGGCCTAAGAGCAAGATGTTGCTCTTCTGCAGCTCCACATCTGAGCGCTCCTGTCCCAGGGCAATCCGCTTATAATGGTTGTAAACGGCAACGGACAGGACCTTCTTCGCCCGGTCCTGCCCGACGACGTATTCGTTTAACTTTTCAACGATCTCCCTGGGCTGCAACACGCGATCCCAGGCCACAGACTGGGAGGAGGGAGTGACGCCTTCCTCCTCCAGGATCTCCCGACACAATTCCACGCATTCGTCGCAGATGAAGACCTTGTCCGACCCGGCGATTAGCCGACGTACTTCATCCTCACTGCGATGACAGAAGGAACAGCGTCGCACGTTGTCAGAGTCTTTTACCACCATCCTACCGATCCTTGTCGCCGTCTTCTTCGTCGTGGTCCCCCTCGGACGGTGGAGCCTCCCCGATGATGTGGTCGATGATTCCGTACTCCAGCGCGCCGCGGGGATCCATGAAGTAATCCCGCTCGAAGTCACGCTGGATGCGCTCCAACGGCTGGCCGGTATGCTGAGCCAGGAGTCGCTGGAGCAGGTTTTGCATACGCAAGAGCTCATTCAATTGGATCTGCACGTCGGGGGCGGGGCCGCGCGCCCCTCCCATTGCCGAGTGCATGTGGATCGTCGCGTGTGGCAGCGCGTATCGCTTGCCCTTCGTGCCAGCCGCCAGCAACACCGTCCCCATGCTGGCCGTCCATCCCACGGCGAAGGTGGAGACGGGCGCACTGATCATCTGCATCGTATCATAGATCGCCAGGCCTGGGTAGATCTCACCTCCCGGCGAGTTGATATACAACTGGATATCCTTCTCGGGGTCCTCGCGATCGAGATACAGCAACTGCGCCACTATCAGGTTCGCTATCTGATCCGTGATGGGCGTGCCCAAAAAGATGATCCGCTCCTTCAGCAAGAGGGAATAGATGTCATAGGCACGCTCCCCCCTCCCGGTCTGCTCGATGACCATAGGGATTAACGCTTTAGGTTTCACCACCATACTCTCCACACCATTTCGCTGAGACTTGTTGATTGATAAAACCGTGCGCTTTCCTTAGCGCCTTGGTGCCTTCGCGGTGTATTTTCAGAGCCGCTCTAAGAGGAAGCCGTCGAAGCCTCTTCGGCCTCCTCAGACGTCTCTTCCTCCGCGGCCTCTTCCCCGCGTTCTTCATCGCCCTCAGGGGCATCCGGAGAAGCAGCCTCCTCTTGAGGAGCTTCCTCGCTCGCCTCCGAGGCTGTCTCCGCCTCCGCGCTCGAGGCCGCAGCCTCAACTTCAGCGGCGGGCTCCTCCGCCTCGGCCGCCTCGGCTTCCTCCTGTCCCTCTTCGGCGGCCTCCTCGGGAGCCTCCTCCAGCTCGCCCCGGGCGATGGCCAGCAGGCGATCCAGCGTCTTCTGCGTCAGGATGTCGTTGGCGATAAGCTGCCGGCCGGTGGCCGTCCGCAGGATGCGCTGGTACCCCTCCCGTGCTTGCTCGTCCAGATCCTGAGTGATCCGGGCGATCTCGGCCTCGATCTCCTCCGGCTCTACCGTGATCCCTTCCGCCTCCGCGACGGCGCCCAGGAGCAGATTACGCACCAGACGCCGTTCAGCCTGAGATCGCAGGGATTCCCGATACTGCTCGCGCGTCATCTGGTTCAGCCTGAGATAATCCTCAAGCTCCATCCCCTGGGCGCGTAGCTGCCTCTCCTGCCGCTCGATCATGTCATCGATCTCTCGCTCCAGCAGAATGGGTGGGTAGCTGATCTCCTCGGCCCCGGCAACCAGGGCATCCAGCACTTCCTCCAGATCCTTGGAGCGGGCCTCTAATTCACGCTCGGCTTTCAACCCCTCTCGGATGCTTCGACGCAGATCCTCGAGGGTCCGGAAATCGCCGATCGAGGCGGCGAACTCATCATTAAGCTCGACCGCCTCGCGCTCCTGCACCCTCTTGAGGGTAGCGACGAAATGCGCCTCCTTCCCCGCCCAACGGGAGTTCGAATCAGGCGGATAGGTCAGGGTGAACTCCCGGGTCTCGCCGGGTTTCATGCCGATGAAGGCGGCATCAAACCCAGGGATGAGCTCCGCCTCCGGGTTCTCAGCGGGGACGAAGTCCCAATCCGTCTGATCGATGAGGGTCTCGCCATCGACGGTCCCCTTGATGTCCACCGTGAGGAGATCACCGTACTGGGCTGGACGATCGACCTCGACCCATCGGGATCGCGACTCGCGCAGCTCCTCCAGGATCTCATCGACCTCCTCGTCGGAGACTTCGACCTCCTCCCGCTCGATGCGGATGGACCTGTAGTCGCCCGGCTTGACCTTCGGCGGTAGTGGAACGCGCATCCGGATCACCGTGGGCTCGATCTGGACGTCCTCCAACTCCGCTCGATCGATGGGCTCCAACTGCGTCTGAGACAACGCCTCGCGGTACGCGTCATTGATCAGATCTTCGAGGATCTCGTTGTAGATCGTGTCCTTACCGAGCATGGCGACGACGACCTGGTATGGCGCTTTCCCCTTGCGGAAGCCGGGGATGCGCACCTGCTGAGCCAGCCGCCGCGCCCCGCGACGCAGATATTGCTCGACTCGCTCTGGTTCAACCTCGATCGTTAAAGCAACCTGGCAGTTATCCAATGGCTCCGTTGAGACTTTCACCTGGCCAACCCTACTCCTTTCGAAGGGATATTGATCATGAAAAGATGAATGGCAAACGCCTTAGAAGCACATACCCTGTATATCTGGGCGCGATTATAGCACATCTCCGATAAATATGCTAACCTCAACCCGTCTGATACAGTTCAGCGCCTCCCAAACTCGCGAGCGAGTTGATGGGTGCTGATGTGGATCATGGTGGGCCGGCCGTGTGGGCACGTACGCGGCGATCGACACCGCTCCAGCCGCCGGATCATCTCCTCCATCTCCGCCATGGAGAGCGGCTGCCCGGCCTTCACCGCGGCCCGCTTGCAGATCGATCGGATCAGCGCCTCCTCCTTCGCCTGATCGACGAGATGGCGCTCCCCCTCCAGGGAGTGCAACAGGTCCTCCAGCGTCTGTCGGGGGTCCCCGCGGCTGAGGATGGCTGGGACCGAGCGCAGGAGGAAGGTGTTGGGACCGAAAGGCTCCAGGTCGAACCCTAGAGCGGCCAGCCGATCCCGTTCCGCCTCCGCCAGGACCGCGAGCGTGGGAGGCAACGTGATGGATATAGGCTCCAAAAGTTGCTGACGCGGCACATCGCCGTTCACGCGGTGCGCCATCATCTCCTCATACAGGATGCGCTCGTGGGCGGCGTGTTGATCGATCAGGTACATCCCCTCGGGTCCCTCGGCGACGATGTAGCTGGCCCCGATCTGGCCCACCACGCGCAGCGCGGGCAGGGCATCCTCGCCCCGCGGTGCATGGGACGCCTCGATACCTGGAGTCAGCGGGGGCTTCCTCTCAACGTCCAAGTGCGGCAGGGCAAGCTCCCCCTGGACGGGAGCCTCCTCGCGGCCGGCCTGTAGCAGGGCTTGACGACGTTCGGCCCAATCCGGCGCATGGGAGTCCAAGGGGCGAATGGAGGGTACCTCGGCATGAGCGACCAACGCGCCGCGCACGACGCGCTCCACCGCGCGGAAGACCGCCCGCGCGTCCTGGAAGCGGACCTCCGCCTTCGTGGGATGCACGTTGACGTCCACCTTCTCCGGCGGCATCTCCAGGAAGATGACCGCGATGGGGAAGCGCCCTTGGGGCAGCAGCGTATGATACGCCTGGATCACGGCATAGCTCAGGCTGCTGTCGTGGATCCATCGGCCGTTCACAAAGAAGGTCACGTAGGAGCGGTTGGCGCGATGCACGCTGGGCTGCGAGATATAGCCGTACACGCGCACGCCATAGTGTTCCCGCGGCTCGATGGTGATCATCTCGCGCGCCACGTCCACGCCGTACATCTTCAGCAGGACATCGCGGCGATCGCCCGATCCCGTGCTCTGGAAGACCAGCCGGCCGTCGCTCAGCAGGCTGAAGCGCCGCTGAGGGAAGGCCAGAGCGTAACGAGTGACCACGTTCTGGATGTGGGCGGCCTCAGTGGCCGGCCGTCGCATGAATTTGAGGCGGGCCGGCGTATTGAAGAAGAGATGCTCCACGGTGACCGTCGTGCCGGGCGGCGCGCCACGTCGCTCGTGGCTGACGATGGCCCCTCCTCGCAACCGGATCTGCGTACCTATTGGCTCGTCCACGTGGCGGGTCAACATGGTGACGTGGGCGACGGCGGCGATGGAGGCCAGCGCCTCCCCGCGGAAGCCCAGCGTGGTGATACGATTGAGGTCATCAGCCGTCTGCAGCTTGCTGGTGGCGTGGCGGGCGAAGGCGAGCTTCACTTCTGCGGCCGGGATGCCGTGGCCGTCGTCGATCACGCGGATTAGCCGACGGCCACCCTCCACGACCTCCACGCGCATCTCCATCGCCCCGGCATCGAGGCTGTTCTCCAACAGCTCCTTGACGACCGACGCCGGACGTTCGACGACCTCGCCGGCCGCGATCTTGTCGGCTACCTCCGGAGGCAGAAGCCGGATGGACATAAGGACCCGCCCATTATGTTGATGGGGCCATTCTACCACACCTGCTCATATTGGAATAGAGAGCACGACCTTCTGGCAGGAACGCACGACCGTGCGCCCCGACAGTAACACCTGCGTCGTCCATTTATCATGCTAATATGAGCGACCACTTCTCGTTACGACCTTTCAGCGCATCCACGAAGTGAGCCTTCAGGCCGAACCCTCAAGGCATAGGCGGACCAGGTCATCCACGTGAGCGGTGGCCAGGCAGATGACGGTATCCGCCGCGCCGTAGTAGAGCTTCACCTCGCCCGTGTCCTCCAGGACGATCCCACATGGGAAGATGGCGTTGTTGCGGAATCCACCTTCCACCTCGTAGGGGGCCTCCGGCACCAGGAGCGGCTCCTTGTATACCCCCACGATCCGCCGGGGGTCGTCCAGATCCAGCAGCATGACGCCCACCGTGTATCGCTTCTTCCAGCTCTCCTCCCAGCCGTTCTTGCCCCGGGCCGGGTCGAAGTCAACGGCATGGAAGGTAGTCAGCCAGCCATGGGGCGTCTTCACCGGCGGTGCAGCGGGGCCTAGCTTCGTGTTGGCGAAGGGGATGTCCTCTACCGCCAGCAGAAGCTCGGAGTTCCCCCAATACCGGAGATCAGGCGAGTCCGATATCCAGATGTCGAAGCGCTCGATGCCGCCGCGACTGTAGACCGGGAAGGGACGCTCCAGCCGGACGTACATGCCACCGATCTTCTCCGGGAACAGCACCATGTTGCGGTTGTCGGGCACGGACATGCTCAGGATCTCGAACGTCTCGAAGTCGTCGGTGACGGCGATCCCGCCACGCACGCCGTGGCGAGTATCCACAGCGAAGCACATATAGCACCGCCCATCGATCACGATCAGGCGTGGGTCGTAGGCCCGGATGATCTCCTCATCCGATAGCTCGAAGCAGGGCTTGGGCTGGACTTCCCAATGTATGCCGTCGTCGCTGAAGGCCAGCCCCAGGTTGGTGCCGTCCAGGCGCTGCTCCTCGGCCGAACCATAGTCGTTGCGAAAGACCATGACGTACTTCCCCTGATAGCGGGTCACGCCCGGGTTGAAGACCAGGGTGGCGTGGTACGGCACATCCTCCGCGGTGAGGATCGGATTCGCCTCGTATCGCTTGATAAGGGGGCAAGAGCGTAGCTCACCGATGATGGGAAATGCTTCCTCTCTCATGATCTTCATCGCCATCCCTCCAGCGTTCCTGTAGCTGTCGCTTGATCTACCAGGGGCCTCCGACATCACCCTGCGAAGGCCAGAAGGAGCTCTCGAGCCAGGAAAGCGGCCACGATCCCGGTCTTCCCTGAGGGATCGTAAGGGGGGCTGTATTCCACCAGATCGGCGGAGATCACGTTCCATGCCGTCAAGTATTCTAGAAGCTCCATCACGTCGGCCACTTGCCAGCCCATCGGTTCCGGATTCCCCGTGCCAGGGGCCACAGATGGGTCTAGCACATCAATATCGATGGAGAGGTGGATACGACGCGGACGACGTTCTTCCAGAAGGCTCAGGATGGCCCGCGGACGAGGGGCGAGGATTCCCACTTCCCGCGCGAGGCGAAATTCTTCCTGAGTGCCTGAACGCGCGCCGGCAAGGATCACGCGTTCCGGCCCCAATCGTTCTAAAGCGCGACGCAACCAGGAGGCGTGTGAATAAGGGGTTCCCTGATAAGTATCGCGCAGATCCAAGTGGGCATCGAGCACCAAGATCAGAAACCCCGGATCAGCCGCGTCCTCCTCGGAGATGAAAGCGAGGGAAGAGGTATGTTCCCCGCCCAGGAAGAGGGTGAACGCGCGCGAGCGGATCTTCGCGCACCAGA
This sequence comes from Caldilineae bacterium, assembly GCA_011176545.1. Classification (GTDB taxonomy): domain Bacteria; phylum Chloroflexota; class Anaerolineae; order DUEN01; family DUEN01; genus DUEN01. The sequence goes on along the minus strand of DUEN01000200.1, from coordinate 3,364 downwards.
GCCGTAGTTCGTCCAGATGGTTGGGGATGAGGACGTACAGGGTATCCTCGAAGTTCAGGTTCCCCAGGTCGGCTAAGGCGATGTCCGCCAGGTCCCGTTGACGGTAAGGGCTATATGTCTCCAGGCTATCCGCGTACTTGCGGATGGCATTAGGCGCGAAGCGCGACCCAGAGCGAAAGGAGGACGTGGCTTCATAAGGGAAGCCAACGATCTGGGCCTGTGGAGGGCCATCACATCGGATCCCCATGAAGGGAGAGGTCGCGAGCAGAGGGAATCCTTCCTTCATGATGATGTCCCTTCGTTTATCAATCGAGCAATTCCTGTATGAAGGGAGGAAGGACGAAGGCGGCCCGATGGATTTCAGGCGTGTAATATCGGGTCTTCAGGGCTAGGCGCTGGAAACGCTCGGCCAGTTCCTCCTCAGACGGCACCTCCGTCCTGTACCCTCGGGCGGCCATAGCAAAGCTCCATAAGCCCGCCGGATAGGTAGGGACATGTCCCAGGTAGACACGTACTTGCGAGAAGTGAGCGCGCATGGCGTTCACGGCCCGGATAACCACATCCGGTTGCAACCACGGAGAGCCGCTTTGAGTAGCGACGACCCCCGGAGATCGCAGGTTAGCGTAAACCTTCCTATAGAACTCAGGGGTGAAAAGACGCATGGCCGGGCCTATCGGATCCGGGATATCCAGGATCATGACGTCGAAGGGGTCATGATCCTCGTCAAGGAAGGTGAACGCGTCCTTGTAGACCAAGCGGACACGAGGGTCGTCGAACGCCCCCGCGGAGACGGAGGGCAGGTACTCGCGGCAGGCACGGATGACGTCGCGGTCGATCTCCACCATGGTGACCTCTTCGATCGGATGGTGGAGCACCGTATGCAGCGCGCCACCATCGCCACCCCCGATGATGAGCACCCGGCGAGGGTTGGGATGAGTGAACATGGGGACATGGACCAGCATCTCGTGGTAGGCCCACTGATCCCCTTCACTCGTCTGCACCGTGTCGTCCAGCCAAAGCATGCGACCGAAGGCGAAGGTGTCTACGATCTCGATATGTTGATAAGGAGAACGTTGGCTGAAGATGCGCTCTCGAACGCGAACGCTAAAGCGCACATCCGGCGTCCAAGCTTCGGTCTCCCATTCCTCGAGTCGCTCCTCTAGCTCATCCCCCCACAAGATCGCAGCAGCCACGGCACATCCGTGTTTCTGCACGGTATGCTCTGCCGACACGACGTGGCACTCATGGAGTGGAATACCGCGTGCCGCGAAGGCCGCTTCGACCCTGGCGCGAGCCACTGCCTCGGCCTCCGTGGCGGGGCCTCGCGTGGCATATTCCATGATCACTCCGCGACCATCGGGGCTCAGCCCCAGAGCTACGGCAGCAGCGATCGTCTCCCCTGGAGTATCGCTTTCGATGCGGGTGTACACCGTGGGGACCAAGCTGCCTATGGGGAACTCCCGCAGGGGGACTAACCGCGCGCCTTGAGGGACGATAGAGCTCACCTTGATGAGGTTCAAGTCGGCGATGCCGGCAGTCGCGAGGGCGTTATCAAAGGCCACCAACTCATCCATGCCCTCTGCATGGCCAGAGGTAAGGGACACATACTTAGGTTGAGTGATCATATCGCCTTCTCTTCTCCTCCCCTGGGATGGTTCATGGTTACTTGAGCTAGGCTCGCACTTGATATAGAGCTTACCATTCGACAATACGAGCGATGGCGATTCCCTGTTCGCCAGCGACGGAGTAAAGGAGGTATGTCTCATCCCCTTCCTGATAGAGGGTGGGATCGCGAAGCTGATGCACCGGCTGCGGCGCCCATCCCCGCACGGAGGGCTCCAGCGGGAGATGGGCGCCCTCGTACTCCATCTCCGGCTCTAACACCGTGATGGGATCGGAGGCACACCATTGCATCCAATCGTCGGTCAGTTCGATGGTGGAGAGCAGGATGCGCTCAGGAGAGTCGCCCACGTTGCTATAGAAGACGTACAGAGTGTCCCCCCTGACCAGGACGGCGCTATGCCGCATGTCGGGGGTGAAGAGGGTGGGACCCTGTTCAAAGCCGGTGAGCCCATCCCGAGATCGATAGAAGATGCCGGGCATGCCCAGGGCGTAGTAATCGCCACGCCAGCGAAAGACCCGGAAATAGGACGCCCCCAGGATCTCCGGTCGGGCGGTGAAGTGAAGCTCATCCCGGGACAGAGCTACCCGGCTACGCTGCCTCCCTAAGAACGGATACGCGGCGCTCTGCTGATCCCGGATCTCCGCCTCCGCAACCGGACCATGGTAGTACATGCGGATCTCGCGCCGCTCCTCGTCCACGTGCACATCCGGCGAGGCCACATGATCGAAGCAATAGGATTCCTCCACTCGCAGCGTCCCCGGCTCGTAGACGGTCCACGGGCCCTCCAATCGATCGGCGTAGGCAAGCCGGATGTACTTGCCCTTGTGGTGTGCGAAGTACAAGTAGTAACGCCCCAGCGGGTTGGGCAGCCAATCCGGCACCCGGATGAGCGAGGGTCCGTTGATGTTGCCTTCCAGCGAGCCTATGTCAGGCGTGATGATGGGATTATCGGGCAATCGTTCTACCTTCATGAACTCACCTCTTCATCACGGGGTGGCAACCTTCGCAGGAGGTAGAGGCGCGCTTCGAGGCCGCCGACGTTGACGAGGTGAACGGCATCGAGACGCCAGCGTGGATCCCCGCGCAGGATCTGCTCCATGAGCCGCTTCTCCAATGTCAGCAGGACGGCCCGTCCATCCACGCGAAGGACGCGCGCCATCTCACGCAGGGCGGGTGGATAGATTCGGCGGTTCAGCTCATGAGATCCCACGCGACGGCCGAAGGGCATATCGCACACGAGGGCGTCAACGGAGCCTTCAGGCAGGGGGAGGCGGCGCACGTTCCAGCGGAACAGATGCACGGGGGCGTTCACATGTCGGGCGTTCAAGGCGGCCCTTGAAACCGCGCTCCATGAGAGGTCGCCGCCCCAGCAGCGAAGGCCAGGCCAGGCCAGAGCGGCCTCGATAGGGATCGTGCCAACCCCACACATGGGATCCACCAGCAGCTCGCCTGGCCGCGGCCTCGCCAGGCGGACCATCGCGTAGGCGATGCTTCCTTTCAGCGCGGTACGGCCCCACGCTACCCGCTCGCGGCGATATAATCCCTCCGGGCTAAGCGTGATCCCCAGCGTGAGCTCGTCTCCCTGGAGGTGGGCCATGACCTCCAGGTTGAAGCCTTTGAGCTTAACCGGCCAGCCAAAGCGGCAGACGAGGCCGGTTCCCAGCGCGGCGGCGATGTCCGGGGACTGGTACGCGTGGTCGCCGCTGCGCTGAGCGGTCACTCGGAAGGCAGGGCGCTCCG